>CAYTCZ010000105.1:9037-14090 GCA_964436315.1 uncultured Gaiellales bacterium | reverse complement strand
CCAACGGATCGGTATTCCCCATCACAACCACGGTCGTTACTTGTCAAGCAAACGACGGGCACGGAAACACGACGACGGACTCGTTCAACGCCACAGTGGAAGACACGAAGCCGCCTGTGAACCCGGTACTTCCGAAGACGTTCGTCGTCTACGAGAACACGGACAGCGCGTTCTTCAAAGACTCGGCTCCGCAGCTGTTCACCGCCAAGGCGACCGACATCGTCGCCGGCCAGGTCCCCCTGGACGTGACCCCTGACCTCCCGCAGTACCCGCTCGGCACGACGCTCCTCACCTTCACGGCGACCGACACCTTCGGGAACACGTCGGAGCCGATCACCGTTTCGTTCCAGGTCCGCAGGCTGAAGGTTGGGGTGAAGCCAGGAACGGTTGTCACCGAGATCGACACCAGGGGTCCCCCGAGGATCCAGAACTTCAGGGCGAACGCGGGCGATCACAAGGTGGAGCTCAGATGGAGGGCAAGCACGGCCCTAGACTTCAGACGCTACGTCGTGACCCGCACGACAGGCGGCACGCTTGCAGCCGTAGGCTCCACCAAGGTCGTCTACCGCGGCACGGAGAACAGGTTCGTCGACCGGAAGCTCAAGAACAAGGTCGAGTACCGCTACGAGATCGTCGCCGAGGACAAGACGGGCAACAAGTCCGCCGTCGCCACCGTGATCGTGACCCCGAGGGCGATCCTCCTCGCGAAGCCAAAGGCCGGGGCCAAAATCCGCGTGCCGGCCAAGAGCAAGAAGGTCAAGTTCCGCTGGGTTCGCCAGAAGGGCGCGAAGTACTACAACATCCAGCTCTTCCGGATCAAAGGCAAGGGAGCGGAGGCCGAGCTCGTCAAGATCGGAACCTTCTGGCCGGGCAAGGCGAACTTCGTCCTGCGGAAGAGATGGGCCTTCGAGGGCAAGCGCTACAGGCTGCGGCCGGGCTGGCGCATCGTCTGGTACGTGTGGCCGGGCATCGGCCCGCGCAAGAACGCTGAGTTCGGCGACTTGATAGGGCAGAGCGTGTTCAGGGTTCTGAAAGCCAAGAAACCGAAGGCCAAGAAGAAAGCTGGCCAAGCGAGGTCAAAGGCCTCGGTCTCCCCGGAACCGGGCATCTCTACAACCGTTCAGCTCGAAGGGAGAAGATCCGAGCTCGGGTGAACGGCCATCTGGCGCCGTCCCGCAAGCGCCTCCAATACGAGGACGGTATCGGCAACGGGCACGTCCTCCAGATACGCGTCCCGCGCCTCGAATGATGCGAGAACGCGGCGAACGCCGGACTCGTACTTCGTCGGATCCGAGCGTCCGAGACCGCTGAGCGCATCGGCCACGTCGGCTGAGAATACGTCGGCCGACTCGGCCTGGAGCCCCTTCGCCAAACGAGCGGCGGCAGCGTTCTGTCCCAGAACCAGACTGGCGAGCGCAGCCGCATACCGCCCGATGGGCGAGTCGGCATCCGCGGCGCCAAGGTCGAGCGACCACTTGGCATCGGTCTCGGCCCGGTCCCAGTCTGCAGCAATCACGCGAGCCTTGACTGCGCCGATCGGGCGCCCCCAACTCTGCGGAGGCGCGAGCGCATGGCTTTCCCGGTACGTCTCGGCTGCACGCCGAAGCCAATCGCGAGCATGCGCTTCCCGGCCTTCCATGAGCCACGCGAGTCCCGCGGCGTATGCAGCGTTCGCCATGCGAACGAGCTGCTTCTGCCGCTGATCGCCCTCGAGCCCGTCGAGCCGGGATTCACCGTCCGCGAAGCGGCGTTGAGCGCGCTCCGCCAAGACTTGAAAGTCCATGCAGACGAGCCTACTGGCTCGGCTCGAGTCGAAGGAGTCACACTTCCGCCGCGGCAACACTCCCACGCGACTGAAAACACATCTCAGGTCTCAGGCTCGTAGGTGCGATATAGTTGGTGGAGCAAAGCGCACGAGGGAGTGCGCTTACTCTCACATCAGTGGCAGCGCCTTTGCGCTGCACCCATGCAAGAGGCAATAGAGCACTCGACTATTCCGTCGGAGGAAGCTGCCCGCTTAGTCGCCGCATCGCGACGCGCGGAGGCCTGGGCGGGTGAGCCTTTCCTTCGGCCCGACGAGGATCCGGCAGACGCCCTGGCGGAAGGTCGCGCGCGTCGAAACGCACTTGACGACGCGCTTGCCGAGATCGACGCGGGTCGGTCCGTCCCCTCGAGGGACTGGAAGGTGAAGTACGCGCTCATGCTCGGGCTCGAGCGAGTCCTGACCGATCATCCACCGCGTCTCGCCTCCGGGACCGAGCTGCGCCGACATCAGATCGACGCCCTTGCCGGCATGTTGACCGAGCTTATTTCGGCCCGAGAGGAAGAGGCGAACGGGAACGGCGAGGGCACAGTCGCCCCAACGCTGGCTGAGGAAGAGGGCATCGAGGACGAACTCGAAGATGAGCCGAACGGCGACGAGCTCCCCGAGTCCGAGAGCGAGCCCGAGATGCACGATTCAGGGGCGACGAGGCGGTACCGGTTCCGCCACCCGACCGCGTCCGGAAAGACCATTGCAGCAGCCGGCTTCGTGGAGGCCGCCCGGACGATGGGCGTCCTGATCCTCACCCATCGGAGACTTCTCGTCAGCCAGTTCACCCGCGACCTCACGACAGAGGGATACGGAGAACGACTCCAACCGGCGATCGAAGCCGGCAAGGAGCCGCTTCGCGGTAACCCGATCACGATCCAGACGTACGCGTGGTTCGCGCGTCACGTCGGCTCGCTCAGCCGCCAGGCGTATCAGCTCGTGATCTGTGACGAGGCTCACACCGCGCTCGGCGAGAAGACGAGCGCGGCGATTCGGAGCCTGCCCGAGCCCATTTTCGTCGGCATGACGGCGACCGAACAGCTCATCGCGAAGAGCGTTTCCGACGTTTTTCCGGCATCTGTCGACGATCTCCCCCTGACGGATGCGGCAAGACGCGGACTGATTGCGCCTCTTCGTTCGCTTCGTGTTCCTCCGGCGGCCGCTATCTCCTCGGTTCCGATCGTCGGCGGCGATTACGACGAAGGGGCCCTGTCGAGAGTGCTCGACCACGCGGTGATCAATCAGGCTGCGGCAAGCCTCTACCGCGATCGGTTCGACAACACGGCCGGCATCGTCTACGCGGCGGGCGTCGAGCATGCGTACAACCTGGCGCGCGAGTTCCGAGCCGCGGGATTGAAGGCTGAGGCTGTGAGTGGACGCACGCCCCCACTGAAGCTCGCCGAGACGCTCGCCGCCTACGAGCGCGGAGAGATCAACGTCTTGATCAATGCCCAACTGCTCGCCGAGGGTTGGAACTCTCCTCGCGCGACCGTCTGCATGCACCTCGCCCCCACCGCCTCGCGGCGGGTCTACCAGCAGCGGATCGGACGGATCATGCGGATGCATCCGCGAAAGGAAGCGGGTGTCGTTGTCGACTTCGTCGACCCGGCTGCGACTCACAACGAGCGCACGATCACCATCCACTCGCTCCTCGATACCGACTTCTACCGCCAAGGCGCGCGTGTGACGCCGGCGCCACGAAGGCGGGTGCAGCGGCGTGCGCGGCGAAAGCTGTCGCCCGCTGCGTGGCTCGTCCCGGTCACTCCCGATGTCCGACGCCGCATCAAGGTCATCACACGAGAGTGGGAGCGCGTCGACCCGAGCCGGCTCGCCGAAGACGAGCAGTGGCTCTGGGCCGGGGTCGCAGGACGGCAGGTGCGTTACGACGAACGCCAACATTTCGCGGAGAAACTGGCGCGGGCGCCGCGCGAAACGCGTGAGGCGTTCCTCATGAGTTGCGCCGCAGAGAACCCGAACCGCCGATTGCGCATGTCGGCTCTCGGCGACAGAGTCTCAATCGGTGTTGACCGGGCGAGCTTCGACGACCTCGTCACGATGGTGACGTCGGCGCCAACCTGGGAGAAAGACCGCGTTGCAGGCGTGCGCGTGCTCTTGCGGGCGATCGGGGATCAAAAGGTCGACGCGCCCGACGACATCCTGACTCGATGGACGTGGCGACTCGCCAAGTCGACGCGAAAGATTCAAGACCGGCGGGCAAGCGCTGATCTGCCCGACGCGAAGAAGCTCCTGGGAGCTCTGACGAACTCCCGCGGACACCGGCACGACGAGAATGCTGCTCGGCTTGTCAACGTCGCGCTTGAGCAGCCGCTGCATGTCGGCGTTGCGCTGCTGGTCTCGGCAGAGGGGTACACGCCGACCTCACAGCAGCTCATCGAACGCGCACGCGAAAGGCTTGGGAGCCTGCCCGAGGTCGCCGGAGCACTCGCCGACAACCTACCGGCACCGAAGCAGCCGAAACGGCGGCGGCGGCGGCGGAAGAAGAAGAGTCAGAAGCAAGCACAGCAGGCGCAGGCCTCGGCCGACGGCAAGCAGGGCGCCGCGGACACCGCGAAACGCGACCCGAAGACTGGACAGGTCGCCGGCACATCGTCGGACTCACCGGCCGATTCGGCTCAACCGGTCTCGCAGGACGGCGATCGCGCCGCCACGACCCCAGTGTCGGTAGGAGAAGCTGCTTCATCGAACGACTACGAGATCCCGTCAAGTACGTCGGTCAACGGTGGTGAGGCCGCGGATTCAAAGTCGGCGGCAGAGCCAGAGCAGACTCCCACCGAAGACGCGTCCAACTAGAGGCTCGGCAGAGCCCCCCTTGAGGAGGGCGCGGCCTAGCCGTTCGGACCGCAGGCCCCGGCGTTTCGTCACGTAGCCGGTCAACCGGGAGCTAATAGCTTTGTTTCGTTGTGGTGAACGGGGGTGTAGGCGGTGAGATCCGTCCCGTCGACGGTCGCTCGATACTGCCTACCCCGCAGGAGGCACCACCAAGCGCTCCGGCCGGATCGTCAATTCGCTCCGCAGCTGGCACGAGGGAACGTGTTTCCCAGGCTTGGTCCCACGGCAGTACTCCACGGCTAGCCCGCGGCGCCGCTTTCATCAGTCTTTTCCTCGCCGCCAGCTTCGCAGCCCTGCTGCTTCCGACTTCTGGAGCCGATTTCTTCACAGACGAGGATGGGTTCTTTGAGACCTTCGGCGCGCTCGGGTTTCTGGTTGCCTCCGCGCTCTTCG
>CAYTCZ010000105.1:0-8937 GCA_964436315.1 uncultured Gaiellales bacterium | reverse complement strand
CCGTCTTCGCCCCTACCTTCGGCGGTTCGTGCCGATCTTTCCCCTCGCCGTTGGAGCCCTCTTCATGCTCAACCATCTCTTCTCCGAGGCAGCTCGGGCGTGGATCCCAGCCCACGTCTACGAGGGGACTGAGTCGCTCGCCCATGCGGCGGTCGAGATCAAGGAGGGGAATCTCGGCGTCCTCTTCGCCGTCGCCGGTCTCGCCCTCTTCCTCGCGGGCCGGAAGAAGCTCACGAACGCCGGCACCGAGAATCCAGGGCACCACTAGCTCGAGCGGCTCGAACCGTTGAAAGGAGCGCCACGCGCGGGGGCGGCGAAGCGGTCTCGACCGGAGGACGATCGTAAGAGATTAGTTAGAACTCCTGGCTACCCTGATGGAGCGTCGTGGAGCTCCTGCCGCTCATCGGAATCGCCTTCGTCGCAGGCATCGTGACCGCGATTTCGCCGTGCGTGCTCCCGGTGTTGCCGATCATCTTCGCCGGGAGCGTCACCGGCTCCCGATTCCGGCCCTTTGCCGTCATTGCGGGACTCATCGTGAGCTTCACCGCGTTCACGCTGGCCGCGACCGTGATCCTCTCGGCTCTCGGGCTGCCGAACGACCTCTTACGGAACATCGCGATCGGCGTCGTTTTCGTGCTCGCGGCAATCCTGCTCTTTCCGAAGGTCGGCGACCTTGCCGGGAGACCCTTCCACCGCCTAGCACGGCGCAACACGGCCGACGTCGGCGGAGGCTTTGTCCTCGGCCTCAGCCTCGGTCTCCTGTTCACCCCGTGCGCTGGGCCGATCATCGCGTCGATCGCCGTCGTCGCGGCGACGCGGAGTTTCTCGGCCGACGCGGTTTTCGTCACCCTGGCGTATGCGATCGGGGCAGGACTCATTCTGCTCGCAATCGCGCTCGCAGCCCAACGGGGTCTGAATATCGCGCCGCTGAAGTCGAGAGCCCTTGCCGTCCGGCGCGGGCTCGGAGTCGTCGTTGCCGCAGCCGGGGTGATCATGGTGCTTGGACTCGACACACGTCTGGCCTCGCAGGTACCGGGATACACACGCGCCCTTCAAGGACTCGAGGAGAGCGCGGCCGCCGAGGACCGGATCGACAGCTTGTTGGATGACGGCGACGAGGAGTCGACGACGGCTTCGATCGAATCAGACCTGATCGCCAACTACGGACCCGCGCCCGAATTCCAGGACATCGCGCTCTGGCTCAACTCCGAGGAACTCGCGCTCGCAGACCTGCGGGGCAAGGTGGTCCTCATCGACTTCTGGACGTACTCGTGCGTCAACTGTCTCCGCACCCTCCCACACCTCAAGCGCTGGGACGAGACATATCGTGACGCAGGCCTCGTCATCGTCGGAGTTCATTCGCCAGAGTTCGCCTTCGAGCGCGAGGCGGACAACGTGCAGGATGCGGTTGACGACCTCGGCATCGAGTATCCCGTGGCACTCGACAATGACTTCGCGACCTGGCAGGCATGGCGCAATCGCTACTGGCCGTCGAAGTACTTCATCGATCGGCAGGGCAATATCCGCTTCTTCCACTTCGGCGAGGGCGCCTACGAGGAAAGCGAGGAGGTCATCCGAACCCTCCTGACCGAAGACGGCGGAGACGTACCCGACAGCGTCGAAGAAAGGATCGAGAACCTCTCGCCGACAAGGGGCCAGACGCCCGAGCTCTACCTCGGTTTCGCCCGCATTGCTAACTACGTTGGCGGATCGATCAAGCCAAATCAGGCCGCGGAGTACGAACCGGCCGACGACATCCCGCTACACGGCTTCACGTTCGGCGGCACCTGGTTCGTCGAGCACGAGCGGGCCGTCGCAGGACCCGATGCGACGCTTCGGCTTCGCTATCTGGGCGAGGCCGTTCACCTCGTTCTCGGAACTGTGCACGGCCCAAGAGAGGTCGAGGTCCTCCTGGACGGCGAGCTCCAGGGCTCGATCACGGTTACCGAGAACAAGCTCTACACGCTCGCCGAGACCGGTGAGGCTGAACAGGATCATCTCCTCGAACTGCGATTCGAACCGGGAACCGAAGCCTACGCATTCACGTTCGGCGTCCTCCGGACCTCTGGTCTTGAGCCGGCGTTGTCAGGCTCTGCTGCGGTCGGCTAGTTACCCCGCGTTCAGCGTTCTTCCTCTTCGCGTCGGCGCTCTTCGTGTTCCTTGAGAAACCGGCTCAACTCCTCGGCGAGGCTGTCTCCCGATGGTACGTCGAGATCCTCGCCGAGGGCGTCCCGCCGGCGCTCGAGTTCCTCCACGTACGTCTCGGTCTCTTCATCGGCCTGGACCGCCTGGCTGACCTGCTCCTCATAGGTATCCGCCGCTTTCTCGAGGTCGCCCAGGTCGAGGTCGGTTTCAAGCAACGTCGCGACGCGATCGCAAAGCGCGAGCGCGGCTTTCGGGGAGGCGGCGAGCGACGCGTAGTGCGGCACGGCTGCCCAGAAACTCACAGACGGAAGCCCCTCCGCGCGGCACGCGTCGTGAAGAACACCGACGATCCCGGTCGGACCTTCGTAGCGGGATGCTGCAAGCCCCATGTCCTCGGCGAGTTTGGAGTCACTCGCCGACCCCGTGACCGGTGACGGGCGGGTGTGCGGTACGTCGGCAAGGAGCGCACCGAGCGTCACGACGAGCTCGACGCCGAGCTCTTGGGCCAGCTTGACGATCTCGCCCGAGAAGGTACGCCAACGTAGGTTCGGTTCGACGCCGAGGAGCAAGGCGACACCGCGACCGGTGCCGGGTATCTCGGCGTGGAGAAAGGCGTTCTCAGGCCAGTCGATCCTGCGGGTCAGGCCCTCCTCGAGGGACACGTGCGGTCGCGTAGCCTGGAAGTCGAAGAACTCCTCGGGATCGAAGGCCGCGAATCGTTCGGCCTCCCAGCTCCGAGCCAGGAAGCTCGCGGCGAGCGTCGCACCCTGAGCGCCGTCGTTCCAGCCCCGAAAAGCCGCGATCAGGACGGGATGGGTGAGGGACGGTCGGCTCTCGACATGGAGATGTTCGCCCACGAGCCGCAGTGTACGCATTTGTCGTTTCAGACAAGCCGCCCATGCCGCGGCCCCGGGGATTCAGCGTCCGCGAAAGGCCTCTTGGAGCGAAGCCGACGCCGACCGCTGCACGAGCCTTCCGGCAAGCGCAACCGAGGCTGCGAGGACCGCAGTGGCGAGCGCGACATGAACGAGAACGAGCTCCCACGGCAATTGATTCCGCCACTGAATCTCACCGATGATCATCTGGGTGATCAAGACGAGCAGAAGGCCGCCGGCCAGTAAGAGCTCGCTGCGGGGTCTCCGGCGGAGCGCTAGGAGCGCGATGGCAAGACCGAGGAAGCCAATGCCATAGACCGCTGCCGCTCGGACGTGAACGTACAAGGCATCCTCGAGGTTCCCCAGACGCTCGATATCCGCACCGCCCGAATGCGGACCCGCGGCGGTCACGAAGGCGCCGGTGACGACCATCGCGATGGCAACCGGAACGAGGGCGATCGCGAGCCAGCCGAGCTGTCTCGGTACGTCTCGCGGCGGAGCGCCAACGAGGAACGTCTGCGCGCCAAGAGCGATCAGCACCGAAACAGAAACTGTGACCATCGCCAGCAGGAAGTGGCTCATAACGGCAAGCGGATGCAATTCGGTGATGACCGTGATGCCGCCGAGCGGGATCTGTCCGATGATTGCGATCGCGACGAACGCTGCGGCCCAGACGATCCAGCGCGGAAGATCGCGCACCCGCCGAGCGGCAAGTGCGGCGACCGTGGCCACTGCAATGGCTCCGAGCGCGACGACCCGGTTCCCGAACTCTACGAGCGCGTGGAAGTCGCGCTCAGGGAACGGCGTGTCACCGCAGCGCGGCCAGTTGTCGCAGCCAAGGCCGGAGGCCGTCAGACGAACCACGGCTCCCGTCACGACGACCAGAAACAGCGAGCCGAGTGCGAGAAAAGCGAGAGTTCGAAACGTCGCCGGCGAGACTTCGCGAAACCGGTCCCGCAGACGTGGAGGCGTCGCAGCATGCGTCGCCTGCTTTACGGACCCCTCCATGTGGGAAAACCTAGCCGACTCGCACGCCTAACGAACGAGCAACCCGCTCCCCCGCTCAACCGAACCGATGCGATGGATCTGGAGGCCGGCGGCGGCGGCCTCCGCCTCGAGCACCGCGGTCTTGTCGGAAGGAATCGAGATGAGTAGGCCGCCGGACGTCTGCGGATCGAAACCGAGTGCGGCGACATGCTCAGGCTGTCCCGCGAGCTCGATCGCATCTCCGACGAAGTCGCGGTTGCGGCCGTCTCCACCCGTGCGAATCCCAGCTTCTGCCGCTTCCATCGCACCTTGAAGCCATGGAAGCCGATCCGCTTCGATGACGAGCCGAA
The DNA here is from genome assembly GCA_964436315.1 of uncultured Gaiellales bacterium. Taxonomy (GTDB): domain Bacteria; phylum Actinomycetota; class Thermoleophilia; order Gaiellales; family Gaiellaceae; genus CAYTCZ01. The sequence continues at coordinate 4,580 of CAYTCZ010000105.1, read as the reverse complement.
CCCCGGATCGACTCGCGACCTCGTGCGAGTGCCCGAAGAGGCCGAACCCCGTTACATCGGTCACCGCGTTCGGCTGAAAAGGTCGTAGAAGGTCTGCGGACCCGGCGTTGAGTTCTGTCATGAGCGTCGTTGCAGCCTCATAGTCGGACTCCGTGAGGAGTCCCTTCCGACAGCCGGTGAGGACGAGTCCCGTGCCAAGTGGCTTGGTCAGATACAGCGAGTCGCCGGGCACGGCGCCGTTCTTCCGCCAAATGCCATTGGGATGAACGGTTCCGGCCACGGCAAGGCCGTACTTCGGTTCATCGTCGCGGATCGTGTGCCCACCGGCGAGCAAGGCTCCAGCCCGCTGAACGGTGTCTGCGGCGGCGTTCAGAATCGCCCTCACAGCGTCGGGGTCGAGCTCCTCGGGAAACGCAGCGACAGACAACGCGACAAGCGGTCGGCCACCCATCGCGAACACGTCATTGAGCGCGTTCGCGGCCGCGATCGAACCGAAGACCGCGGGATCGTCGAGCATCGGCGGAAAGAAATCGATCGTGAGCACGAGAGCCCGCTCGTCGTCGAGAAGGTAGACGGCTGCATCATCCGCAGTCTCGAGGCCCACCAGGAGCTTCTCCGATGACGCCGGGGTGAACCCTGAGAGGAGTTCCTCGAGAAGGGCGGCGGAGTACTTGGCCGCGCATCCACCTCCGGCCTCGAGGCCCGTAAGCGGAGTCGAACTCACGCGACGAGCGTAGCATCGCCCGAGAGTGCCTCAGCTGGGCTTGGCGCCTGTCAGCCCTCCTCCGAGCTCGAGGATTACGTCGACGAGGAGATCGACGTCCTCTTCAGTCGTCCGCCAGTTGACGAACGCCGGCCGAAAAGCAACACGGCCTTCATAGCGCGTTGTCCCCACGTAGACCCGCCCGTCGGCAAGGATCCGCTCACCGAGGCGCTCGTTCAGGTCGTCGAGGTCGGCCTCGGCTACGCCGCTCGGTCGGAACCGAAAGCAAACGACGTTCAGTGGCACATCGGCAAGCCGCTCCAGCTCGGGCTCCGAGTCGACGCGCTCGGCAACGCGTCGGGCAAGCTCGAGATGCTTCTCGACCATCGACCGATAACCATCCCGCCCGTAGGCGCGAAGCGTCGCCCAAACCGGAAGCGCCCGCGCTCGTCGCGAGAGCTCGGGGCCAAGAAACCCAAAAGACGGTCGCGGATCGTTTTCGGGCAAATAGGCTCCGCCGGCCTGGAAGGCCCCGCGGAGATAATCCGGCTCTCGGACGAGCGCGATCCCGGATTCGTACGGAACGTTCAACCACTTGTGGCAGTCGGCAGCCAGGGAATCGGCCCGCTCGAGGCCCTCTGTGAGATCGTCGGTCTTCGGGGTTGCTCGCGCGAACGCGCCGAACGCCCCATCGACGTGGAGCCAGGCGTCATGGCTACGCGCGAGCGCTGACAGCTCCTTCAGTGGATCGAAATCCCCGGTGTTTACCTCACCCGCAGTTGCAACGATGATCGCAGGGGCGCTGACCTTGAGAACCGCCTCGAGCTGCGGAAGGTCAACGCGGCCCGCGTCATCGCGGGAGAAGATCTGTACGCACGCTCGACCGAGTCCAAGCATCGCGAGAGCCTTCAGGACGCTCGAGTGCACGTAGCCGCCGGTGAGGACCGGCGTCCGGGGTAGCGCTGCGAGTCCGTCCTCGTCAGGATCAACGCCGTGCTGGAGTCCCCACCACCGGCGCGCCGCGGCCAGACCGGCAAGGTTCGCTGTCGTGGCGCCGGTCGTCAGAACACCTCCCCACTCATCGCTAAGGCGAAACAGCTGTCGAAGCCAGTCCACTGCCTCGGCCTCCATCCGCGCCCCCAACGGAGAGGCGATCCACGCGAAGGAGTTCTGGTCGAGTGTCGAGGCAAGCCAATCGGCGGCGAGAGCCGCCGGCGTCGTACCGCCGACCACAAAGTGGAAGAACCGCGGGCCCGAGGAGCGGGTCGCGCTCGTCTTCGCTTCCGCGAAGAGGAGCCGAATCGCCTCGGTTGCCCCATCTCCCACCTCGGGAAGCGTCGCTGGTTGGCTCGTGCCGTAGAGGGCGTCGGCGACGACGACGGGGTCATCGTCGAGCCGTTCGAGGTACTCGAGAGCCTTGTGATACGCGTCGGCAAGCGCCGCCTGGCTCTCATCGCGGCTCGGTCCCGGACTGGTCATGCCGTACGGACTGGGGTCAGGTCTTGCAATCGAGCATGCTTCGTCACCACCGCCGGGATGCTCGATCGCAAGACCTGACTGTGATCGTTTGGCGCTACGTTTCCTTCTCGATCGGGACGTCGACGAGGTTCCCCCACTCGGTCCACGATCCGTCGTAGTTTCGGACGTCGTTGTAGCCGAGTAGCTCACGCAAGACGAACCACGTGTGAGCCGAGCGCTCGCCAATCCGGCAGTAGGCCGTCACCGCCTTGTCTGGAGTAACTCCCTTCTGTCCGTAGAGCTCTTTCAGCTCGTCGGCCGACTTGAAGGTTCCATCGTCCCTGACGGCCGAGGCCCATGGAATCGAGGCGGCTGTCGGAATGTGTCCAGCACGCTGCGCCCCTTCCTGCTCGTACCCCGGAGGAGCGATCAGCTCACCGGCGTACTCGGCCGGGCTCCGCACATCGACCAGCGCGAGTCCCGTCGCGCCAATCCCATCGCGAACTTGATCACGATACGCTCGAATCGATTCGTCCCGATCCGTCGCCGAGTACGTCGCCGGCTCGGGCGTCGATATCTCCGTGGTCAGCTCTCTTCCCTCGTCGATCCACTTCTGGCGACCGCCGTCGAGGATGCGCAGATTCTCGTGGCCATAGACGGTCAGATACCAGTAGGCATAGGCCGCAAACCAGTTGTTCCGATCGCCGTAGAGGACGACGGTCGTCTCGTTCCCGATGCCCCGTTCACCCAGAACGCGCTCGAACGTCTCCTTGTCGACGAGATCTCGTTCTACGGGATCCTGAAGATCCTCCCTCCAGTGCAGCTTGACCGCGCCTGGAATATGCCCGTCGTCGTAGAGATCTGGATTCTCATCGACCTCCGCGATAGCGATGTTGTCGTCGTCCAAGTGGTCGGCGAGCCAATCTGTCGTAACCAAGACCGGCTTCGCGTATCCGTCTTCGGCCATAACGGCATCCTCCTCGGGTCCCACTTCAAAGAGCGAAGCTCAGCGACTTTATCCTCGGACGCGAGTCAGGGCAAATGGGTCTCAACGGCTTCGCGGAGTTCGTCGAGCGACACCGAACCCTCGAACTTCGCCTTGATCACCCCGGCGCCGTCGACCACGAAGACCCATGGCTCGGTGGGAAGCCCCCACTCCGCCATCCATTCGTTAACGCCCTTGTTCGGATCGTTGTCCTCGTAGACCTCGACGTGGATGAATCGAACACCGGCCTCGCCGACTTCTTGACGGAGCTTGTCGACGGTGTCCACGGTCGGCCCGCACGCACGCGTCTGGCAGAACGCCGGAGTCGCGAACGCCACTACGAAGGGGACGCCTTCGGCGATCGAATCGGCAATCGAGTACCGAAGGAGTTCGTCGTGCGGGGGCTCCGCGGTCGAGATGAGCTCTGCGGGCGCATCGTCGGTCGTTGGATTCTCTGAGGGAATTGCCTTCGATCCCACAGCTGGCGAGAAGCTCTCCTGGAGAACGTCGATGGTGCCGAGGCCCTGGATCGCGGCTCCCCGCGGCTGCGCCAAAAGCCAGTAGCGTCCGGGTTCAGACAGCTCGACCGTCGTGACGTAAAGATCGTCGAAGTCCGCATGATCGTGTGGTTCGGTTCCGAGCGGATGGGTGTGCGGTTCGAGGGGATGAAGCACCGCGACCGACCCCGTCGGTTCAGGTGCGTCTTGCTTGGCCACGTACACGTCTGCCTCAGGCACCTGGATGATCTCGCCCCGCTCGTCGAGCACGATGAACGTCACTCGGTTCTCGCCCGGCGCGTAGTCCGAGGTCGCGAAGATCACCCCGACCTCCGGGCCTTCCTCGTCAATGAGTGGCTCCATCCACGTAGGGACGGCGGCCTCCTCGAAGGGCTCCTGTTCAACTCTCTCAACGGAGACAACGTCCCCGGAGTCGTTCGAGCCGCCGCACGCAGCGAGAATCGCGGCAAAGGGAAGCAGAGGGAGAAGGAATCGCACCCCGGCCATTGTGCCTGGGGTTTCGCGATCGGAGCCCGGTCAGCTGGAGACATATGCCGCGGCGTCGGAGTTCCCCGACTCGACGCGCATGATGGCCTTTCGGGACACGGCGGAAAAGGACAGGTGGGAGGACAGCGTTGGGCCCAAGGCCTCCGTGGAGGTTGTTGTCCTCTCTGAGCCACGGAGCATCACCGCTCAGAGAGATCGAGCCCGCTCGCCTCGGTCGCTACCGACCCGGATGAAACCCGGCGAGGAGCATTGAGATCGCCGACGACAGCGTCGTCAGAGCAATCAACGCTCGCGCCTTGCTCACAGTCACCCCCTTCCCCTGGCTGTATGTCTTGGTGCGTCGGTCTTGCCTAGGTGTCCAGTTGAGTCGCCTCTTAGAAGTGGAAGTCCTGTAACGCCTCAGCCGCCTGCCGGTAGAGCCCGGCCGCGG
>CAYTCZ010000104.1:0-14146 GCA_964436315.1 uncultured Gaiellales bacterium | reverse complement strand
ATCGATCATCGATGATCTCCGCCGAACTGCGAGACGGAGGTGTGGCTGTGAGCGACGATGTCCTTGGTTCCTTCTACGGCGACGAGTCGTTCCCGATCGAGTGGGACGACGGCGAGAGGGAGCTCTTTTGGGTCTTCGACGATCTCCACTGCCCGAACCCTGTCACTCCGATGTTCTTTGACATCGGGGGCTGGTGGCTGACCTGCGATCACATGTTCCGGCGGTTCGGCACGCCGTTTGCCTCGGACTGGATCGCGAAATGCATCAACGGCTACGTCTATACGGCCGCGATTCCCGCCGACCCGGCCGTTCAGCCGGAAGCGACCGAGTACCAAGCGCGCTACGCACCACGAGTACCACGCGAGTCAGCCTATGCCGAATCCATTGGCGCTTACCTCTTCTGGGCGTTACCGAACTACGCCGTGAACTTCCTCGACTGGTGGCGGGAGCGGCTCCGGCCTGAGATTGAGAGGAACTTCGCCTACCTGGATGGGTACGACATGGACTCAGCGAGCCTCGTTGATCTGGGCGTCCTGCTCGAAGACGCCATCGACATCCACGACCGCCACTGGAAGATTCACTGGATGCTCAACTTCGCCCAGTTCTCGGCCACTGTCGGCCTTAACACCGCCATCGCCGAGGTGAAGGGGGAGGTTGACCCGGCTCTCCCGGGGCGCCTCCAGAGCTCACTCGCAGATCGAAATTGGGACTCGATCGAGGCGCTTTGGGCGATGAAGGAAGAGATCAAAACAGATGCTGACCTCACCGCCGCCTTCGATGGCGAGACGGCGGCGGACGTCGAGAGGGCGCTTCAGGGCTCGGATCGCGGCCGGCGCTTCCTATCCGAGAGGCTTCGTCCCTACCAGGCCGAGTTCGGAAACAAAGCAATCTGGTCGCACGAGTTCGGCTATCCAACTTGGCGCGAGAACCCGGCGCCGATCCTGGAGGCCGTCCGTGGCTACCTCGAGTCCGACTACGACTACCCAGCCACGATCGGCGATGTGAGAGCAGACCTCGACGCCGCGGTGAGTGAGCTGATGGACGGAGTTCCGGATGGACCGGAGCGAACGCGGCTCCATGAGTCACTCGATCTGTCGCTCGGGATGAACCCGCTGACGCCAGATCACCACTTCTTCATCGACCAGGGGACGAATGCGCGCGTCCGCCTCGTTCTCGTCGCGATCGGCCACAAGATGGTTGAAGCCGGAGTTGTGGACGATCCGGAGGACGTTCTCTATCTCCGCTACAACGAGCTCCGAGTTCTCATGGCCGACGCCGGCGCGATCCACGCCCGTACGCTCGCATCCGATCGTCGCGATGAGCGCGAGAACGCGTTCTCGATTCGACCCAGGCAGTGGGTCGGCACCGTCACCCAGGCAGCGCTCGACTTTCCCTACTGGACGCTCTGGGGCTTCCCGGAGAAGTTCCATCGTGGGGAGCCCGAACGAAGCGAGGAGATCGTTGGCCTCGCGGCCTCGCCCGGAGTCGTCGAGGGCCAAGCGCGCTTCGTCGCATCCCTCGAGGAGTTCGATCAGGTCCGGAACGGCGAGATCCTCGTTTGTCGAATGACCAACCCGGCCTGGGTGGTTCTCTTTACGAAGATCAGCGGCCTCGTCACCGACGCGGGCGGCGCGGCCTCTCACCCTGCGGTCGTATCACGGGAGTTCGGCATTCCGGCGGTCGTCGGTACCGCAGACGGCACCGAGCGGATCAAGACGGGCGACCGAGTCCGCGTGAACGGCGCCACCGGCGTGGTCGAGATCCTCAAGTGAGACGGGATCGTCTTCGTCCTTTGACGGTTGCTGTCAGCTTCCGTATGACTTCATTGACCGTTTGTGACCCATACGTGCGGTCTTACCAACTAGGCTGGAACTGGGAGGAGGCACGTGGGAGGACCCCGCGGCCGCTGCCGTAAGCGGCATCGATCGGGCGGTTCCGCTTCGACGCGCCCACGAGCGCACAACGCGATCTCGCGGGCCATGCCGTTCCCGAGCACCTTGTGGAGTTTGGCGTCCTACGACCGAGGAGTAAACAAGTGACGAGACTCGTCGATCTTTCCATGCCGGTTCACCGCGACATGCTGACGTTCCCGCGCGTGCCCCCGCCGACGCTCCTCCTGTACGAGAGTTGGAGCGAGTTTGCCGAGCGAATCGGTGCGGCCGAGCATGGCGCAGATTGGTTGACAGCCAGCTATCTCGTTATCCAGAACGATCACGTTGGTACCCATTGCGATGCCGTCAAACACCTCCGGGGGCCGGACGCGCCAGGCGTCGAGGGAATCCCGCTTGAATACTGTTATTCGGACGGTGTGGTCCTCGATTTTCGCCACAAGGAAAACGGCGATGGAATATCGGCCGCCGAGATCGACGAAGCGCTCGAGGCCGCGGGACACGAGCTCAAAGAACGGGACATCGTCCTGATCCAGACCGGCGCGTCGGCGTACAACACGGAGGAGCGATATCGCACCGATCACTGCGGGATGACAGCTGAGGCAACACGGCACTTGATCGCCAAGGGCGTGCGGCTGATGGGCATCGACGCTATTACGTTCGACCCACCCGTCTGGGCCATGTTCGAGCGGAAACAGTTCTGGGAAGCCCATCGCGTGATGATCGACGAGGATTACTGGCATCTCGAGAACCTGATGAACCTCGACCAATTGCCGTCCACGGGATTCAAGCTTTCGGTCTTTCCGATCAACTGGATCGGAACGACCGCTGCTCCCGTCCGCGCGGTGGCGATACTGGATGACTGAGGCCGTTCTCCGTCTCACGGATCCGCAATGCCATGATGTGGAGATAGCCGGCGGGAAGGGTGCCAGCCTCGCCTCGATGACTGCGGCGGGCCTTCCGGTTCCGCCCGGCTTTGTCGTGACCGCGGGGGTTTTGGCGAGTTCGGTCGACCGCGACCGGCTTATTGATCTTGCAAGGCGCCAGGCGCACGAGGACGCAGTGGAGGTCGTCCGAAAGGCGGTGGCTCCCAGAGACCTCATCGCTTCGGCCTACGAGCAGTTAGGCGGGGGCGCCGTTGCGGTTCGGTCCTCAGCGTGCGCTGAAGACAGCGAGACGGCAAGCTTCGCCGGCCAACAAGACACGTATCTGAACGTTGCGGGTGCTGAGGCCGTCGTCGACCGCGTCATTGACTGCTGGGCATCGTTCTTCAGTGAGCGGGCGATGTTCTACCGGGCTCGCAAGGGTTCGCTTGAAGACCTCGCAATGGCCGTCGTGGTGCAAAAGATGGTCGAGCCGACGACGTCCGGCGTGCTCTTCACGGCCGACCCTGTCCAGCGCCGCCGAGACCGGATGATTGTTGAGGCGATAACCGGCCTCGGTGAGCAGGTCGTGTCCGGAGAAGTGACACCGGATCACTACGTGTTGAGCCGGTCTGGCGAGATCAAGCGGGAAATCCTGCCCAACGGCGGCGTGCTCGCGGCACAGGACCTCTGCGACCTCGTCGAGCTTGGAGCGCATCTAGAAGATCACTTCGGTGGACCTCAAGATGTCGAGTGGGCTATGGCGTCCGGGGAGGTCTTCCTGCTCCAGTCACGACCGATCACAACGCTGTAGGAGAGAGGGTTGAGATGACGCTGGAGGAACGAGCGCACATCTGGATCAAGCCCTACTGGAATGCGCTCCATCTCGAGCGAACGCTGTATTGGCTTGTTGAGCTCGAGCCAGACGCTGGCGAGGCCCTTCGGCTCTCGGCCTTGACCCACGACATGGAGCGTCATTTTCCAGGAGGTCCGCAGATGGATCCTCGTACGATGGCGCCGGACGACGAGGAGTATCGACGAGAGCACGCCGAACGTTCGGCCCAAATTATCTGCGATTGGCTCGTGGGTGAAGGGGCATCGAATGACCTCGTTGAGGACGTGCGGCGCCTCGTTCGCGCCCACGAAGTCGGGGGTGCGAACGACGAAGATCTTCTCCAGGCCGCGGACTCGCTCTCGTTTCTTGAGACGAATGGCGAGCTCGTCGCAAGCTGGTTCGCGAATGGGCGATGCGACCGGGAACGTGCGAAGGCCCAGCTCGATTACATGTTCGATCGGATCAGGCTCCCAGCGGCGACCGAACTCGCCCGACCGCTCTACGAGGAGGCACTCGCCACTGTCGACCGCGCCTGAGTGGCTCGAGCCCACCTCGCTCGAGGATGCTGTTCGAGTCCGTGCCGACCGGCCGGACGCAACGGTCGTTGCAGGCGGCACCTTCGTTGGCATCCTGTTGAATCAGCGGTTGCTGCTTCCTGGAGCGCTGCTGAGTCTTCGGAGCGTTCCTCGACTAAGCGAGATTCGGGTTGACGGCGACCTCCATCTCGGCGCGATGACGACGCATCGAGCGGTTGAGCGAGACCCTGCGGTGCGAGCTGGTTGGCCGGCGCTCGCGGAGGCGTTCTCGCTAGTCGCGAGTCCCCGCGTCCGAAATCAAGCCACTGTCGGAGGTGTCCTTGCCGACGCAGACTACGCCTCCGATCCGCCGTCGATGTTGATGGCTTTGCAGGCAAGGGTCGTGGCAGCGAGTCCTCGAGGTGAGCGGTCGATCCCGGTGGATGAGCTGATCGTGGGCCACTACGAGACGAGCCTTCAGCCAGACGAATTGATCATCGGAGTCCGGGTGCCATCTCAGCCAACTCGCGCCGTGTATCGAAAGTTCAGATCGCGGTCACACGAAGATCGTCCCTGCGTCTCGGTAGCCGCCGTGGGTGCCGATGGACTTCGCGTGGTCGTCGGGGCGGTGGCCGAGAGGCCACAGTTTCTCCCTGACGCGTGCGAACTCGCAGCCTCGGGTCTCGACGCCGAGGTCGCGGCCGAGATTGGCAATCGCTACGCAGCCGAAATCGAGCCGATTTCAGACGTCCGCGGATCGTCCGATTACCGGCGGCGCGTCGTTGCCGTCGAGGTAAAGCGCGCCCTCGAATCACTCGCACGGGCGGAGGGCGGAGAGTGAGCGATCCGGTCGTGACTGGTTCGATTCGGTTCGCACACGATTTCGAGTTACCCGACATGCTCCACGCGCGAGTCATCCGGTGCCCGTATCCGCGGGCCAGGATTACGAGCGTCGATTCGTCAGCAGTGCCCGGGGACGCCGTCGTGCTCGAGCCGCGCGATGTCGAGCACTACGCCGCGTATGGCTGTCAACTCAAAGATCAGACCGTCCTGGCACTTTCCGAAGCACGGTTCGCTGGTGAGCCGGTTGTCGCCGTCGCGGCTTCCGACGCCGCTCGCGCTGAGGAGGCGGCTGGGCTCGTACAGATCACCTTCGAGCCGCTTGAACCTGTGCTCGACCCAGTCGAGGCTGCGGAGCCCGGTTCTGACCTCGTTAACGTCATCCCGGAGGCGCCCGACGGAGCCGCCGCCTACTTCGGGGTGAACCCACAAATGGGCACGAACGTGTGTCACCGCTATGAGATCGTGGAAGGTGATCTCGTGGCCGGACTAGGGCTTGCGGACGTTGTCGTTGAAGAGACCTACCGGACCGCCGGAGCTCAGCAGGCTGCGATGGAGCCTCACGCTGCCGTTGCCCGCTGGAGCGAGGGTCGGCTCGAGCTGTGGACTGGCTCACAGACGCCGTTCAACACCCGCGATGACCTCGCCGGTCTCTTCGGACTCGACCCGGGTGCGATACGTATCGTCTGCCCGCCGATGGGCGGTTCGTTCGGCGCGAAGACCTTCGTCCGAAACGAAGCGATCGCGGCAGCGCTTGCCCGCAAGGCTGGTCGGCCAGTCAAGCTCGTGTTGGCTCGAGAAGAGGAGTGGTTGATCGGGAGTCGACACCCCGCAGTGGTCAAGGTTGTTCTGGGTGCTCGTACGGACGGCATCCTGGTGGCGAAACGGGTCGACTGCTGGGCCGACACGGGAGCCTACGCGGATTGTGGGCCGGGCGTGGCTCAGAAGATGGGTTTTACTGCCGCCGGTCCCTACCGAATCCCGAACGTCGAGGTGCGGGCCCGCTGCGTGTACACCAACCATCCTCCGAACGGTGCTTTCCGCGGCTATGGGGCGACCCAAGTCGTTTGGGCCTCGGAGCGAGCGATGGATTCGCTCGCCGAGCGGCTCCGGATCGATCCGCTGCAACTACGACTGCTGAACGTCCTTCGCGAAGGCGACCGGTATTGCACCGGCGAGCGGATGCACGATGTCCACTTCGGTGACTGCCTCGAACGAGTTGCCCGAGCTGTTGACTGGCGCTCGGATCGATCCGGAAAGGGCCTGTGCGTCTTGATGAAAGGAATGCAGACGCCGAGCCGCGCATCGATCGCAGTTCGACAGGCGGGGGACGATGAGTACGTCATCGAATGCGCGACCACTGAGATGGGTCAGGGGGCCTGGCGCGCTCTGTCGATCGAGGCGGCCCGACTCCTCGATACCGAACCTTCGAACATCCGCTTCGCAGCGCTGGACACGGACTCCGTGCCGTTCGACACGCGCACGACCTCAAGTCGTTCGACCTTCATGATGAGTAATGCGCTCGCTGACGCGGTCGACGATCTCCGCGCCAATGGAACAGGCCGCGGGGTGGGCGAGTTTCGGAACGAGGGTGGCCTCGACCTCGAGACAGGGCGTGGCGTCGCGTCGTCCCACTGGCATCAGGGAGCCTGCGGTGCCGAGGTCGAGGTCGATGAGGAAACGGGCGTCTACGAGGTTGTCCGCCTTCACTCGGCTGTCTACGCCGGCCGGATTGTGAATCGCGTCGGGGCCGAGCTCCAAAACGAAGGCGCGATGATCATGGGGCTTGGGACCGCTCTGTACGAGGCAGTCGTCTTCGAGAACGGCCAGGTCACGAACCCGAATCTCTCCGACTACGAGATCCCGTCGACCGGTGATCTTCCAGAGCTGACGCACGAACTCGTCGAGCGAGACGGTGCCGAAGTCCACGGCCTCGGCGAGACGGCCGTTCCGCCGGTACCACCGGCGATCGGCAACGCGTTGGCCTCGCGCGGGATCGACGTCACCGATCTTCCGATTACTCCCGAGCGTGTTCTTCGCGCCATCGACCGGCGCGACGCTGAGGTCGGTCGCCGTGATTCGCAGGACTCTCCGTGACCAAATGAGAATCGAGTTCTCCCTGAACGGATCGATAGTCGACGTCGAGGCTCGGAGCGACGAGATGCTCTTGGGCGTGCTCCGAGGGCTCGGCCTGCTCAGCGTCCGCGAGACCTGCTCGATCGGCGTCTGCGGCACCTGCACCGTCCTCGTCGACGGTGCCCCGATCTCGAGCTGCATCTACCTCGTCCCCCTCGTCCGGGGAAGGGAAGTCACGACAGTCGACAGAATCGCCACCGATGACCCGGTGATCAAGGCGTTCTCAGAAACCCACGCCTACCAGTGCGGCTACTGCACTCCCGGGATGGTTCTAGCGGCGCGCAACCTGCTCCAGGAGAATCCGAAGCCGGCGGAGGACGAGATCAAGGTCGCTCTGGCCGGCAATCTCTGCCGCTGCGGCTCATACCTGAAGATCATCGAGGCAGTGAAGCGGGCTGCCGCGTAACAATCTCTCCGTGACCCCGACCCTGATCGACCTACATCACCAGGCGCATGAGCGTGTGATCGGCTCCTATCTCCTCGACGGAGACGAACTCGCGCTCATCGACTGTGGCCCTCCGAGCACGGTCGCGACTCTCGTAAAAGCGCTCGCCGAACACGGCGTCGACGTCGGCGATGTGCGTCACCTCCTCCTCACGCACATTCACATCGATCACGCCGGTGCGGCCGGGAATCTCGTACGACTCAACCCAGCGCTCCAGGTTCATGTGAGCGAGATCGGGGCGCCGCACCTGGTTGATCCGACCAGACTGGAGCTGAGCGCCCGCCGGCTGTTCGGGGACGATTTCGATGGCCTGTTTGGCGAGATGCTTCCGGTTCCGGAGGAACACATCAGGATGGTGTCTGAGCGGGTGCTCGGACTCGACGTGTTCCCGAGCCCCGGCCATGCGAAACACCACGTCTGTTTCGTTGACGAAAATGGAACCTGCTTCGTCGGAGACGCCGCCGGGGTTCGCATCGTGCCCGCCCACTACGTCGCCCCCACGGCTCTGCCGCCGGAGGTCGATCTCGAGGCGTGGAACGAGACCATCGACGAACTCGAGAGGCGTCGGCCGACCCGCCTGTGTCTGACGCACTACGGTATCGTCGACGAGCCGGCGCACCACCTCAGCAAGCTCCGTGAACACCTCGCCGACTGGGCCGACCGTGCTCGCGAGCTTGACGACGAGCGACAATTCGTCGCGGCCGCCGAGGCGGATCTTCGTCTGGAGTCGGACGCCGAGAGCGCGGAGTCGTACCGAATCGCCGCACCGTTCCGCTACTCGTATGCGGGCCTCAGACGCTACTGGGACAAGAGGGCAGAAGCCTGATCGATCGAGGGGAGAAACGATGGCCTACGTCGTGACCGCCAAATGGACTGCCAAAGCGGGTGAGGAAGGCGCGGTTGCGGCCGCGATCGAGAAGCTCGCAGGGCCGTCTCGCAATGAGCCTGGCATGCGCGTCTACCAGCCGCACCGCGATCCTGAGAATCCACGGGTCTTCTTCTTCTACGAGCAGTATGAGGACGAGGCCGCATACGAGGCGCACCTCGACTCGGAGCATTTCAAGGAACTCGGTTTCGGCGAGGCAATTCCTCGGCTCGAAGACCGGGAGCGCGCCTTCTACGTCACCTGGGATCTGTAGGCCATCATCTCCGGGAGATCGCCGTCGGACGATGTCCTGGTACCGGAGCTTCAGTTTTGCGTGAGGCCGAGTGGCCGGCCGACCGCGGGCAAGCCGGATGCCGAAAGGATTGTCGCCGCTCACAGGGTACGATCCCGTCAGATGAGCGGTCACGAAAAGGGGGCGAGACAACCGATGAGTGAGGTGCCCCTGCTGGAGTCGGTCATCCCCGAAGAGATCGAGCGGTACGCCGAGGAGCACACGACCCCGCCTCCGCCGTCCCTCGCACGGCTTACGGAGGAAACGAGGGCGACGCTTCCGATCCCACAGAGGCTCACTGGGACGGTGGTGGGACGCCTCCTGGAGTTCCTCGTCGTTTCAAGCCGCGCCAGCCGCATTCTCGACATCGGCACCTTCAGCGGTTATTCGGCTCTCTCAATGGCGGCCGCGATGCCGTCCGACGGTCTCCTCGTGACCTGCGAGAACGACCCGGAGCATGCAGCCTTCGCACAGCGGCACATCGATGCGAGCCCATACGCCGACCGGATCGAGCTACGTGTTGGGGATGCTCTCGAGACGATCCGTGAACTCGATGGCCCGTTTGACGTCGTCTTCATCGACGCCGAGAAGTCCTCGTACAAGGAGTTCTACGAGGCGGTCCTCCCGCTCCTCTCGGAGTCTGGGTTGATCGTCGTCGACAACACACTCTGGGGCGGGACGGTTCTCGACGAGGAAGATGCCTCGGAAGACACGCGTGCGCTTCGGGACTTCAACAGTTCGCTGCGCCAGGATCCGCGCGTCACGTGCGTGCTCCTCACGGTTCGCGACGGCGTGACCCTCATTCGGAGGAACGTGTCCGACGAGCGTCCCTCGTGAGCTAACCGGGCTGTCCAGTCTGACGGCGGCCCGGGCCGAGTTCACTCGTCCCCGAGCAGCACGTCGCTCACGGGTCGCCTTGGTGTGGGCTTTCCCTCTGGCCCGTAGCCCAAACGGAGGAGAATCTGGGGCAAGCCATCCAGTTCGAGGATCTCGATGAGCCTCGTGCGCAGGGCGGGCCGCTGAATGGGCTGATTCAGGAACGAGGCAGACACTCCCTCAGCGGACGCGTGAAGGAGGACCGAACCAAGAGCCTGCCCCGCCGCCAGCAGGGACTCTGGCTCGTCGGACTCACTGCCGAGGACGGCCAGCACAGGAGCACTCTCCGCAAGTTCGCGGTCCTTTGCAGCCTGGCCTTCCCCCCAGTCGAAGGTCCGGATGAGGAGAGGGCCAAAGACTGACGAGAGATCGCCAACGCCGAACACGTACCCGGGCATTCCGTCCTCCTCACGCGTACGGTTATGCCGGATGAACGCTGCCTGCTCGTGGCGCCAATCCGGATCGGCACCCTGAATGCGATCGCCCGCCCCGATCAGGTCGGCGACGTCCGCCCGTTTCTCCTCTCCCTCGATCAGACGGAGCCAGGCGTTTTCCGCGACTGCGGCCTCGTGAATCGTGTCAACGAGCGCGCTGGCAACTTCGCGATCCTCGAAGAGCATTCGGTTGATGTGGCGTTTCGGAATTGCGTCGAACAGTCGCCGCTCACGAGCGCTCGGCTCACCACCTTCCGCCGCCACGATCCGGGCAAGAAGGTCCCGGTCCGAAGGATCGGGTACGAGTTCGACTCTCCCCTGGAGCGCGAACCGCCGCAACGCAATCCGAAGCTGGAAGAGCGCGGCACCGCAGCTCATGACGAGCTCCCGATCCTCTGGATCGATCACGGGAAGCGCGCGCGTGCGATCGGCGTAGAGCGAAACCGTGTCTTCGTGGATCTGAAAGAGCCACGGCTGCGTGTTTCGCCCCGAGGGTGCAAGGATCGCGAAGCCCAGGAGGAACTTCAGCTTCTCGTCGAGAGCGGCGTTCTGCGGATAGTCGTCAGCCGTGAGGGCCCATGCATCGGCGTGCGAGTCGGTGATGTCGCTCACGGAGTACCTCCTCGGCTGAGCGGATGATCTTTAGGTCGGAGGCTCCACCAATGCGAGGCGCGATGCATCGTGGGAAGTACCCAACGTTCTACGGGAAAGTACTCACGTATTCGGGAGGCGGAATCGTGATCGGGGGCCCTCGATCCCACGCGGATGGTGGAGACTCGACTTCTCGGGGAAACGACGAGACACTACGGACGTGCGCTTCGAGCATTTTCTCGATCTGGAGATGAGCTATACGAGCACTCCTCCGTTGGAGATCCTCCGCGCCTACGGAGACGACGGAATCGCGTACGGAGAGGGGACGGGAACCGCGCTCGGGCCAAGGCTCGCCGGGACGCTCCGCTGGCACAACTATCCACGCTTGCGCGGTGACGGAGTCCTCTGTCCGGATGTCCGCGGATTCTTGGAGACAGACGACGGTGCGAAGATCGTCTTCACCATGCAGGGCTACGCGCTCGAGGTTGGCGTGAGCGGCCGGCGGGCAGCGACGACGTCGCTCCTCTTCACGACCGATGAGCCGGAATACGCTTGGCTGAATAGCGCATACGCAGTCGCCGAGGCGGCTGTCGACTATCGGACGTCCGCGCTCAGAGTTCGGGCGTATCTCTGCAAGAACGAACTGGCAGCCGAGCTCGCGGTCGAGTAGCACGCCCGCAGCTGCGACCACTAGCTGTCCGCGGGAACTCGGGTCACGACCCTGGGCTCGTCGTCCTGAGTGTCCGGAGCGTCTCGAGCTCCTCCTCTGTCGGTGGCTCGGTCGTTTCGAGCGGCTCACGTGTCCGGAGATCCCAGCCGGTCGCTGCGCGAATCTCATCGAGCGAGGCACTCGGATGAACTGCACTCAACTCGAGCTCACCGTCGGTCCCCGGACGAAGGACTCCAAGGTCGGTGATGACGACCGTCGGGCCCGCGCCGGGCAAGCCGAGTTCGGAGCGCGGCTTGCCCGAACGAGCCTGTCCAATCGATGTCACGAAGTCGAGTCGTTCGACGAAGGCTCGGAGCGAGTGACGGAGCATGACGATGACTTCTCGCGACATGGCCGCGATCTCGGGCGCTCCTCCGGCGCCGGGGAGGCGAACCTTTGGGTGCTCATAGGAACCGATGACAGTCGTGTTGATGTTGGCGAAGCGGTCGATCTGTGCCGCACCCAGGAACCCGACATCGATGCGACCGCCCGAGACCCAGTAGTTGAAGATCTCGGGAACCGGCACGAGTTCATCCGCTGTCTCAGCGAGATCGTCATCGCCGATCGAGAGCGGCAGGCGGACCGGCTTTGCTCCGATCGCCCCTGACTCGTACACGAGAACGCACCCCGGCGCGTGGAGGCGTCGCGCCAGATTCGCCGCGGCGTTCGGCGGACCGACTCCGACGAGGCAGACTTGGCCGTCACGCAGTTCGCGCGCCGCGTTGATGGTCATCGTCTCTTCGGGTGTAGCCATCTCCTCGGTCATGCCGTCGTCGGAGTTTCCGGAGTGCCGCGAGGTTCTGCTTGCTCGAGAACGTTCGTCTGCATCCAGTCCACAAACCGCTCGCGGTCTCGCGAGATGGGATCCCAGGCCGCGTAGAAGTCGTTGTCGCGGACCGAATAGCCCGCCGCGTACGACGGCCAGGCGCCGTCAGGGACGACCGCCACAGCGTCGATCACCCACGAAGGCAGAAATACCGAGTGGGGCCGGGGCTCGAACTCCGTCACGATCTCCTCCACGGTTACGATCACGCCCTCAGCTGCGAGAACTGCCTCCTTCTGGACACCGCAGAGTCCCCACAGCATCACGTTTCCGCGTCGGTCGGCTTGTTGAGCGTGGATGATCGTGACATCAGGGTTCAGGGCCCGAACGGCGGTCACTTGCTCGCCGGTGAATGGGCAGTCAACGAACGTCACCGCCGTGCTCTTCGCCGGGAGGTCTGTCCCTGCATAGCCGCGCAGAACAGCGAATGGCAGGCGGGAAGCACCTGCGACGTAGGCATTTGCCATTCCGGCGTGTGAGTGCTCCTCGACGGCGAGCGGACACGGCCAGGCAGCCTCGACAGCATCGCGAAAACGATGCAGCGAGCCGACACCGGGATTCCCACCGTAGGAGAGGACGAGCCGCGACGCGCACCCCATCCCGATCATCTGGTCGTAAATGAGGTCGGGCGTCATTCGCATGAGCGTGAGTTCCTTCCTGCGCTGACGGATGATCTCGTGTCCAGCGGCGAACGGGATCAAGTGGGTGAACCCCTCGAGTGCGACCGTGAACCCGTCTTGCACGTGCTCGTCGACCGCCTCAGCAAGCGGCATCACCCGCGCCTTCAGTCGACCGTGTCCGCTCATGTTCGCTTTGCGCACACTCGTGCGCCATGGGTATAGAGTGGGAGTTCGTGGCACAGACCGCGGCGGACAAGAAGCAATACCTGCAGTCGCTCGAACGCGGTATGGCCGTCATCCAGGTGTTTTCGCATGAGCACCCGGCGCTCACCCTGAGCGAGGTCGCTCGCATGACCGGTACCACCCGCGCGACTGCCCGCCGGATTCTGCTCACGCTCGAGAAGCTCGGCCACGTTCGCTCCGACGGCCGTCTCTTCAGACTCACGCCCCGCGTGCTCAGCCTCGGCTGGGCCTACCTCTCGTCGCTGAACCTCTGGGACGTCGCCCAGCCCCTGATGGAGGATCTCGTCGAGCAGACGAAGGAATCGTGCTCCGCGGCCACTCTCGATCTTCCCGACATCGTCTACGTGGCGCGTGTGCCAACCCGGCGGATCATGAGCATCACGCTCGGAGTCGGGACACGACTTCCCGCGCACCCGACGTCCACGGGAAGAGTTCTCCTCGCCGACCTTCCCGAGCCCGAGCTCGACCAATTCCTCGACGAGGCATCTCTTGAGCCCTTTACGGACCGCACGATTACGGAGCCCGACCGCCTGCGCGCCGAGATCATCAAGGTTCGCGAACAGGAGTGGGCGCTCGTCGACCAAGAACTCGAGATCGGCCTCCGCTCGATCGCCGTGCCGATCAAGGGCGCGGGCGGTCGAACGATCGCCGCTCTCAATGTGTCCTCTGCCGTCGCGCGCGTCCCGCTGAATGACATTCAGCAGGAATTCCTTCCGCTGCTCTCGGAGACGGCGAATCTGATCAGTAGAGGGCTCGTGCGCGGAGTCCCGCCCGGCATCGAAGACGCTTGACATCGGGCACGCGCCCAAAGCTCGGGTCGGAGGACGCCGTACCTGCTCTACGTCCATCTTGGCTTCATCAGGCCGAACAAACGCCACTGACCCCCGGTCGCCGCTCTGTTCGCTAATCGCACGAAAGTACGTTAGGCGCACACTACTGGCCGCGGCCTCGTCCCGTCAAGCACGCGGACGGTTCGCAATCGGGTAGGCGTCGGCGTCTTCCTGACTCTCGATCGGTAGGCTCTCGCTCCACAGGAATGCAGGTCACGCCGCAGATGCAGCCATCTCGTCTTCGCATGATTGATGGGGCGACCGAACGGTGGCTGCGCTGACCCTCGGAACGATCGGAGCCTGGCTCGGCGGCCTGAGCTGGCAGCCGGCCGAGGTCGAG
>CAYTCZ010000103.1:0-14155 GCA_964436315.1 uncultured Gaiellales bacterium | reverse complement strand
CGATGCACCCGCGCCGGCCGGCCATCGCCGAGGCCTATCTCGCGCTCGCCGAGGCCGACACCGCGTCAGCCGAGCGCTTCGTGCGCCGCGCGGCGCTGCTCGCACCCGACTCGCCGGAGGTCCGCGCCGCGCTGCTCGCGCTCGAGGCGGACGCCGACCTGAGCCGTGGAGTGCTCGACGCCGACGCGTGGCGCGAAGCCGCGCGCCACGGACACCCGCGCGCCCGCGAGGTGGTCGAGGACCTCCTCGACGAAGAGCTGCCCGAGGTGCCCGGTGAAGCCAGCGTCGCGGAGACCGGCGAGGGTGTGCCCGGCTGGATCTGGCTCGCGCTCGTGGGGCTGCTCGCGCTGGCGCTCGGCTTCCGCTTCCGCCAGCAGGTCCGACAGGCGGGCGGCTCGCTCGCTCGCCGCGCCGCGCGCTACCGCCGCCGGCCCAGGGCCACCGCGCACGAGGAAGACGACGACGAGCTCGAGGACGACTCCTCACCCGAGCCCGCCGAGCCCTCGGCCTGGCGCGAGAAGCTCGCGAACCTCGGTGCGCCGATCGTCGATCGCGTCCGTCGCGGGCTCACCAGCACGGGCCTGCTTCGTCGGCTCGCGCTCTTCCGCCGGCTCGTGCAGGGCAAGAAGCCCACGCCGCCGCCACCGCGCCCGAAGGTCCGCGCCAAGGACGTGGTCCGCGAGCGCTACGGGAAGAAGCCCGCAAAGCGGGCCAAGACGAAGAAGCCGGAGCGCCCGGCGGTGCCCAAGTTCGAGCCCCGCATCGTCGACGCGACCCGCCCCAAGCCGCCGCCGGCCCCCGAGCCCGCCGAAGAGACCACCGGCCTCGACGCGCTCCTTCTCGGTGGCGCGCCCGCCCGCCCCGTCGAGGCCGACGCCACCTTCCGTGCACCGCCGCCCGCTTTCGAGAGCGAGTCCCGACCGCAGAGCGCGGGCCTCGACTCGCTGCTCCTCGGGGCGAACGAAGAGCGCGCCGATCGCAGCAGCCCCGGCATGATCGAGGCGCCCGCCATCGACCCGCTCGACGCTGGCGACACCCTCGCCGAAGACGCCCCGGTCCTCGGCGACCCGAACGACACCCTCCGCGAGTAGAGACCGTCAGTTCGCTGACGTCGCACGGCCGCCGCGCACCGTTCCCCCGCATTCGTCGGGGAATCGGGTGGGAACGCAGCTTGCTTCGTACGCGAGCATGACTCGAATCGCGTTCACGACCCTACTGCTCGCGCTCGCCGCCGGGTGCGGCGACGACGACGGCATCGATCCCACCGACGGCGGCACCACACCGGACGCCGCGGTCGCCGACGCCGGCCCCGAGGCGGCCCTCGCGTGGCACCCGGTCGCCGAGCCCGCCGACGGACCGCTCATGGTCTGGGGCGCGCTCGTCGTGGACGTCGGTCCGACCTCGGCGGTGCTCTTCGGCGGCACCACCGCCACCAGCATCAGCGGCACCACGCTCGACACGGCCTTCCGCTACGACTGGGAGGGCGACGCGCTGGTCGCGACCCCGATCGGCACCACGGGTGGGCCCGCGGCACGCTATTGCGGCTGCGCCGCCTACGACGCCGCGCGCGACGTGGTGGTCGTCGCCGGCGGTCGCGATCTGAGCGGCCCCTTCCTCGCCGAGCCGGAGACCTGGGAGCTCGATCTCGCGACCGACGAGTGGACCCAGTGGTCCGGCACGACCCCCGCCTCGACCCTCGGCTGCATGATGACCCAGGGGGCCGACGGCGAGCTCTACTGGTTCGGCGGCGTCGCCGACTCGGGCGCGAGCGACGTCCTCTACCGCGCCCAGGACGAGGGCTGGGTCGAGGTCGCCGTCAGCGGCGATCGCCCGGCGCCCCGCTACGACGGAGTGCTCTGGCCCGACGGTGACGACCTCGTCCTCTTCGCCGGGTCGCGCTCCGCGCTCGGCGAGGGCTTCTACGCCGACGTCTGGCGCTTCTCGGGCGACGCGTGGACCCAGGAGCACGACGGCGCGGGCGTCGAGGGGCGGCGCGTCCCCTGGTTCCGCGCCACCGACGACGGCTTCGTCTTCCAGGGCGGCTACGACCAGAACATGAACCCCATGGCCGGGCTCTTCCGCTACGTGTCCGGTGAGGGCTTCACGCCCATCGAGCTCGCCGATCCGCTCTTGCCGCGCGGCTTCGCTGCCTCGTTCCCCGCGCCCTCGGGCATCGGCGTGATGTTCTCCGGCTACGACGGCGACGGCCCCCTCCGAGAGGTGCTCTGGCTCGACGAGCGTTGACCACCGATCAGTCGAGATACTCGGCGAACGGGAGCTGCCTTGCGATCGCTCGGGTCCGCCCTGGAGCGACGCGCCAAGCCCCGAGCGACCTCATCCCTCGCCCAACGTGTTCGACGGCCGAGCCCAACTCTCCTCGTTCGCCCCTTCCGCCTCTGCTTCCTGACGCCCCCTTCGCAGAAGGAGCCGTGGGTGAACTTCGAAGCCGCGCTCGGGAGCTTCCGTACCGTCTATGATTCATAATCAGACGGTTGCTTCAGCCTAGAACCTATGGCAGCGTCCTCGCGTCGAGTTCCGCTCGCAAGTTTTGCGATTCAATCGACGACCTGTCTGAACTCAAGCGCTTCGCTCGATCGAAGTCGACAGACACGCTGGAGGCGCCGTGCAACGAATTCAACCCACTGTAGTTCTATGCGCTATTGCAATTGCCTTCCTGGGATCATCCTGTGGGGAGCCCGAGGAGACCGGCTCGGTTCAGTCCGCTGCCAGTGTGTCGTATCGCGTCACTACCACCGAAGACCAGCAGATTAACTACACGATTGAGAATCGCAGTAGTGGAAGCATCTCGGTGAGCGTCCCGCTTGAGCTCCCCCCTGGTCGTGGACAGATGGCGCCCGTGCTCTCTCTGGAGTACTCCGGTGACACACCCCACCTCGCGTCTCACGTCGGGCCAGGGTGGACCCTCTCCGGGGTCGGAAGCATCCATCGCTGCGCAAATCGGCAGCGCACCGGGCGTGCTGAGGTCAGCTACTGTGTTGATGGGTCTCCACTCTGGAAGACCAACTTCACAACGACATATGAAGACTACAGAGCGGAGCCGTCCACGGGGTTCACCTATCGATACTACTTTGGCGATGATCACTGGGAAGCTCGTCACGATGTCGAGCAGACCAATCGGTACTACGGAAGAACGGAGAATAGTCGTGTCGCCTCAGGCGGTTCCTCGAGCGTGGGGACTGCCATGTGGCTCGAAGACCGAACCGAAGACCGATGGCTGAACTCGTACGATCTGGAGTACGAGCGGATCACCGATGCGGTCGTTGCGGATCTTCCCCGTACCGTCGCTCGGCCCAAACGAATTCTCTACACGGTCCATCCAACCCAAAAGGCTGCCCGTGAGGTCGAGTTCATCTACGACGCCAACGATGTCGACGCTGGAGAAGTTAGTTGGCTGTTCGGCGTCGGAGTCGCCACCGCCGGGCGTCTCGCAAAGATCGTCATAAAGTCAGTCGTCGACCGTGACGACCCCTCTGCTCCGATTGTTCCCGTCTATGAGTATCGACTCACCCACGGGGCCTGGGGGCGACGGAGACTCGAAACGATAAGCAAGTGCACTCTCGTCGACACCCCAGAGTGGTGCTCGTCCCCCCTCGTCTTCGGCTACGACACGCAAAAGGGCTGGCGCGAAGATGACCCCGAGGAGAGCGAGGCGGTTGCGCTTCCCCCGCTGGGATTTCGCCGTGTGGTTGACGCTGACTACGGGCTTCCAACCCCCGGACACAGATGGCCTCCTATCTTCGGAGAGTTTGACGACATTCCAGGAGCGGACCTCCTCCTCATCATCGACGAGCTCAACCGAAACATCAACCACTTCTTGCACCTCGAAAGCGGGCCTGAGAATGAGTCTGTCTACACGGCTCGTTACGTCGCCCTGACCGATCTGACTGGCGCCGAAGGCGGCCCATTCGAAGTCGAGACAGGCGTCGACTTCGTCGGGCTGGCGGCGGATGGTGGGTCTCAGTGGTACCCGCGCCCTCACCAGTGGTGGGACCTCCTTCCCTCCGTGGTCGACGTTGATGAGGATGGCTTTGACGACCTGCTCCGAGTTCAGACCCCGGATCCGTCAGGTGATCCGGAAAGGCACCTAGTCTACTCGCGTGCGCGAGGTGACGGTAGTTTCGAATCGAACGTCTTGTCCACGGCCCGCGAGGAGTTCTACCAGCTGACCTTCGTGAATGCAGACGAGGATGCAAGAACCGAGGTCACGTTCTGCGAAACCGACCCCTACGACCCAGACCGAAAGAGATGGGTCATTGCCGAAATCGACCGTTCTGGACAGCCGTACGATTTTCTGCGGACAAACCTGCGGTGCTTCGACCCCGATGACCTGTACGACGTAACCTGGACTCCGATGGGTCACATGCCGGTTCCAACTGCCGGCACAGGCTACCTCTCGCACCCGATCTTTAGTGACTTTACCGGGGATGGATACCCGGATGTGCTGCTGACATACGGAGATTCGGCAAGCCCATCTGGTATTTGGAAGGGTCACCCAGGAGGAGGCTACTCCCGTGTCGCGGATGTCCCAGCTTGGCTTCGTGCGGCACATACCGCGATGCCCATCGAGTTGACGGGTGACGGTAACCTCGACTTCCTGGTCGCGTACGATCCCACTCCGAGCGACCTCGTGGCCCCATGCGCCGCCCCCTATGCGCCCCGTCACGATGCGGATGATGTGGTCAAGCTGATGGTCCTGGAAGGAACCGGAACAACGGAGTTCTATCCTCGGCTGATCGATCTAGGCTTTGACGTATACATGCGTTACCTAGAACAAGCTGGATTCGCTGACTTTAACTCGGATGGATACGTAGACATGTCCATGATCGTAGCCAGCGGCAACCCAACCGACTTCAGCTTTGATAGCAACGGTTTCGCAACCGCACTGTTTGAGGGAACAGGCCAAGGTTTGTCCTGGTCATCTTGGGCCGAAGATCCAGTCATTAACCAGTATGCGGACGAGACCGATTACCTGTGTCCAGGCGCGTGGGCCGGCCGAATGCCATATTACATCGGCGAGTTTGGCGGCGATCAAAGGCCCGAGATGATCGTCTATAAGCCGGGGCGCGACGACTGGTACGTTCGCAAGTCTCCTAGCGAAGAACGAGGCGGACTGTTGACTTCCGTCACGCAGACCGACGAGTTCGGCGAGCTCTCGGGCCACCGCGTTACTTACGCTTCCGGTACCACAGGTGTAGTCAATAACACCGACGCGGATTGTGACGCCGTTCCTGGATTTGGCTGTCGGACCCCGCAACGACTGCTCGTGTCTGAGATTCAATATCGATATCGGGAAGACGGGCTAATGAGTGATCCAACGTGGGGGCGAGTTGGATACACATACAGCGGCTGGACCGTGGACGAAGAGAACAAGAGTGTAGTAGGGCCCCTATCATATGTGTCCCTCAACTACGGGACCGGTGAGCGAGTTTCGACCACCTACGAGCCACGAGTTCGAGGTGGGGTAAACCAGGAGCTGCATCCACGCATCGGTAGGCCGGTCAAGGTAGTGCGGGAAGTGTTTGCCAGAATGACTGAGTCTGGACCGGTATTGTCCTCACTCGTCGAGACGGAGTCCGCAGATACGGCATGGGAGGAGCAGTCCGATAGCTACGGAAGGAAGTTCCTCTATCCGCGCAGAGTAGAGCGGAGAACCGTTCTTGATTCAGAGATTACAAGTCTAGAGACCGTTACTACGACAGTCAACGAGTATGGACAAAGTATACTCCTGAGTCGGGCTTATGGCGGCGACTTTCTCCACGAGGTAGCCGTTGACTATAGCAGCGGACCTTGGGACGGCAGGGCGCCTCTTCCGACTGCCCACCGCGTGCGGCGCTGCAAACTGTCGGATTGCACGGAAACCTCGTTCGGAATGAAGTACAACGAGGTATCCAATGTTGTCGGTGCCAGCGTTCCCGTGCTCTCGGCGATGGTGCGCGCCGGACTAGATAGTAGTGGAACGCGCGAGGCGACATACAACTATGAGTCGTACGATCTCTTTGGCCGGCCACGAAGAGAAATCTTGCGTTGGGAGAACGACGACGGGAGCACAGGTTCGCACGAGACTGGGTTGGCGTACGACGGTCTATCGGGGCGACTTAGGAGAGCAGAGAACGAACTCTCGCATGTGTCGGAAATTGAGTATGATCCAGTATGGAGTCACCCCACCTCAACGACCATTAATGGTCGCGTAGTTGGCCGCTCGAAGAGCGATTGGATGGGTCGCATTTCGGATTTGTGGGAACGGGCCACCGGCTGGACATCGCGAGTGATAGTGCGCGATTCGGACGGTTCGAGTACCGTCCGGCGCTACGGAGATACCGCGGGCTATCTGTTGGGCACAAGCACCTACACTGCCGACGGGCGGCTTCTGTCGACGTCCCAGCGTACGTCTGCGGATGGATGGTTCGGCCATAGCGTGGTCTATGACCAGGAAACCCGACAACCGTTGCGGCGATATCGGGCAGGCTCTGGAAGTCCGACAATCACAATGTGGCATCCCGATACCGACCTTCCCAGCGGAGAGTGGTGGACCGGCGGCCGCAATCAGGTCCAGCGCGTTATCAGCGAGGATGGCGCCGAGTGGAGCTATGTGCAGGAGGGTCGAAATCTGACCGTGCTCGGTCCTCGCGGAGAACTCACGGAGGTGACCTTCGATCTGGCTGGCAACGTCCTTTCGACAACCGAGCCAGCAGATGAAGCCGGTGGTGCGCGGGGCACTACGCACTACGAGTATGATCAGCATGGCCTGGTGAGCTTGACCATCGACGCAAATGGCTCGAAGTACGGCGTGCTCCGCGACCCATGGGGGCGAGTTCTGCTCGCGGATCATCCTGACTCTGGAAAGGTAAGACACTCCTACGATGGCCGAGGGCTCCTCCAGGTAATGGAGAATCTCACTAGCTCAACCAAATCCAGATTCGAGTACGACAGACTTGGGCGACTCGAATACGAGTCGCACGAGCGTGGTGGCGACGTCATCTGGACGCGTAGGAAGTACGATACCGCGCCGAACGGGATCGGAAGGCTGGCTCGAGTCGAGTCCAGTTCGGGGGTCCTCGAGGAATATGAGTATGACTCAGCGGGACGTGTTGCCCTCCAGCGAATGGTCATCGAAGGTCAGCAATATGATCTCCGTGTCCACGACTACGAAGGTGTGCAGCCGGCACTCATTGAGTTTGGTATCCCAAACGCTTCCGCGGTTTCGTCGTTGCAGGTGCAGTACTCCTATGATGCCGCAGGTGCGCTCAACTCAGTACAGATTCCGGGTGATCCGGCGCCGGCCGTCGATGTCGAGGCACGTGACGACTTGGGTCGGGTCTCCTCCGTTCGAGTTGGCGGAGTTAGGTCGCAGGAAGTCTACGACAATAACCGTCTCGCGGAGAGACAGATCATTCGAGGGGTACTGCCGCCTGAAGTCCAGAGTTTCGGCTGGAACAGCTATGGACAACTCGACGAGACCGTTCAGCAGGACCGCGAGGGTGTGGGGACGACAGTAGCGTCGACATATCGATATACTCTTCGTGGGCTTCTGGACTCGCAGACGATAACTCGAGGAGGTGATTCCTTCGTAGTTGAGGACCGGGAATATGATCTCACCGGGCAGTTGGTTGGAATCAACGGTAGAAGCCACACGAGAGATGAAATCAATGGTGCCCATCGCTATGAAATGCTCGACATGCCGAACGGCGAAGTTCGACCGGTCTATGACGAGACCGGCTCGATTGTGGAGGCTGGCAAACATCTACTAAAGTACGACGCCGGTGGACGTCTTACTTCAATCGATGACGGTGTCAGTTGGGTTTCACTCGGATACGGTCATGGCGACATTCCGGTATCCGAACGCCGACTGGGAACCAAGTTGGTTATGCCAACCGCTGGATACGTGCGTGTCGACGACAAGGTGACATTGATTTCGCTTGGTCAGTTCGCTGGCCTCGACGCCACTGTTGTCGTGGACCACAACAGTGGCCAGCACGCGCTAGAGATTCAGCAACTGGATTCTCAGCTTAGTGGTGGCCAGGTCTACGATGAAGGAGGCTCGCTCATAGAGTCGGGAACGTACTCGGCTGGCGGCAGGCCGCTCAACGATGCATGGTCGGAGGATCCCGCTGAATTGGAAGAGCGCCCACCTTGGAGATTGGGCTTTGCGACCCACGGAACGCCGTTTGGTGGCGCAATCACCACGATGGGGCCACGGGCATATTCTGCAGAAGCAGGAGTGTTCCTGTCTCCCGATCCGATCTATGACATGCAGTCTCCCCGAGATCTGGATCTCTACGGATATGCCCATCAGGATCCTGTGTCCACGCTAGATATGAATGGCGCATCAGAGTGGCGATATGGTGCAACGGCGGTCGTGGATCGACCTCGTTGGATCGGGGATGAGAGCGTCACGATCAATGGCAATACGTGGTATCTGGTGCCGTTCAGTATCGTGGAGAAATATTCGGGCATGCGAGCGAGTCAGCTGCGCCGATTCTGCAACAGTCCGACTTGCCTTTACGGATATGGACAAGGCAGGCCGAGCGGTCGAATCGCTGGGAGCGTGCATCTGGATTGGCTTCGGTCATACCGGCAGGGAACGGCGGCAACCCCGGCCCCAGGGGGATCTCCAGATGCCGGGCCAGCGGCCAGTGCGGCTTTGAGCCTGGTAGACCGCCCGATGTCACGAGAGGACTTTGAGGCGATGATACTGGGATTGAGTGATGGCCTCAATCCATTCAACGGTCATGAGGGCCGCAACATGGGACTCTCGCAGCGACCCTACGAGCAGGGCAGGGTCGTGGGTGCATCGACAGGTCTCGTGATCGACGGACTGATGCTCGACGTCGGGACGACGCTGATGGGCGGCGGTGTGCTCTCCTTGACCGGAGTCGGTGCCTTGGCGGCCGTCCCCGCAGCGCTTGCCGGCGCGGGCATCGCGGTCGCGGGGGTGATGGGCGGGGTGGTCCATGGACGCGAGCTCGCAGATGCTCTGGGCAGAGTTGGGGATGGGCCATCCATCGTTCATCACAGAGGTCCAGGTCACGAAGCCGACTACATCTTCTCTCGCCCAGGGCGCAACGGGCCGAAGAAGATCCTCGGTCAGGGGCGCGTAGCGAGTGGAGGGTCGGGCAAGCGTAAACTGACCTTCAAGGAGCAGCTGGAGACCCACACCGAGCGCAAGATCATCAGAAGGCGCGTCGCGCCGGTCTTCGTGCAGGAGACCGGATCGAGATCATTGGTACTCGGCCTCCTTGTGCTCCTGGTACCGGTCCCGTTGGCAACGGGATGGGTTGCTCCGCCCACATGCTAGCGCTGTCGGAGGAGGGAATTGACATTGTGTATCGGACAGAGAATCGGTATTGGCTATACAAGAAGGGATCGCCGTTTCAGCCGGACGGATACGAACTTCCTGCGAACCTTGAAGACATGTGGCTGCAATGAAGCTTGAGCAGTTTGTGACAATGGGGGACTCTGACAGGTCCGCTTTTGGGTTGGAGTTGCTGCGGCGAGTGGGGTTGAGTCCGGATGCCGCAGTGGAGCCGGCTCAGACCGGCTCGTTGGGTATGTTGCGATGGGTGCTGGACAGCGGCCTTGTGGTCATCACTGTCCCTTCCCTCGAGGCCGAGATCGGGTGGAGCCGGCGACAGCTCGATCGGCTCGTGGAGCTGGCCGGTGGGAGTGACGGGATTCCGGGCTTCGAGGAGATGCTCGAAGATGTGGACCGACGCGTCGTCCAGCTGCCGGAGTTGGTAGTTTCCGAGCGGTTCGTTGGCAAACGGCTCGGTGGCGATCCCGTCTGGCAGGACGCAACTGAGGTCGCCGAACTGCTTTCGTCCGAGCCGGGCGCGCGGCTGCCGACCGCGGAGGAGTGGGAGGCATTGGTCAGGGGACCGGGGTCGGACGATCTCTTTCCGTGGGGTGATGACCTGCTGGACGACTATGAGATGGACGTCTGGGTTGGTGATGTTCCCGAAGGGCGGGTCGAGGCCGTGACGCCGCTCGGATTGCGTGAGGTCCTGTGGGGGGAGTGGACGTCCTCCACTTGGTCCGGGGAGTACGGCGGCGCGAACTACGATGGCCAGGCGGTCGTAATGGGCGGCGGCGGACGTCTGTGGCACTGGCAAAATCCGGGCGACCTGATCTGGGGATGCACCTCGTGGCGGGTGCCCGTGGGTGCGTTCGACGAGCGTTCGGCGGCGCGCCTCATCTGGGTGCCTGAGTATTGAACGCTCTCTGTTCACGCACCTGGCTGACCGATCCGTGGCACGTGCCCCATAGGTGATGAGGACTGACCGTAGGAACGGCTCGCCCGCCTGTGCCAGAGCTTTTGTGGCACGCAGGGCATGACCTTGCGCGGGAATAGCACAGGTCACGATGCGGGGTTGGAGCAGTCACGGGGGCTTCTCAGCATGAGCAACGATCAACCACGGCGTGGTAGACTAGACTCAGTCATGCGCGTCGCCGCCATACTCCTGTTCTGCCTGGGCTGTGCTGAGAGCACAATCGTGTCAGGGGACACTCCTTCGACGGATGGGGGAGCCAGAGGAGGCACTGGCGGACTGACTTCAGGAGCCCTCTTCGACGCATGCCGTCCGGGGGGTGGGAGGGCGTTCATGGGATTCATCACCAGTGGGTCGTCGAGCTGCGATCGGATGAGAACGACCGAACTACCCCGCTTGGAAGTCTATTTGGCGGGAGATGGCCCTCGTTGGGCAGTTGGCGACGATTTAGTGATTCTCCGGTACTGCGATGGCGAGACCGAGTGCGAGGAACCGACTGCTGGTACCGTCTCCGTGGGTCCGAGCGGAAGCTCACCAACCAGACTGGAAGTGGACCTGGTGTTCCCGTCGACTTTACTGAGCGCTAGCTATGCTATCGAGCTGTGCGCGAGCAGCGAGATCTGCGACTGACAAGCTGGCCGCCCGCCAGAGCAGTGTGCGACCATGTGGTGTAGGAGCGCCCGCCGGAGCCGCTGCGTAGCGGCCTGAGCGAGAGCTCCTGCAATAGAGCGGCCATCCCCGTCCCCTTGAGGTGCTGAAACCGAGAGGAGAACGAGATGGCCAAGACGGCGATGGACTCCGTGGAGATGGTTCGTCGCCGCCTCGTTCCCGGCGCCCTCGGGCATCGGCGTGATGTTCTCCGGCTACGACGGCGACGGCCCGCCCCGCGAGGTGCTCTGGCTCGACGAGAGCGCTGAGCTCGCTTCCGCCCGGCTGGAATTTCCGGTGGAGGGATGCGTAGAACCTCCCCATGAGTCGATTCCAGATCCTGTCACTGGTCGTGCTCCTCGGTGTCGGTGGGGTCGTCCTCGTTCGCTTTCTCATGCAGCCGAGCGACGCCCCATCGGAAGAGCTCCTGGCTCGGGCCCAGTCCCTGCTCGACGATCGCCAGCGGCTCCACGACGCCTTTCCCGAGCCGGCGACGCTCGAAGCGAGCGCCTGCCCGGACCTGTCGTCGGCCTATCGAACGGACTGGACCTATCTGTCTCCGGGCCCGAAGCCCGAGGGCTGGCTGGTGCAGACGGGCACCCTGGGGTACCCGGATGAGCCGCGCGTGCACAGCCTCGCTCCCTACACCCGCGAGCCGAGCGCGCGCCTCACCGCCGAGCTCGAGGAGGCCGTCGGCCTCTACGAGAACGCTGACCACGTTCGGGTGGCGAGGATCACCGAGCTCGTGAACGGGCGCCGGACCGGTGCCGATACGTTCGTTCCGGGGTTCGCGGTCGTTTGGGTGGTCACCTTCGATCGGCGCACTCGGGAGGTGGTGGGTGCCGAGACCTTTCGGGCGGAGAACGCTGGCACCGTGCTCGAGGGAGACATCGCCCGGCAGGTCGAAGAGCAAATCCAGCAACGTCTCTCCGAGATGTGAGCCACCCCTGGAACCGAGCTCGGGGCCAGTCGCGTTGTCACGCGGCTCTCGGTGGCTATGCTCCCCCTTCGGATGGAGAAGAAGCCCTACATCGGCGGTCAGGCCGTCATCGAAGGCGTGATGATGCGCGCCCCCTGCGGTCTCAGCGTCGCGGTGCGGAAGCCCGACGGGAGCCTCGCGCTCCAGGAGCAGCCCTTCCAGTCCCGCTTCGACAAGGGCATCTGGAAGAAGCCCTTCTTCCGCGGGGTCGCCACCCTGGTCGAATCGCTCCGCATCGGCTTCCGCGCGCTGAACTTCAGCGCCGAGCAGCAGATGACCGAAGAGGAGAAGGCCGAGATGAGCGGGGCCGGCGGCAAGGCCGCGATGGTCTTCGTGACCCTCTTCGCCATCGGCCTCTTCATCGCGCTGCCCCAGCTGCTCGCCAGCGGGACCGGCAAGCTCTTCGGTATCGACTTCGGCCTCACCGACGCGGACTTCCAGTTCGTGATCGGCGGCTTCAAGCTGCTGATCGTCTTCCTCTACATGGTCGGCATCAGCCTGATGGAGGACGTCCGGCGGACGTTCCAGTACCACGGTGCCGAACACAAGACGATCCACGCCTGGGAGGCCGAGCTGCCGCTGACGGTCGAGAACGTCCGCGCTCAGAGCACGCTCCACCCACGCTGCGGCACGACCTTTCTGATCGTCGTCGTGATGGTCTCGATCATCCTCGGGGCGGTCTTCGCGCCGCTGCTCCTCCCCGGCGCCGAGGGCGCCCTCGGGTGGATCGGCCTGCTCGCGCTGCGCATCGGGCTCCTGCCCGTCATCGCCGGTCTGAGCTTCGAGCTGCAGCGCTTCACCGCGCGCTACTGCACCAAGGGCCCGCTCCGCGTGTTCCTCTGGCCCGGCTTCCTCTTCCAGAAGATCACGACCCGCGAGCCGGACGACCAGCAGATCGAGGTGGCCATCGCCGCGATGCAGGCGGCCGCGTGGCGCGAGGGGCCCGGCAAGGACGCCGAGGCCACCGAGGAGCCGCTCCTCTTCCCGAACTTCGAGGGCTTCGTCGCCGCTCTACCGGCCCTGCGCCCGATCGCGCGTGCCGAAGCCGCCTCCGGCTCCTGACGCCGCCCCATGCTCCCCGTCGACAAGATCGAGTCGCTCGCGGCTCGCTATGAGGAGATCGAGGCGCTCCTCTGTTTGCCGGAGGTGGTCAGCAACTCGGACAAGCTCCGTGAGCTCACCCGGGAGCGGGCCGATCTGCAGGAGCTCGTCCAGGCCTTCACGCGCTATCGAGAGCTCGAAGAGCAGCTCCAGGGCAACCGCGAGCTGCTGAACGATCCGGAGCTCGCCGAGCTCGCCCAGGCGGAGATCCCCGAGCTCGAGGGCGAGATCGAGGAGCTCGAGGCCAAGCTGAAGCTGCTCCTGCTCCCGAAGGACCCGAACGACGAGCGCGACACGATCCTCGAGATCCGCTCCGCCGCCGGTGGTGAGGAGGCGGCGCTCTTCGCGGCCGACCTCTTTCGCATGTACGGCCGCTACGCCGAGACCCAGGGCTGGACGGTCGAGGTCATGTCGATGTCCCACGCCAGCGCCGGTGGCATCAAAGAGGTGATCGCGGTCGTGAAGGGCGACCAGGTCTACTCGCGGCTCCGCTTCGAGGGCGGCGTCCACCGCGTGCAGCGGGTGCCGGCCACCGAGTCCCAGGGCCGGATCCACACCTCCACCGCGAGCGTCGCGGTGCTGCCGGAGGCCACCGAGGTCGACGTCGAGATCGACGAGAAGGACCTGAAGATCACCAAGACCAGCGCGAGCGGCGCCGGCGGTCAGCACGTCAACCGGACCTACAGCGCGATCAACCTCACGCACATCCCCACCGGCATCCAGATCCGGTCCGAGGAGCAGCGCTCCCAGCACCAGAACCTCGCCCGCGCGATGCAGATCCTCCGCGCCAAGCTGATGGACATCGCCCAGCAGGAGCAGGACCAGGCGATCGGCGACGAGCGGCGCTCGATGGTCGGCAGCGGCGACCGCGCCGAGAAGATCCGGACCTACAACTACCCGCAGAACCGGGTGACGGACCACCGCATCCAGCTGACCCTCCACAAGCTCGACTCGATCATGGAAGGCGACATCGACGAGCTGGTCGGAGCGCTCCGAGCCCACTACCAGGCGGCGCTCCTCGAGGAGCAATCCAAAGACACTTTCTGAGCGGCGGGGTAACCTGGCCGGCCCTCGCCCGTCTATCTGGGCAGGCCCCCTCGCCTTGACTCACCGCCGGATGCCCCTAGCTTGTTCCGGCCCC
>CAYTCZ010000102.1:0-14358 GCA_964436315.1 uncultured Gaiellales bacterium | reverse complement strand
CTAGGCGAGGTCGAAAGCTTGGTTGACGCCGCGGCGGCGATCCGGAACCCGTCGTCGGACGAGATGAGTGAGAACGACGCGAGCGACCCAGGCGAGCGGCGATCACCAATACAGCTTGTCGGGCCGGAGGAGGAGGGAGCGACCGAGGCGTTCAGCGTTCGAGCCGACATCGCGGCCACCCTCGATGAGGGCCCCGCCGAAGGCGAGGCAGCTCGTCTGTCAAACATCGCGGATCTCGAACGATTGCTCGAAGAACGAGACTTCGATCTGACTGAGCGCGAGGCCGAGGTCAAGGCGATGCGCGACGAACTCGAGGAACGAACGGAGCAGCGGGAGACGCAGATCGAACTCCGACTTAGGGAGCTTGAGGCGCGGGAGGCGCAGCTTTCAGAGAAGGAGCAGGAGCTTGAGCGCTACGTCGCTCAAGCTCAGAACGCCATCCGGCGCCGGGAGGCCGAAGCGCGGCACGAGGCCTGACCGAAGCGACCACTAGGTGAGGTGGGGAAGCGTGTGGGAGCAGTTCGAGTTTGAGATCGATGAGCGCCCAACGGTTGTGCGCTCCCTGTTACTGGGTGTGGCGCTGGTCTGGATATCGATCGCTCTTTCGCAGTGGTGGCTCCTGCTCGAGTTGCCGGTGCTCGCGGCTTTGACCGTCTGGCTCTTACGCCGCATTCGCCGCATGAGACCGGACCCGTCTCATGAAGAGTGGAACTGGTCCTAACGCCAGCTGAACGAAACGCGGCGCAACCGCCGGCCGCATCGGACGGCCGGTCGCCCGCATAATTCGGTTAGACATTCCTGAGTCAAGTCCGTGCTGACAGACGCGGACGAAGTACGTAGGCTGGATCAGTCCAACAAGGAGGATGCCTATGAGCTCAGTCACCACTCTTACGAATGCGCGCCCGGAGCTCGCGTCGGGTTTCGACGGCGAGATCGTCGGGCGCGATGATCCGGGATACGACGAGGCCCGAGCGATTTACAACGCAATGATCGACCGCCGGCCCGGACTCATTGCCCGTCCGGCAAGCGTGGACGACGTTGTCAAGACTGTGACCTTTGCCCGCGAGAACGACGTCGTGCTCGCCATCCGAGGCGGTGGGCACAACGGCGGCGGTCTCGGGACCGTTGACGACGGCCTCGTTCTGGATCTCTCGTTGATGAAAGGAATCGAGATTGATCCCGAGCGACGAATCGGCCGCTTTCAGGCAGGACTTCAGCTGCGAGAAGTCGACGCTGCAACGCACATGCATGGTCTTGCGATTCCGGCGGGGATCATCGGTACGACGGGCGTCGCCGGCCTGACGCTCGGAGGCGGGGTCGGCCATCTCAGCCGCAAGTACGGCCTGACGATCGACCATCTGCTGTCTGCGGAGATAGTGCTCCCGGACGGAGAGCGCGTCACGGCGAGTGCCGACGAGAACCCGGACCTCTACTGGGCCATCCGAGGTGGCGGAGGCAACTTCGGCGTCGTAACCACGTTCGAGTTCAACCTCAATCCGGTCGAGACGGTCGTTGCAGGGCCGACGTTCTGGCCCGTGGAACAGTCGGCCGACGTCCTCAAGTGGTATCGGGAGTTCATTCACGCTGCCCCGCGCGAGCTCAACGGATTCTTTGCCTTCGTGACCGTTCCGCCAGTGCCCATGTTTCCAGAAGAGCTTCACCTCCAGAAGATGGCGGCTGTGGTCTGGTGTTTTGTCGGCTCGGAAGAGGACGCCGGGCAGCTTCTTGCTGCTGTAGAAGAACCAGCTCGACCGGCACTCCACGGGCCGGCGGCGATGCCGTTTCCAGGAATCCAGAACGCGTTCGATGACCTCTACCCGCCGGGTCACCAGTGGTACTGGCGCGCTGACTTCGTGGACGAGATCTCTGACGAGGCGGCCGAGGTTCACACGGAGTGGGGGAAGAAGCTCCCGACGATGCACTCGTCGATGCACATGTACCCGATTGACGGCGCGGTACACGATGTGGCGGCCTCGGACACGGCCTGGGCCTATCGCGACTCGCAGTGGGCCTCCGTCATCGTCGGCGTCGATCCGGACCCTACGAACGCCGACCTGATCAAGCAGTGGACGATCGACTACTTCGAAGCAGTCCATCCATACTCCGCGGGGGGCGCGTACGTCAACTTCATGATGGATGAGGGCCAGGAGCGCATTCAGGCGACCTATCGCGACAACTACGAGCGTCTCACCAAAGTCAAGGCACAGTACGACCCAGACAACTTCTTCCGAATCAACCAGAACATCAAGCCGGCGACGTGACGGATCCGTTCTGAGGCGAGGAGTCGCTCCTCTCCGCGTTGTCGCGATCAGGGTGCCCTGGGAGATCGGTCAGTTGCACGGGGTCGTCGACATCGGTGAGATGATCCCCGGGCGGATCGGAGCAAGTCGGAGTCAAATGAACCGTCACAGTGGTCGGCGCCTAACGGTAGTCGCTCATCTTCTCGCTGCTACCCTAGATCTTTCGGACGAGTGTGGTCGCGCCACGGCGCCTTCCTTACCCGTTCAATGACGAGGCAAGGGAGGTCTTCATGCTAAGCCCCGAAGCTAGCGCGCGGGCGGCTCGCATCTAGTGGGAAGCAAGGAAGAGAAGATCGAGCTCGACGGCGAGATCACGGAAGCTCTGCGGAATCGAAACTTCCGGATCATGCTCGATAACGGCCACGAAATGATTGGCTACTCGTCCGGCAAGATGCGTCGATATCGGATCAGGATGGTCCCGGGAGATCGTGTGACCGTCGAGCTTTCGCCCTACGATCTCAACCGGGGCCGGATCGTCTACCGGCACCGTTAGTTTTCCGAGCCGCGATCCACCGAGACACGTGCGGGTCGGTCAAAGAACTGTGAGGGTGGCGCCTCGATCAGCTTCCCGACGACGATTGCCGCTGCTGCCCGCGCGGCCCCCACGAATCCGAAGAAGGCGCCGAAATCTCTCACCGCCGCCTGGCCGGTGATGTAGAGACCCGAAACGCTCGTCTGAGAGTCCTCGTCCAGGACAGGGAATCCGTCGGCGGTCTCGAGTTCATCGGCGAGCCCGCACAAATACGGGACCTTCATCACATCGACCCGGTAGCCGGTTGCGAGGAGGACGTGATCGGCGAGCACCGTGTCGTCGTCGGTAAGGCGCGCTTCTATCTCGCCGCCCGGTCGAACTTGCCACCGCTCGATGTTTCGGTTTGGCCAGCGGGTAATCGTCTTCTTCGCGAGTCGCTCGGGCAGCCACGGCTCGAGTTTGAGTCTCCCCTCGAGGAAATGACGCTCGGTGATCTGCTCCTGCTCGAGGTGTGAAAGCGACCGGTACCAGCCGCGAACCGAGACCGTGGATTCGACAAGTGGCTCCACGAAGCCCCAGTCGGACGGTGCGAATCGCGGCGGATCATGCCGATGGACGATGTGAATCTCGGCGTCGGTCTGCTCGCCGATGAGCGCGGCCCACTCAAAGGCACTCTGACGTCCACCGACGATCAGTACGCGTTTACCGGCGAGGGTGGCGAAATCGATGAGACCGCACGTGTGGTCGTAGCTCGTGGCCGGAAGGCTTTCCGTGATCTCCTCCGGGATGTTCGCGAAGGGGGCAGCACCCGGAGTTGCCACAGCCATCTCGGTGTCGATCAGTGATCCATCGTCGAGCCGCACGCGGACGCCCTCGTGCGTTCGTTCGATTCCGGTGACCATTCCGGCCCGAAGCTCGAGTCCGACCGCGTCGACGAACCAATCGGCGTAGTCGATGAAGACTTCGACGGGGATTGGGTGGACGTCCTCCGGCGTCAGATTGAGTTCGGCCAGGTACGCCTCGAGCGTGAGGATTCCTAGGGAGTCGAGGTGCCATTCGGGGCCTGACCGAAGCAGCATGCCCCGAGGCATGTTTCGCCGCCAAAACATCATCCGCTCGCCGAGAACGATCGGCTCGACACCCTGCCGGAGCGCGGTCGCCGCGATTGCGAGCCCGTACGGGCCGGCTCCGATGACGACGAGCGGCGCTCGCTCGATGCTCGACTGACTCACCGCCGGGTTGCTCATGGAGCGGTCGACCCGAACATACCCGTACCAAACCAGGCCGGCAATCGGTCGAATCTGTGGCGGCGGGCGGATACGCTGAAGGTCAACTGTGACGGATCGCGGAGCACCCGTTCTGGTAGCCGGCGCCCGAACCCCGATCGGACGGTTTGGCGGAGCGCTAGCTTCAGTGCCGGCGGTCGAACTCGGCGCACACGCGGTCCGCGCCGCCCTCGATCGTTGCCCGGGACTCGATCCTGACTACATCGCGATGGGAAACGTCTTGCAGGCGGCCAACGGCCAGAACCCGGGCCGGCAGGCGGCGCTGCTCGGGGGAGTTCGACGAGAGGTGCCGGGGACGACTCTGAACGACGTCTGTCTCTCGAGCATGAGCGCCGTTGCGATTGCAGCGACGATGGTGCGCGAGCGCGAGGCCGACTGCGTCCTCGTCGGTGGGTTCGACTCGATGAGCTACGCGCCTCACGCGACGCACATTCGCGGTGCCCCGCAGCTGGGCGATACGGGTCTGATCGACGTGATGGTCCACGACGGCCTCTGGTGTCAGCTCTCCGATGCAGGAATGGGAGAGCTGTCGGACCGTGAGAACGAACGCCTTGGGATCAGCCGCGAGGATCAGGATCGCTACTCGGTCAGTTCCCACGAGCGCGCCGCAACAGCGACCGATGACGGCCGCCTCGCCGCGGAGATCGCTCCCTTCCAGAACGGGCGGGTGCAGCTCGCCGTCGACGAGGGGATCCGCCGGGACACCGACTTGGACACGCTCGGTTCGCTCCCTCCGGCTTTCGGAACGGGTGGGACGATCACGGCGGGCAATGCATCACAGATTTCCGACGGTGCTTCGGCCGGCATTGTCACGACGCGGGAACGGGCGGTGGCCGCTGGCCTCGCACCGCTCGCCGAGGTTGGATCCCGAGCTCTCGTCGCCGGAGAGGACTCGACGCTTCACCTACGGCCGGCCGAGGCCGCTCGAAAGCTGCTGCAGCGAGTCAGCCTGGACATCGAGGCCGTCGAGCTGTGGGAAATCAACGAGGCCTTCGCAGGGGTCGCCGTGGCCTCGATGGCCGAACTCGGACTGGATGCGGATCGCGTGAACGTGAACGGCGGCGCGGTCGCCCTTGGTCATCCGCTCGCCGCCTCGGGCTTCCGACTCATCCTCACTCTCGCCCACGAGCTTCGGCGACGGCATGCCGAATTTGGGGTCGCGGCGATCTGTGGCGGTGGAGGACAGGGCGAAGCGCTCCTCCTTCGGGCTCTCACGTAGCGCTCGTCCAAGCCCCACGCGAGGCAAGAAAGGGTGTTCCTTGACAACCGAGGGCGTCGCTAACGTTGCCCGCCGATGTCTCTCGAGAAGGCTCCTCCGACGACAAGTCCTTAGAGAGGAGGTGACTCCGTGGTCCTTGGCGCTGACTACCCGCTCCTCGAGATCTTCTGGACGATCTGCATCATCGCGCTCTGGGTGCTCTGGCTCTTCATCGTGATCTGGACGCTCGTTGACAATTTCATGCGTGACGATCACTCAGGTTGGGCGAAGGCAGGGTGGACGATCTTCGTCATCTTCATGCCGTTGCTGGGCGTTCTCGTCTATCTGATCGCTCGGCCGGCCGATGCCCGCGGCGCAGCTACCTGACGAATCAACGGATTTGCTCTTGAAAAGGGGCGCTGCCGAAAGTCTTGGCGGTGCCCCTTTGGCGGCCTCCGAGGTCTGGCTTGTAGCCCGGAGTTCGGGCATCACTCGAACGGGGGATCTTCGCCCACAAGTTGGCGTCTCTCCTCCTGAGGGTCACCTTCGAGGCGAAGTAGAGTGTTCTTCTTCCTGACCCAGTACTGCCAGCTCGTTCAAGGACGGAGCGCCTTCGTCGCCGGACTCGGGATCATCCCAGTTGCGCCGACGATGATGCTCGGATCGGGAAGTGCGGCCAAGACGGCCGCGATCGTCGGCCCTCGGAGGCTCACCGTGCTCGCCAGCCTGATCATCCTGGCGGCGTTGCCGCCCGACTGGTGTCGAAGGACCCGCGCGCCGTGCAGGCTGAGCTGTCCGACGAGCAAGCACAGGCCGGCGCAGCCGCACGGCCGTCCCTGGCAACGGGTCGCCCTGGCACGCTGGCGTCCAGGCGTAATCGCCTCTCAACTCTCCCCGGGAGCCTTGACGGTTCCCGGGGATACATGGGCGTCCGTACTTTCAGACGAAAAGACCGCATTTGCAGGCTCCGAAGAAGACTGTATGCAGCGGACGATTGGTCCGCGACCCTAGAAAGCCGGCGGCGTGATCGCCGAAACGAGCACGGCACGCTCGTTCGTTCGGTTCTCGACCTGATGTGGGCGGCCGCTGTCGAAGGAGATGCTGTCCCCTTCGTTCAGCACGAAGTCTTGGCCGTCGATCGTGACGACGACCGATCCCTCGAGGCAGACTGCGTTCTCCTCGCCCGGATGAGACATCGGATCCGGATGCGTGACTGAACCAGGTTCGTATTCGATCCAGATGAACTCGATCTTGCGGCTCAGATCTGGCGTGAGGAGCTCGTAGACGACCTTGGAACGAGGGATATGGAGACCCTTGCGCTCGTCTCTACGGACGACGAGTCGCCTGCCCAGGGAGTCGGTTTCTCCGCTCGAGGCCTCGTTGCTGCCCTGGAAGAGAGCTGCGATCGGAACATCGAGCGCGGCTGCGAGTCTTCTGAGCGTGGTGATCGACGGGCTCGCGAGGCCGCGTTCAATCTGGGAGATCAGGCTCTGGGAGACACCGACCTCGGTCGCGAGGTCGCTGAGCGTCAGGCCCGATTGGAGCCTCAGGTTTCGGATTTCACACCCGAGTTCGAGAGCTTCGTCTTCGAGCGGGGCGAGTCCACTCGTCGGTTCTACAGACATCACCAACCCACAGGCATTCGCGATTGCAACCACATTGAAATTTATCTTCATCGCTGATAAAAGGGCAACCGGTATGGCGGAAGCCTCTTCCCCGGTCGAGTCGGGGTGCTGGGTGCGGATTCACCGAGCCGAACTCGCGCCTTCTGAGCGGTCGGCCGCTGTTCCCGAAGACACCGCGTCCGTTCCACTCGAGACGTGGATCAACGGGTGGCTCGTCGACGACGCTCAAATCGGGGATCGCGTGACGATTCGTACCGCGACGGGCCGGCACGTCGAGGGCCAACTGGTTGAGTCGAACCCGGCTTACGCACACAGCTTCGGCTCGCCGCCGCCCGCGCTCCAACATGTTGGAGACCGCGCACGTTCGCTCCTCGCTGAAGCGGAGGGAGAATGACGGTTGCCGCGTACGAATCCACGCTGGCGCGTCGGTCGGAGATCATGAGCCAGTCGGTCGGAATCGACTACGACGCGTTGCGCGTGGGCCGGCTCGCGTGGGACTACGAGCGCCTGATGGGGACCGTCGGCTACGGACTGGAGGAGATTGCAGGAATCCAGCTCAGCCGCGGAGTCGGTGCGACCGCGATGCGCGAGGCACGGAATTTGACGACGCTCGTCCGACGTGTCGCTCCAAACGGCTACGGGGCACGGATCTTCGTCAAAGACGAGGCGGCCAATCCGTCGGGAAGCTTCAAGGATCGGCGAGCGAGCCTCTCGATCTACGAAGCAGCCAGGCGTGGCTACGCGGGCGCAATCGCGGCGACGAGCGGGAACTTCGGCGCGGCGGTTGCATCTCAGGCAGCTCGTGCGGGTCTCGAGTGCATCGTCGTTCAGGAGGCGTTCGACTCGAAGGGAGTTGGCCAGCCTGAGATCCTGGAGAAAGCCCGCGCCTGCGAGGAATTCGGCGCCGAGGTCGTCCAGTGTTCCGTCGGGCCCGAGCTCTTCTACCTCTTCCTTCTTCTATTGGAAGAGACCGGGTACTTCAACGCGTCGTTGTACACGCCGTTCAGCGTGGCCGGCATCGAGACGCTTGGTGCCGAAGTTGCGAATGACATGCGGCGCCTGACCGGCTCGGACCCCGATGTCGTCATCGCGACCCACGCCGGTGGTGGGAATATCACCGGTACAGCGCGTGGACTTCGCAAGGCCGGGGCGGACTCGACGACCGTGGTCGCAGCATGTGTCGATCTCCACGGTCTTCACATGGCCAGCGACCGCGATTTCAATCGGAAGTCCTTCACAACGGGGCATTCGGGGTTTGCGTTTCCGTTCACCGTTCGGCCGGATCGCAGCGATGTTCCGCTCAACGCAGCTCGACCGCTCCGGTACATCGATCGGATGGTGCTCGTCACACAGGGTGAGGTCTTCTACGCGACCGAGCTCCTGAGCAAACTCGAGGGAATGCAACGAGGTCCGGCGGGGAATACCTCCCTCGCGGCAGCACTCGTGATCGCCCGTGAACTTCCCGAGGACGCGACGGTTGTCGTGCAAGAGACCGAGTACACGGGGGCCGGAAAGCATCCGTGGGCCCAACTCGCGTTTGCTGTGGCGAATGGAGTCGATGTCCGAAGCGGTCAGCGCGCTGAGAACCGACCCGGCAGTGTGATCGCGATTCCAGAAGGGCCCGACGACCTCGATGTCGACGACGTCGATCTTGCGGGCGTTCGGGCTTCGTACCTCCGACAGGCACTTCAAGGGGTCGATTCTGCGGAACTCGACCAGGTCGATTTCGAGTACCTCGCGGCGGAAACCCGCCTCTCCGTTGCGGCCGTGCGGGAGGCCGTTGCCGCGCTCGAAGGTTCTGCCCGTGAGGTGATGGACGCGTGAGTCGCTACGACCTCTTACTCAGGAACGGCCGTATTGTCGACGGATTGGGCGGGCCTCCGTTCGACGCTGACGTCGCGATTGCGAATGGCAGGATCACTGAACTAGGGAATCTCGACGGTGCCGACGCGGATCGTGTGATCGACGTCGGCCGAGCGGTCGTCGCCCCCGGATTCATTGACATCCACTCGCATTGCGACTTCATCCTCCCGCTTCCAGATCAGGCCGAGTTCTTGAAGCCGTTCGCCGCGCAGGGGATCACCACCC
The DNA here is from genome assembly GCA_964436315.1 of uncultured Gaiellales bacterium. Classification (GTDB taxonomy): domain Bacteria; phylum Actinomycetota; class Thermoleophilia; order Gaiellales; family Gaiellaceae; genus CAYTCZ01. The sequence goes on along the minus strand of CAYTCZ010000102.1, from coordinate 5,389 downwards.
TCGTGGTCGGGAACTGTGGATACGCACCGGCACCGATCAATCCGGAGACAGCCGGTCTCATGCAGGCATATACGGCCTTCATCAAGCCCCGCGACCTGGAATGGCACTGGCGGACGTTCGGCGAGTATCTCGGCTACCTCGAGACCCACGGGGTCTTCCTCAACACGATTCCGCTGGCCGCTCACGGTGCGCTCCGAATTGCGGCGATGGGCTTCGACGCTCGGCCGCCGACGGAGCCGGAGCTCGGGGAGATGAAAAACCACCTCGCTGAGTGCCTCGACAGCGGAGCGTTCGGCCTGTCCTGCGGTCTCATTTACGCGCCGGGGATGTTCGCGTCTACCGACGAACTCGCTGCACTCGGCGAGATGCTCCGTCCACACGATGCTCTGTTCACGTTCCACGTACGAGGCTCGAGCGAGACCCTGCTACCCGCAGCGAACGAGGTGGTCTCTGTTGCCAAACGGGCGGGCGTTCGCGTCCAGCACTCCCATCTCGAAGCATTCGGCAAACGCTTCTGGCCGCAGGTGGAAGAGACCCTCTTTCTGCACGAGCAAGCGCGCGACGAAGGCATCGACCACGGTTTCGATGTCATTCCGTACACAGCGGCAAACACCACGTTTCTGGCCATCCTGCCGCCGTGGTCGCTGGACGGCGGGGTGCCGAAGTTGCTCGAGCGGCTTCGCGATCGGACGACACGGGCAAAGATCAAGCAGGATGTCGACAAGGTGATCCCCGAGTGGCCAACCTGGCGGCCGGGTGGCTGGCCTCACAACCTGGTCGAGGCGACCGGGTGGGAGAACGTCTGGATCATGTGGGTCGAGAGCGAGGAGAACAAGGAGTGCGAGGGCAAGAGCCTGGCGACGCTGGCCGAAGAGCGGGGTGTAGACCCGTTCGATGTTGCCGCGGATCTCATCCTCGAGGAGGACGGGCATGTGACCGCCCTGTACCTTGGCGTCAGCGGCGACCTCGATCACGAGTGGGCGCTTCGCCAGATCCTTCAACATCCGCGTGCGTCGATCGAGACCGATGCCTTCTCCCTGGGACGGGGGAAGCCGCACCCGGCACTCTTCGGCTCGTTCCCGAAGGTTTTAGGACGCTACGTGCGCGAGGAGAAGCTGATGAGCCTCGAGGACGCCGTCCGGAAGATGACGTCGCTGAGCGCCGAGCGCTTCGGTCTGGAAGATCGCGGGCATCTGACGGAGGGCGCGTGGGCGGACATCACGGTGTTCGATGCAGACACCGTCGGTGACAACACGACGTATTTCGATCCCGACAGGCCGCCCGACGGCATCGACTACGTGCTCGTCAGCGGCACAGTCATCGTCGATCACGGCGAGGTCGACGTTGACACCTTGTCTGGCGCGGTCATCCGTGCGAATGGAAGCCCAAGGAGGCGATGACAGTGAGTGTCGAGGTCTCTGTGTCTGAATTCGAGCAGGAGCTGCGGGCGCGGATCAGCGGCAAGCGCGCTCTGACCTACATCGAGGAACTGGTGTCGGTCGGTGATCGGTTCGTCGGGTCACACGGAGACCACAAGGCGGCCGACTACGTCCGGTCGCGCTACGCGGACTGGGGATTTGAGGTTGTCGATCGCGAATTCACCACGCTCGGTTACAGCCACAGCCGCGCTGAACTGCGACTCACCGTCGACGGCTCCAGCTTCGAGGTCATTCCGCCGTACTTCTCGCCGCCGACGCCGGGCGACGGGATACGCGGCGAGCTCGTGTTCGTCGGTGGCGGCGAAGAGGCGAACTACGCAGGTCTCGATGTCACGGGCAAGATCGTCGTCCTCCAGGAGACCGGCCTCGGCTATGCGCGCTTCTGGCTCGGCACGTTCGCCGAGCTGGCAGCGACGAAGGGCGCCGTCGGCATGGTGGTCATCCACCCTCTGCCCTGGCCGTATCGAATGTCGATGGAAGCGGGTAACGGCCGGCTCGAGGCTCGTTTCTGCGAGCAGCGGCTACCGGCGGTCTCAATCTCGAGTATCGATGGGGCCCAACTCATGCGTGCGCTCGGTCGAAACGAGGCTGAAGCCGAGCTGATCGTCGAGAGCGAGACGCCCGACGTCCGAAGCTGGAACGTCAGCGGGATCCTTCGCGGCCGGGAATGGCCTGACGAGCGAGTCGTCGTTCATGCGCACCGCGATCACGGCCTTTTTCCGGGCGCCAACGACAACGGGAGCGGATTCGGGACGATGATGGAGATTGCCAACGCTCTCGCTCGGACCGAACCGCGTCGATCGATCGAGTTCCTCTGTACGACTGCGGAGGAAGGAGTGACCGCCGGGATCGCCGCATACGTCGAGGCCCAGCGGAGCGAAGGGCAGCTCGACAACATCCGCGCGGCGATTGACTTGGATATGTTCGGCACTGGAGGCAAGACGAAGCTCGTCGAGCTCGGTCTTTGGCCAGATATGGAGCCGATCCATCACACCGAGTGGCTGATGCAATGGGTGGAGGGAATTTCCGACGAGCTCGGCTATGAGCTCGGTCGGATGACGGCCAGCTGGGGGGTCGCGGAGTCGGCTCGACTCCTCGAGGCGGGGGTGCCCGCGATCTGGTACTGGAAGCCCGACGATTTCTACTACCACTCCGTCCACGACACGGTTGAAAACGTCGACGGCAACTCGCTCAAGGCAGTGGGAGACATCACGGCGATTGCTCTCTGGCAGTTGGCCAACGCCGACGAGTTGCCACGTGAGGCATAGATCAAGCAACGATAAGAGGGGAGGAGCGGAGCGATGGCAGGCAACGATGTGAATCACGAGAGGCTGATTCAGCTTCGGCAAGAGGGCGCTCTTCGTGTGTGTAACACGATGGGCGTTGACGCTCTGATCGGGACGCAGCACGACAACGTGCAGTACATCGCGGACGTCAGGCGGTTTTTCGTCTACGGCTGGGAGCCGAACTCGATCGCCATGATCAGCAAGGAAGGTGGTGTCAAGTCCATCGACTGTGGCCTACACGTGGCGCCTGGCCCACACTGGAAGGACGAGGGTGCCTGGCTCGAACAGGAGACGGGCTGGAATCACTTCTCGATCTTCAATGCCAATCTCATCGCCGAACGGTACGCCAACTGGGTGCGCGACCAGCTCAATGAACTCGGCGTCTCAAAAGGCAAGGTCGGCGTCGATCGAGCCTCCGGAATCATCCTCGACGCCTTCAAGGCAGCGATGCCGGACATCGAGTTCGTGCACGCGGAGGAGCCCTTGCTGCTCGAGCGAGCGGTGAAGAACGAGGAAGAGCAAAAGCTCATGCGCAAGGCGGGTTGGGTCGCGGCCGAGGGAGTCAAGGCTGGCCTCGATGCTCTCGAGCCGGGAATTACCGAGTACGAGGTCTACGGCGTCTTCATGGGCAAGCTCTACGAGCTCGGCTCCGAGGGAGACGGTTTCTACCCGTTTCTCACTTCGGGACCGGTGACGGAGGGTGCGCTCTATCCGACCAATCGGGCACTCGAAGAAGGCGATCCGGTCGTCATGGACATGGGCCCGATCGTCGAGGGATACAACGGCGACTGCATGCGAACGGGCTTTGTCGGCGAGCCGACCGAGGAGTTCAAGGAGCTCTACAAGGTCAACTACGAATCGATGTACGCCGGGATCGAGGCGATCCGTCCGGGCATCCACATCTCGGAGGTCGATGCGGCCGTGCGCGAGGTCGCAAAGGGCTACGGCTACATGGAAGATCGCTTTGACACGGGCCACGGGATCGGTCTCAACTGCTGTGAGTTGCCGATCTGCATGAAGGCCGGCACGGTTGACGCGCGCCTGGATCTCGTCTTGGAGCCAGGCATGTGCTTCACACTCGAGCCTCGTTTCCACAAGATGCTGGACGAGGGCACCTATATCCAGGCAGCTCTAGAAGAGACCGTCATGGTCATGGACGACGGCGCTGAGGTGCTGACCAATGCGCCATACATTCAGGAATGCCTCCCAGCCACCGTATGAGCACACCCCGAGAGATGGAGGGGCGAGATGAATGAACCAGAGGTTCTGCCGATCGAGAAGCGACTCGTCGATACCCGGGCACCGTTTCTCCTTCGCCCGCCTGACGACGATGTCGACGACAAACGAAACTGGGTGCTGAAGGCAATCGAGCGAACCGGGCAGCCGGTCGAAGAGGCGCTCCATACCTGGGTCGCTGGGTTCGCGCTCGAGAACGACCTCTTCTGGACGGCCCTGACCGAGAACAGGGACGAGGCTGAATCAGCGCGGGCCTACGAGGAGGCGTGGGCGCGGATTCCGGAGGAGTACCGGTCGGCTGCAAGAGACACATTCACCTTCTCGAGCGACACGCCACCATATGGCCTCAAGCTCGAGCGAGAGGTGCCTGAGCTCCTCGAGCAGACCAGCAAGTCAGCCGAAGAGTTGCTCGTCTTCTGGAACCAGGCGTTTGTCGCCCACGATCACGAGATGTGGCAGGCGCTCGAGGATCTGTTCGGAGCGCGCGAGGGACTGATCGTCTACTCGCGTGTTTGGGAGGGCTTTGCGCTCACGTTCCTCGACTTCATCAAGGGCGTGATCGGTGTCGACGAGTTCAAGACGACCGACGATCTCGCGAAGATGAATCGCGCCTTCTGGGAGGCGATCGGCTCCGAGGTCGAGGAAGTCGAGACGACTCCCGACAAGCACATCGCAATCATCAAAACGTGCCCGTTCTGGGACAACATGATCGACATGTACGGGAAAGACGCGGCGCATCAGATGCACACGAAGACGATCGGTGCAACATCGGCCAACTACTACCAAGCGATCATGAAGGCCATCGGGCTCTGGGACGAGTTCCACGCGACCCAGGATCAGTACCGCTGTTTGGGCGACGGGCAGTGCCGGATGGTGTACGTGAGGCGTTCGGCCATGGAGAAGGAGGGCATCAAGCCCGCCGGCGGGACTGCGGACTGAGATGGACGCGCACGTCGGCATCTATCGGGAGATCGCGAAGCGATGAAGTGCTTCGTGATGTTTCGCCTCAAGCCGGGTGTTTCACAGGAGGACTACGAAGAGTGGTTTCGCCAAGTGAATGTGCCCGCCGTCCGGAGGATGACATCAATCGAGAGCTACCGCGTCTGGCGTCTGGCGGAGACGATGGAGGGCGAGCCGACCTTCCAAGTTCTCGAAGAGATGGAACTCGACGACAAAGCCGCCTTCGAGCGCGAACTCGAGGAGGTGCCCGAGATGGCGGGCATGCTCGAAGAGTGGTACAGCCGGGTCGCCGACCAGGTCGTCGTCTTCGCCGAGGAGATCGCTCAGGAGTAGAGGCGTACGACAGGGGAAGTCTCGGCGGACGTCGCGGAAACGGGGCGTCCAGGCTACGAGGTCAGGCGGAGGGGGAGGGATTCGAACCCTCGTCGGACGAAACCGCCCGAAACGGTTTTCGAGACCGCCGCATTC
>CAYTCZ010000101.1:10783-14362 GCA_964436315.1 uncultured Gaiellales bacterium | reverse complement strand
AGAGCAGCGGACTTCTAATCCGCGGGTCGCAGGTTCGAATCCTGCCAGGCGCGCTGGCTCGGGGCCCTACGGCCACCCGAATGGGGCTCCGTCCCTTCTCAGAGGTCGCGACGCGAGAAGGCCGCGAGCCCAAGGAGGGCGACAAGGCCGAGATAGGCGGCCGCCCACAGCCACAACAGAGCTCCACTTTCCCGAGCGCCGCCGAACGGTCCCAGCTCGACGATGATCCTCGTAACTCCACTCGTATCCGCAGTGATCGCACTCAGGCCATCCTGATACAGGGCTTCGAACGGAAGCGCCCAGGACGTCCACTTTGAAATGGTCTCGAGGGTTGGCGACTGGATCGCCTCACCGACCTGACCAAGGAGTCCCGCCACCAGGCCCGCGCCCACGATCATGAAGACGGCAATCCCGTTCGCGGTTGCGGAGAGAAAGATCGAGCCGAGGAGCGACAGAGCGGCGATCAGAACCACGGCCGCCGCCAGCGCTAGCCCTGGGGAGACAATGCGATCCGGCCACCAATCTCCCGTTGACCACGTGATGAGCATGGCCCCGAAGTACACGAGCAGTACGTACGCAATGCAGATTGCTGCCGCGGCAAGGAACCGGGCGACGAGCAGCGCTGACCGACCGATGGGCCGAACAACCAGGGGTTGAAGCAGCCCCGAGTCGGCATCGCCTCGGACGACACCGATCGTCAGAAAGATGGCAAGAACAGCACCCAGAAAGAGGGTTCCGAACATCGACAGGCCGAACAACGTCGCCGCCGCAAGCTCGTGAGTGTCGACGAGCGAGTTCGTCTCCTCGTCGCCAATGAACTGATCGACGTCCTCGAAGGCCTCGACGGTTCCCCAGCCGTACAGCCCGAGGAAGACCGCGGTCAGCAACAGGACGACGATGAAGACGCGACGCCGCAGGCTCTCGCGGACGGCGTAGCCAACAATGACGGGAATCCCCGTCACTGTTGGTCGTCACCAACGGCTTCGAGATAGACGTCTTCGAGTGTCGACGTGATCACGCGGACGCCGTAGATCTCCTCACCCTGACTGACGAGCTCGGCGACGATCCTCGGGGCATCCTCCCTTCCGGCCGAGTCGAAGCGGCGCGTGCCCGAGACAGTCTCGACCTCCACCCCGCCCGATCGTGTGAGCTGTCCCGGAGTTCCCGCGGCGACGATGCTCCCCTCTCGCAGGATCACGACCCGGTCACACACGAGCTCGACCTCGCTCAACAGGTGCGAGCTGAGCAGCACCGAGACACCTCGGTCGCGGAGTTCTTCGAGGAGCCGGCGAACGGTTCGCCGGCCGGCCGGATCGAGCGCACTGGTCGGCTCGTCGAGAAACAACAGTTGAGGTGTGCCCACCAATGCCTGGGCGATTCCGAGTCGCTGCTGCATTCCCTTCGACATCGTCTCGACCCGGCGGTCCCGCGCGTCCCGCAGGGCCACGAGCTCGAGGAGCTCGCTCCGCTCCCTTTCCTCTCCGTCCGAGCCGCTCAAGCGCTGATGGAGCTCGAGGACCTCGTCGGCGCTCGCCCAGCCAGGGAAGCGAAAGAGCTCTGCCAGGTAGCCGAGGCACGCCCGTGCCTCCGCGGAGCCCGCCGGTGCACCGTAGATCTCTGCATAGCCTTCGGTCGACCGAACGAGTCCGCAGCCGATCTTGGTCAGTGTGGACTTCCCGGCGCCGTTCGGGCCAAGGAGGCCGACGAGTTCGCCCTCTTCGACCTCGAGATCGACTCCCGCGAGCGCACGGGTCTCGCCGTAGCGTTTCTCGAGACTGCGCGCAACGAATGCCGGCGCGTGATGACTGGATCCTCCCGCGATTGCCAAGTGCGTCAGTGTAGGCCCAGATCGCGAACAGGCCGGCAAGCTCGCGGCCGGTAGGGAAGAATCAAGGAGTGCGATCGCGGACTCCTGATCCGCGGGTCGTAGGTTCGACTCCAGTAGGCCCGTCTCGGAGGATTTGTAGATAAAGCCTGCTATGAGAACCCTCCTCCCCACGACCGTCGTCGGTAGCTATCCGCAGCCCGACTGGCTGATCGATCGCGAGCGGCTACGTAGTCGACTGCCCCCACGCGTTCGGGCCCGCGACCTCTGGCGCGTCGATGAGCCTTATCTCGCCCAGGCCCAGAACGACGCGACGATCCTCGCCGTCCGCGACATGGAGCGCGCCGGGATCGACGTCGTGACCGACGGGGAAATGCGGCGCGAGAGCTACTCGAACCGGTTCGCGACCGCGCTCGAAGGCGTCGACATCGACAACCCCGGCGTCGCAATCGACCGCACGGGTCACGAGAATCCCGTGCCACGGGTCGTCGGGCCGATCCGGCGCAAGCATCCGGTCGAAGTCGGCGACGTCAAGTTTCTTCGCTCCATCACGAACCGACCCATCAAGATCACGCTCCCCGGCCCGTTCACGATGAGTCAGCAGGCCCAGAACGATCACTATCCGGATCTGCGGTCAATGGCGCTCGACTACGCCGTCGTGGTCAACGAGGAGATACGAGATCTCAAGGCAGCTGGCGCCGACATCGTCCAGATCGACGAGCCCTACCTGCAGGCTCGCCCCGAGGCTGCGGGTGAATACGCAATCGAGGCAATCAACCGCTCACTCGAAGGAATCGAGGGCGCAACTGCGCTCCATACCTGCTTCGGATATGCGCACATCGTCAAGGACCGCCTCCCCGGCTACACATTCCTCTCCGAGCTCGACGAGTGCGCGGTCGACCAGCTCGTCATCGAGGCGGCCCAGCCGAACCTCGATCCCGGGGTGCTCGGACAGGTCGAGGACAAAACAATCGTCCTTGGCGTCATCGACCTGGAGGAGCCGGAGGTCGAGTCACCCGAGCGCGTCGCCGAGCGTATTCGTCGTGCCCTTACCGTCGTTCCGCCAGAGCGCCTCGTCGTGGCCCCCGACTGCGGGATGAAGTACCTTCCCCGGGACCTCGCCTGTCGCAAGCTCGAAGCGATGGTTGCCGGGGCCCGGCTCATCCGGTCGGAACTCGACTCGGCCAGACACCCGGGCGAGCCGGCATGACGCAACACGGAACCTTCGACGCCGAGGCAGCCTTCGGCGCTTTCATTGGCCGCACGAACCAGAAGGAATCACGTCGGAGATCCTTGACGCGTTCCTCACGGCTGCACCGCGGAGCGGAGTGGTTTTGGGAGGCGACGCCCCTGTTCGGCTTTACGTTCCCGCCGTCGGGCAAGGGATTCAAGCCGTTGAGATCGCGACTGCGATCCACCGTGCCTGCGGTCGGCAGATCCGCGTGTATGCCTCCGACTTGAGTGAAGACTTCGCCGCGCTCGCCCGACGGCGCCTCACCAATCTCTTAATCGTCAGCGACGTCGAGATCTCCGTCGGCGACCTCTTTGCACCCGGACGTATCACGGCACGTGACATTGAGATCACGATGCCTTCGCACATCCTGTACTGGGCTCCGTCAGAGCCCACGATCCGCGCGAGAGCAACACCGCATGCTCAGAGCGAAGTATTCGGTCTTCGTTCTCCCGGGCCCTGCTCCGAGGATCCATCGCTAGCGGAGAGGCTCGGACTCGCGGTTCACAGCCTCACGTACCCG
>CAYTCZ010000101.1:0-10683 GCA_964436315.1 uncultured Gaiellales bacterium | reverse complement strand
CGAGAACTCGCGGCCGGTATCGCGCTCGGGGCCGCAAAGGCTCCCGAGATCGCCCTGGCGCACGAGTCTCGCTAGCCCGACCGGTCCGGCGACTGCTGTCGACGGCCGCCGGTGAGACTTCTTTCGCCGGCTACCGACGGCCGTCGGACGGCCCAAACCTCGCCTCCGAAGACCGCAAAGCTGTGCGAGGTGGACGGGTGCGAAGATTCGCACGCCGAACGCAACAGGACATCAATCGAAAGTTCAGATCGGAGCAACGAGCGGGCGATTGGACAGGCAATGCACGAGTGGCGGGGTTCGCAGACCGGGCGGTGAAACTATTCCCTACGGATCAACGTGTCCAGCAGCTCGTCGGTGATCCGTACCATTGCGTGCCCACCACGCTCGGCGACGAACACGTCGACATCGTTCCCTTGATCGTCGACGAGGGCCCACGGATGAGTGGCGTAGGTCGACTGGCCGGCAGCCTGACCCGGGCGCGATTGACCAATACGACCTCCGCTCACCCTTGTAGGAGAGCCAGAATCTCTCGATCGGGTGGTCCGTCTCGTTGACGAGCAGGAGCGCGACGCTGTCGTCGGCGTTTGCCGACGCCGTCGCGTCGCTCGGTTGAAGGCGCTCCCACACGATCGGGTCGGGCTGGAGCACGCCTGTGTAGATCCCGTCGACCGGCGCGAAGGAGTCGGGGTCGAAAAGGGCGAGCCAGTCCGGACCTGGGGCCGGTGAAGGCAGTGATGTGTAGTCGCCTCGGCTCCCCACATACCACATCGTCAGCTCCGCGAAGAACTCGACGAAATTCTTCGCTGCGTACGCCCGCCGCCAGCGCCGCTTGGCTTTCTCGTGGCGGGACTCGACGAGAGCGCGGAGAGCCTCGTCCAACCCGTACCGGAGCACGGTGTGGGCCAGCTCGTGACTACAGATGTCGCGATGGTCCTTGTGACGAGCCGTCGCCAGATCGAGGAGACTGTCTTCGGAACAGCAAGCATGGAGGCCGCCATAGCCGCCGGCCCGTTCGTCCATTGTCTGTTCGCCGGCGAACGGCACACCGGCCATGTGGCGGTATATCGGCAGGTCCGTGACGTTTTGGTGGCGGCCAATCACGTGCATCTCGGGCTCCTGCGGAGGTCAGATTCGCAGCCAGGACTGGTGCCGACCCGAGCAGGCGGGCGATCCTCCGTCCTGCCTCGAGGACAGCTTCCTCGGCAACATCCGCGTGTGCTTTCACGCACGTGCCGAAGACGTCCAGCTGTTGAGAGTAGAAGCCACGTTCCGGGGGATCGATGCGTGCGACTGCCTTCATCGTTGCGCCAGGGTAATCCGGTGGGCGGACCGCTGAGGACTCGGCGATTGTTCATACTTCGGCCACGGCCGGAGCTGGCAGCGGCAAAGACTGGCAACACCCCCAATGGAGGTGCGCGAGCCCCAGATCGAACGCTAGCGCGCTGCGGCGCACACGAGTCTCGTGCAGTGCAACGATTGTGTGCCATCAAAGCGCCTTCGGCGGCGAGCGACGGGCCGGTTGGTCGCGAGTAGGCCCGGCTGATGCGGACGCTCGGAATCGATCTTGCTGCTCAACCGGCGAATACGGCGTCGTGCGCCATCGATTGGGAATTCGATCGGGCGGTCGTCTCGCCGCCCGAACTCGATTTGACGGACGGTCATCTTCTCGGGCAAATCGCGAAGGCCGACAAGGTCGGCATCGACGCACCTTTCGGCTGGCCGGATGAGTTCGTCGAGGCGGTGGCAGCTCATGCGCGGCTCGAGGCCTTCCCTACGACTGACAGGAGCATCCTCCGCTATCGAGCGGCGGATCGCTTCGTTATGGACCGCGTCCGTCGACCGCTTAGTGTCTCGTCGGATCGAATCGCTGTCCCAGCGATGCGCTGCGCGCGTCTGATCGCACAGGTCGGCGACGAACTCGAAGGCGTCGACCGTACCGGTAGCGGACGACTGGTCGAGGTGTATCCCGCTGCCTCCCTGGAGGCCTGGGGAATGGATCCGAAGGGCTACAAACGAGATCACGTGGCTCGCGAACGACTGGCCGAGGCAATCACGAACGTTTGCCCTTGGCTCGTCCTCTCGGAGGAAGCACGAACCAGATGCGTTGAAACAGATCACGGACTCGACGCGTTTGTTTCCTCCCTCACTGCCCGAGCGACCGCTCTGGGTCTGACGCACGGACCGCCACAGGGAATGCAACATCGCAGCCGGCGCGAAGGATGGATTCACCTGCCGGCCGAAGCAAGTCTCACCCGCCTGATCGATGCTCGGCTACCCCTTTAGCGCGAGTTGAACGGCGCAGCGTACCGGAACCGTCCAGCTTCGATCGGCTGGAAGTTGGTCAACGCTCGTACCTGGAAGTAGTCACCCCACTGCGAGTCCGGTGCGTCGAGCGAGACGGAACTCGCTGGCCGGAAGCCAAAGCGCGAGTAGAAGTCAGGCTCACCGACGAGCCCGATGAGCGACTCGCCCAGAGCATCGGCGGCAGCAAGCACCGCGTCCATGAGAGCCGATCCGACCCCCGTTCGCTGCCGATCGGGCAACACCGCGATCGGCCCCAGAGCCAGTACAGGGAGGCCACCTGGCTCAATGCGAGCGCGCGAGCAAACGACGTGCCCGACCGCTTCCCCGGTGACGACGGCAACCATCGAGAGCTGTGGAATCCATGCTTCACTAGCCCGTAGCTCGTCGACGAGATCGGCCTCAGCCGGGTCTTCGGAGACCTCAGAGGCGAAGGCGGCCAGGTGGATCTCGCGGATCGCCCGAACGTCGGCCTTTCTCTCACGTCGAATCAGCATCGGGGGAATGCCTCCAGGAACACGAGACTACGCTGAGGGCTCGCAACGTGGGGCCCCGGTCCGATCAGCCAGTGACAGGAGTCAGCACGACGGTCAATGCCCCCTGCAGGTGATGGACGGACGGTCTTTTTGGTCGATTCGGACCGATAGGTACTGGCCATTTCTCGGACTCTCTTGACTCCTCCCTCCGAGAAGTCTGAGCCGAAGGTCACTACCCTCTCCATCCCCCGTGGCACTGGCGGCGAAATCGTCGGCGGTGTCACTCGTCTGTTCCCGAGCGCCGCGACGCCCGCGGTGGCAAGGACCCGCAGCACCCACTTGACGGAACGCAATCCGACAGGGAAGATTCCTCGGCCTCGAGTCGGTCGCGCAGGGATCGCACATCCGGGACATCAGTCAGCACTCGCCGCTCCCAACCTCTCATACTCAAGAGCAGCGCTCTCGAGCGTCTAATGGACGCCCGGGAGTCAACGAAGCCAGATCTTCTACCGACGGAGCCGGGAGCAGGTCTCAGCAGGAGCTCATCGTCGATCGGTTGCGCACCGCGGGAGTCGCGCTAGCGATTGTCGCAGTCAGCGTCCAAACAGTGCTTCACCTGGCGAACGCCCTTGTCTTCAACGGCAGGTTCGAGCCCCTCGACGCCGGGTTTGAAGGCAACACATTCACGTGGGCAAGTTCGGTAGCCGTCTTCGGCGCCGCGCTGGTGATGGTTGTCTTCGCCCTCGTTTTTCCGGAGAGCCGCCGATCTTCCCTCCTGCTCGCCGGAATTCTCGCGTTCTTCTCGCTTGACGATGTCGTCCAGGTGCATGAGATGGTCGGCTGGGATTTCGCCACAGGCCTGGGCATGCCCGAATACCTCGGTGGTCGACTGTTCCTCATTCTGTACGCGCCACTATTTGCGCTTGCGGCCATCCTCCTCTGGAACGTCGGCCGGAGCACGCGCGGATGGTCGCCGAAGGCGATTACCTTCGGCCTCGTGCTCCTGGTTTTGGCGATCGGAGGAGAAGGACTGGGCGGAGTGCTGCAGTTTGCGACTGACGGAAACTTCGCCGATTCGGCTGCGCACGATCTCGAGATCGCGTTTGAAGAAGGAGCTGAGCTCGGCGGCTGGATCCTGATCGCGACCGCACTGACCGTGGCACTTGCCATTCGAATCGGAGACTCAGCGTCGGGCCACTTCGACGACGACCACTAGCACTCCCCGGCGAACGGCCGAGTTCTTCCCAACCGGACGGAAACGTTTCCCCTGACCTTTCCCCCGGCGCTATCGGGGGAAGATCAGAGAAATTCCCGATTCCCTCCGCCCCGTCAGCGGCCAACACTTATCGGTATGAGCGCACCTCGGAAGACGGATGGATCCTGCGTCTGAGCGTGGATCTCAGCACGAGGGAGCTCCAGGTTGCTGGATCCCTACTCCAGAAGCTCGCGTCGTCTGAGGAACGACTAGCGGCGAGGGCGCGTGAGCTGCATTTCTCGAGCGGTAGCGTCGCCCATGCGGCCTTTGCGCGGGAGAGCGATGAGAGGGCGAGGGTCCTGAGACGGCTCCACCGCGCCGTTTCGGCGTAGAGACCGTCATAGGGTCGTCAGCCCTGCTTGGCGGGGCCGGTGCTCTCGAGGGCGATCCGAATGAGTACGCGCTTCTCGCGGCGCATCCGCTCCCGGTATTCGTCCCACGGCGGATTCGGATCCGGAAATCGCTTGTAGTAGTCGATCAGCGGGTCCATTGCTTCCGGGAGGGACAGAACTTCTCCTTGCCCTTCCGCAACGATCCAGGGCCCGAAGAACTTGTCGGTGAAAACGCAAAGCTGAGCCCACGGGTTTCGGCGAAGGTTCTTGACCTTGTATGCCGCCTCGCGGCTCGAAATGATCGCCCTCCCGTCGTCGTCGACCGCGACGAGAATTGGACTCTGCTGAATGCCTCCATCGGCACGACGGGTCGCGAGGATGCCCCGGTGGTTCTCCCTCATGAATTCTCTTGCGGCGTCGAGTTCCACTCAACCCTTGCCGAACCTCGCTGGGCTCCAACCCGACGGTTCGAGGTGAAGGTGGTTGTCACGGCTCACGCCGGAGAGCGGCACCCCGGCGGCCCTGGCCGTCGTCACCGTGATCGAGCGAATGTCCTCGGATTCGAGATTGTGGACATCGGTCTTGCCGGTGCACCGCGCCATGATCGAAGCCTCGCTACTCAGCGCTTTGAGAAAGAGCTCCGTCTTCTCCGCTCGCTCATCGCTCCCGATGTTCCCGTAGAAGTTGAGTTCGCCGTTTCGGATTTCGCCGCCGAGGGCAACCGCGAGCGAGACCCCAACGACGACGGCGTTCGCACCGAGAGCGAGGAGTTTCGCCGCATCGGTACCGGAGCGAACTCCACCGAAATAGAGAAGGTCGATGTCTTCCTCGCGGTTTAGCTCCCGAAGGATCCGGATGGCGTCCCGTAGCACGGTCAGGTCCGGCGGCCCCGCCAGCTCGCTCCAGGTTCCTGTTACCGAGGGATTGCCGTCGAGAACCAGAACATCGAACTCCTGGGCGAGGGCAAACGGGATTGCTTCTCGTAGCTGAGGGGCGGTGGCAGTGATCCCGAGTAGCTGATCGTCGTGGAGCCGCTCGGGAGCTGAAAGCTCAGCTCGGTCTGCGCAAACGGCGATAAGCGCGGCCGCCTCGCGACTGGGCTCGTCCTCCGATACGACGAGCTGCAGCCACGGCACGCTCCCACCGACGGACTTTCGTCCGAGATAGCCGAGTCCCAGAGCGGCGAGCCCAGTACGAATCGCCCCTTTCACCTCGCTACCGGCTCCGTCGAATCCGGTCGCGAGGAACGGTAGATCGAACTCGAGCGAGCCGATCTGCGTCGACACGTTGCACGCATCGCGGTACGGATCGATGACGAGGCGTGAGAGGTTCGCCGGTAGGAAGACGAGATCCTCGAGAGTCGCCGGCCTATCGGTCGGAAACGGGTTTTCACGAATGCTTAGTCGTCTCGTGAAAACGGCTCGCTGCTTGGTCGCATCTTCGGGCTTCGTCCGTGCCATGACAAAGATGTCTTCGCGCGATCCGACGCTGTAGTCCGCTGAACCAGTCTCCGCGTCACAGCGGTAGCAGCGCGCGGCTTCGCGCCGCGCCGACTCGTCGTCGTACGTGTCCTCGATTTCGGGAAACTCGATCGGTTTCGCGCCCAAACCGTGGAACGTCTGATGCTCCCGGGCGAAGACCTCCCAGTCAGGATCGTCCGCGATCGGCACCCTTCTCGTCTTGTATGGCGTGCGATACGGGAGCGGATCCTCGACACCTTCGAGAAACGCCTTGACGTAGTAGGCAGCTCGCTGACCGTGATGCATCGCCATCACGATCGTCGACGGACCGAAGGCGCCGTCGCCGGCCGCGAAGATCTTCGGGTCTTCGGTTCGCATCGAATCCCAGTCGGTGCGGACCTTCTCGTCTTCCATCATGCCGCGGTCGTCGAGGTGATCCGACACCGCCTTCTGGCCCGTAGCAAGGATGATCATGCCGGCTTCGTAGTCGTGCTCCGAGCCATGCACTTCTACCGGCAGACGTCGGCCGTCGTCGCCGGGCTCTGCGAGTTCAGTCTTCAAGCAGCGGACCGTAAACGACCCATTCTCTGAAGCCACACCGATCGGCTGCGTGTAGTAGATGAACTCGACCCCCTCCTCGATCGCACCCTCGAGCTCATCCCGGCGCGCTGGAATCTCGTCGGGCCCTCGCCGATAGAGCACCTGAACCTCCTCACAACCCGGGAGTCGTTTGGCAACACGGCAGGCGTCCATCGAGACGTCTCCCGCTCCGACGACGATGACGCGCCCAGGCAGCTCCGGACGTTCGCCGGCGTTGACCCGACGGAGGAACGTCACGCCGTCGATGACGCGCTCATCACCCTCGGCTCCTTCGAGCTCGAGCCCCTTGCCCCACCAGGCTCCGATCGTGAGCAGCACGGCGTCATGTCGCTCCTTCAACTCATCGAGCGTCACGTCTTTCCCGAGCTCACAGTTGAGGTGCACTTCGATGCCGGGGAAGCGGTCGAGCAGCCGGTCCATGTCCTCCTGGATCACATCCGGAGGGCAGCGAAAGGCCGGGATTCCCCAAATCATGTAGCCGCCCAGGCGGTCGGTCAGCTCGTAGACGTGAACGCCGTAGCCGGACTCCGCGAGCTCCTGTGCGGCGGCGAGACCAGCCGGACCACCCCCCACGATTCCGACCGTCTCGGTCTTGGTAACCGGCTCGGGCGGCAAGCGATACGTCTTCCCGAGCTTGTCCATGATGTAGCGCTTGAGGTTTCGAATCGCGAGCGGGCCATCTGAATCGGCTCGCCGGCAAGCGGGCTCGCAGGGGGCGTCACAGACTCGTCCACAGATCGAGCTAAACGGATTCGTCGCAGTAATCGCCTCGAAGGCCTCCTCCGTTTTGCCCTCCCAGATGTAGGCGATGTACGAGGGCGCGTCCGTGCCGATCGGACACGCGACCTGGCACGGCGCGGGGACGAAGTGCGGCTCGCCGACGTCGTCTTCATGCTCGAACTCCGGGGGCACCTGCGGAGTCGCGACCCGCTCGATGTCGTATGGATCGTCCATCGGCGGCGGTGAGGTGAACTCGTTCGGAGGCATCTCAGTTACGACGCAAGCTGGAGCTGGCCGGGATCGCGCTCCGCGTATTCGGGCGCGTACTCCAGTCGCGTTATCTCAGCGGCCTCAGGCGTAAGCGCGACCAGGTCGTCGCGCGAGAGCTGATTAGCGCGTTGGTATCCGTGTGCGCGGACGACCGACGCGAGCTGCCAGCGTACAGCTTCGAGAAAGCGATGGATATTCCAGGATTCCATATCGACGCTGTAGCGCTTCTCGTGCTCAGGATCCTGGGTTGCAATGCCGACCACGCACTGTCCAACGTGGCACTGCAAGCAGGCGATGCAGCCACCGGCGATGATCGCGCTCGTTCCCATGGCCACCGAATGGGCCCCCAGGGCAAGCGCCTTCGCGGTATCGATCCCGTCTTTGATCCCGCCCATGAGGACGAGTGGCATCCCGGTTGCTCCGATCTCGTCGAGCGCATCCAGGGCCTCCATGACCGCCGAGAGGGTCGGGATCCCGACGAACTCGAGGACCTCGTTCCCGGCGGCACCGGTTGAGCCCTGGACACCGTCGAGGCAGACGTAGTCGAATCCGTCTTTGTATGCGATCTTGATGTCATCTCGAACCCTCCCGGCTCCGAGCTTGACGGAGACGGGCTTTTCCCAGTTCGTCGCCTCGCGGAACTCCTCGACCTTGATCACGAGGTCGTCAGCCCCGAGGACATCCGGATGCCGCGACGGTGAGCGGAGGTCGATGCCGGCCGGAATCCCACGGATTTCAGCGATCTCCTCGGTTACCTTCTTGGCCATCAACTGGCCGCCCAGTCCGGGCTTCGCTCCCTGCGAGATGTAGATCTCGATGCCGTCCGCGCGCCGCATGTCGTGGATGTTCCAGCCAAGCCGCCCGCCAAGACACTGGAAGACGATCCGCTTCGCCGCCTCGCGCACCTCGGGGATGAGCCCACCCTCGCCGGTGTTGTCAGCAATGTCCGAGAGCGCGGAGGCCTTCGCGAGTGCGACTTTCGTTGACTTCGACAAAGCGCCGAAGCTCATCGGTGCGATCATCACCGGCATCGAGAGATCGATCGGCGTGGCGCCGAAGCGGCCGCCGAGCTGCGTGGCGAGATCGACCTTGGACGTCACCTCCGGGTCCGGGTCGATCGTCGACAGGTCGTGTTTGAACACGATGTCGTCGAGATGGGGGAGCGGTCGACCGGCGCCGTAGCCACGGATTCGGTAACGGCCGATCTGCGCCTTGACGTGAATGTCCTCCTGCACCTTCCCGTTCCAGTAGTCCGTTGGCTCGGAGGCAACGAAGAAGGGGATCACTCGAACCCGCGGTTCGGTCCGCGCATAACGAAGGTGTTTGCCCGCGTTGGCGATCCGCTGGAACTTTCCCCTGAATGGGATCTCGTAGCGATCGAGGAACTCGAGAATCTCGTCTTCTTCGTCGCGTGGGAGATCCGTCAGTTCCGCATCGGTGCCGAGCGACTGGACTTTGCCGCCGACGTAGATCGTGCCGCCGGTCATGTCCTGTCCGACCTGCTCCCCGGACTCGCCGCAGATGATCAGGCGGCCCCCGTACATCATGTACCCGGCCATGAAATTCGCGTTGCCGGCGCAGCAGAGCGTTCCCTCTTTCATCACCTGTCCTGCGCGCGAGCCGATATTGCCGTGAACGACGACCTCGGCTCCTCGGATCGCGACTGCCGGGATCGCGCTTGCATTTCCGTGGACGACAACCGAGCCGCTGTACATGTTGTCGGCAAGCCCCCAGCCGACGTTCGCGTCGACCTCGAACCGCGGACCGTCGGTCAGGCCCGCACAGAAGTATCCTGCCGATCCTCGGATGTGCACCGTGATCGGGTGGACGAGTCCAACGCCGATGTGATGTCGGGCGTCGGGATTGATGAACTCGACGTCCTCCCCTTCGGCCCCGTAGCGACGGAGGAGCTCGTTCGCGTCGGTAACGCTGGTCGTAGCTAAGTCGATCTGCGCCATGTGCGATAGGTGCCCGGCGCCGGCTCCCTCGTCTGGAGTGACTGGCCCGGGAAGAGTCTGTTGAGGCTGACTTCCTCCGATGCGATCGCGACAAGCTCATCGGTTTCGTACATGACCATCGGCTTCGCGGCGAGTCTGTCCTTCGCGTAGCCGATTTCGTCTTTGGTGGAGACGAGGAACGAGAACGTTCCGTCGAGGTCTTCGATCGAGGAGGCAAGCGCCTGTTCAAGTGAGATTCCCTGTGCGTGCTTGTCAGCGAGGTAGACCGCGATCAACTCGCTGTCGTTCTCGGTGTTGAATTCGAAGCCGCGCTTCTCGAGTCGGCGGCGCATCTTCCAGTAGTTCGTGATCTGTCCGTTGTGGACGATCGAGACATCGGCAAAACCGGTGGCCCAGAACGGGTGCGACGCGTCGGGCGTCACGTCGGACTCGGTCGCAAGGCGGACGTGTCCAATTCCGTGCGTTCCCTCGAAACCAGCAATGTGGTACTCGTCGTCCACATCGTGCGCGCCCCCAACGTCCTTGACGATGTCGAGGCTTTCGCCAATCGAGACCACCTTGGCGACCTGCTCCATGGCATAGGCGAAATTCTGGATATCGCCGTCAAAGCTGACGACGAACGCGTGCGTCGAGCCTTCGCCCGTCTCCTCGACGATCTCAGCGTTGAACTCCGACAGACGCGTGCGGATCCGCTCGACGGTCTCGCGCGCCTCGTCGCCTTCGCCAACGAAGAAACGAAGTCGCAGGTGCCCGTCTCCGTTCGTAGGGTGATAGAGGGCAAATCCGGTCGAGTCGGGGCCCCGATGCTGGCAACCGTCCAGCATTGTGATGAGGTCGGTACCGAGATCGCCGCGCTTCCCGTTGCCTTTGTAGAGGATCCCCGCGATCCCGCACATGTTGCGCTCCTCTCTCTCACACAGCTTAGGTGTCGCTAATCGACACTGCTGCTCCTGGGAGTTTGGGCCATGGATATGTCTGTTTGCAGGCAAGATACCGACAGAGTCGGTCCTGCCGATGTGGAGAGTTCCTACACACTGCCGGCCCGACTCTGTAAGAAGCACCCCAGGGACGGCCGGGGCCCGGTCAGAAGCGGCGCACCAACGGCACGCTTCGTGACACTCGCGCTCGTTTTCCCCGGTTAGCCTCATTGGCGGGCGGTGGGCAAGCGGTGGTTCCCCCAAGACCCACTGAAATCGGTCGAACACACGAGGATTGGGGCCGCGCCGGCCGGCGCTACAACGGCGGATCTCCGGCTAAGTGCTCCCGGTCGGGTTCAGTTGTGTTTGGCCGAGCGAAACGCGAGCAGGCCGA
>CAYTCZ010000100.1:0-14496 GCA_964436315.1 uncultured Gaiellales bacterium | reverse complement strand
CCAATTCGATGAAGTGCGCTCCTTTCAAGGCGGACTCACTGAACAGCACGCCGTTGTTCGCGAGGATCGCGACCGGGAATCCCTCCAGGTGGGCGAACCCGCAGACCAATGTATCGCCGTTGAGAGCCTTGAACTCGTGGAATCGGCTGTTGTCGACGAGTCGCGCGATGACCTCTCGGACGTCGTAAATCACGCGCGAGTCCTGCGGCACGATCCCGTAGAGGTCCTTCGCGTCGTAGAGGGGTTCTGCAGCGGTTTCTCGCGACCAGGGAGCATCGGGAGCCTTGCGGCCGAGATTGCTCACGATCAAACGGACGGTCGCCAGCGCATGCTCATCCGAGACCGCATAGTGATCGGCGACACCCGAGTGGCGGGCGTGTACGTCTGCTCCCCCGAGCTCCTCAGCGGTGACTTCCTCACCCGTCGCCGCTTTCACCAGCGGGGGGCCGCCGAGGAAGATCGTCCCTGTCCCTTTGACGATCACTGTCTCGTCAGACATCGCCGGCACATAGGCGCCTCCCGCCGTACAGGAGCCGACCACGGCAGCGATCTGCGGGATCCCCTTCGCTGACATGGTCGCCTGGTTGTAGAAGATCCGACCGAAGTGATCGCGGTCTGGGAAGACCTCGGCTTGTAGGGGGAGATACGCACCACCGGAATCAACCAGATAGATGCACGGGAGGCAGTTCTGGTCAGCGACCTCCTGGGCGCGAAGGTGCTTCTTGACCGTCAGCGGGAAGTAGGTGCCTCCCTTGACCGTCGCGTCGTTGGCAACGATCACGCATTGCGCTCCCTCGACGGAGCCGATACCCGTGACGATGCCTGCGGAGGGAGCAGCTCCTTCGTACAGGTCCCAAGCGGCGAGGGCGTTGAGTTCGAGGAACGCCGAGTTCGGATCGACGAGCAACTCGATGCGGTCACGGGCGAGCTCCTTGCCGCGCGAACGATGTCGTTGGATCGCCTCGTCGCCACCCCCGCGTGAGACCTGCTCGAGCCGAGAGCGAAGCTGGACTACGAGCGCCTCCATCTGCGCCCGATTCGTCTCGAAGGCGGGATCTGCCGTGTCGACTCGCGTCTCGAGGATCGGCACGCGAGTAGCCTACGCGCCGACGCGGCCGACCCGCACGGTCGCGGATTCTTAGTCCTGTCGTCGGCAGCGACTGCCGCCTTACGGGTTCCTAACAGCGCCGTGGCTTTCGGTTTACAGCCGTCCCACAGGACCCTTGCACGGGCGTTCTAGCGTCGGTGCAACGGAGGCCAGAACGACGAAAGGAAGAACACGATGAAGCGGAAACTCATCGTATTCACGACGTTCTTTGCGGCGGCTCTCATGGCGGTGCCGCTCGCGTCGGCAGCGCTCGTGATCGGTAGGTCAAGTCGACGTTATCGACTGCGGGGACGGAGACGACACCGCGTACGTACGCCGAAGACGACAAAACGACGAACTGCGAAAACGTCATCGTTGGGGCCGCCGGATTCCGCTACGCCTCAGGCGTAGCGGACACCGCTTCAACGCGATCCAAGGCTTCGCGGAGCGACGCGACGAAATCGCGGAGCCCCGCGGGGCCTTTCTCGTCTGCCACTTGGACCGCTCGGCTGCCGACGACGACTCCATCGGTGAGAGTGGCGGCTGTCGCGGCGAGTTCAGGATTCGAGATGCCGAAGCCTGCGAGCAGCGGGAGTTCCGTCACCCGCCGTGCTCTCTCGACGAGCCCGGCGAGCTGGCTCGAGGCGCTCTCTCTTGCACCGGTCGTCCCGGTTACAGACACGAGGTAGAGCCAGCCGTCCGTCCGTTCGGCGGCGAGTTCGATCCGATCGGCCGGCGTTGTCGGCGCGACGAGTTGAACGCGCTCCAGTTCCGGGTGGGCCTCGATCGGTAGATCGGCCACGATCAGACCTGTGGCACCGGCTCGACGCGCGTCGGCGACGAATCGCTCGTAGCCATACGCCTCGAGAATCGAGGCATACGTCATCGGGATGAGTGGCACGTCGACGCGGGAGCGGGCCTCGGCAAGAACTTCGAGACACACCTCGGGCCGCATCCCCTGAGCCAGGGCTCTCTCCCCGGCGAGCCGGATCACTGGACCGTCGGCCAGTGGATCGGAAAACGGAATGCCGATCTCGAACAGATCTGCGCCGGCTTCGACGGCTGCTTCGACGAGTTCGGGCGTCTCGCGACCGGCCATGAGATAGATCGACAGCCGCTTGCGGCTCATTGCTCAACGATCTTCCCGCACGAGTCAGTCATCCTGACTGGCCCTCCTTCGCAAGGACCTCGGCGAGATCCTTATCGCCACGTCCCGAAAGCCCGATGATGATCAGGTCGGCCTCGAGCTCGAGCGCACGGGCGATTGCGTGTGCTGGTTCGAGGGCCGGGATGATTCCTTCTCGCTCGGAGAGTAGATGGAAGGCGGCGAGCGCCTCCTCGTCAGTAGCCGAGACATAAGTCGCACGTCCGCTATCTCGAAGGAACGCGTGCTCCGGCCCGACACCTGGATAATCGAGGCCCGCCGAGATCGAGTGCGCGTCGGCGATCTGCCCGTCACTGTCCGCGAGAATCGAAGAGCGTGCGCCGTGAAGGACCCCGTCGCGTCCGCTTCCGAGGCTTGCGGCTCCAGCCGCTTCGACGCCGACGAGGTCAACTTCAGCATCGTCCACGAAGCCGGCGAAGAGGCCGATTGCGTTCGAGCCGCCTCCGACACAGGCGACCGCCGCGTCGGGGAGCCGGCCCTCCGCCGCAAGACATTGCTCGCGAGCTTCTCGGCCGATCACGGCCTGCAGCTCGCGGACGATCTCGGGGTAGGGAGCGGGTCCTACACAGGATCCAATCAAGTAGTGGGTGGTCTCAACGTTCGTGATCCAGTCGCGGATTGCCTCGCTCGTCGCTTCCTTGAGCGTGCGAGTCCCAAACTCGACCGGTAGCACTTGAGCGCCGAGCAGGTTCATTCGCTCGACGTTCGGCTTCTGTCGGCGCATGTCCTCGGCGCCCATGTACACAACGCAGTCGAGCCCAAAGCGTGCGCACACGGTCGCGGCTGCAACACCGTGCTGACCGGCGCCGGTCTCGGCCACGATCCGTTGCTTCCCCAGCCGTCGCGCGAGAACGGCTTGGCCGACGGCGTTGTTGATCTTGTGGGCGCCCGTGTGACAGAGGTCCTCCCGCTTGAGGTAGATCCGCTTGTCTTCCGAAAGCCGCTCGGCTCGATAGAGAGGTGTCGGACGACCGCTGAATGTCTCTCCCAGCGACTGCAACTCAGCCTGGAAGAGTGGGTCGCGTTGAATCTCCGCCCAACCGGTGGCCAGCTCGTCGAGTGCCGGCATGAGCGTCTCTGGGACATATTGTCCGCCGTAGGCGCCGAAGTAGCCCGGTTGCGTGGCCGCCGTACCGCTGCTCGTGGTCATTCCGCTCCTCCGCCTTCGTTCGAAACGTGCGTCTCACCGTCGATCGGCGGTTCTCCGGCGAGTCTCGCCGCTTGCACGAACGAGCGCATCCGACTCGCGATCTTCCGACCCGGCGATTCCTCGAGGCTCCGACTCGCGTCGACGGCCCATGGCCGGACTTCAGCGATTGCCCGACCAACGTTGTCCGCGGCCAGACCGCCCGAGAGCATGATCCGGCCGGAGGCCTGGGCGGCTCGGCTCCAGTGCTCGGGGTCTTCCCGGCCCCACGGGAGATCGAACACTCGGGCGACGTCCCGTCCACGCCAGACGATGGATCCGTCCCGTGCCCGATGACCGGCTTCCTCCGGGTAGATCTGAACGAGGTCGGTCCCGACGTCGGCCGGCTCATCGATGAACACACCCACGCTGAGAACGGTCTCCGGCACGGGCAACGGGGCCGCGGTGCGACGCGGACTCTCAGCGAGGACGAACCCGATCATGTCCGCGCCTGCTTCAACTGCCGCGTCGACGTCTTCCTCGCGCGTTATCCCGCAGGTCTTGACGAGCGGTCGCGAGATCAACTCCCGAAGCTTCGACCCAGGGTTCGGAGCTCGCATGAGTGCTGAACCGACAAGCACGGCGTCGGCTCCGGCGAGTTCTGCTGCCGCGCCCTGCGCACGAGACCAAATTGCGCTTTCGGCGACGATCACTCTGTCTGTCGGAGCTCGTGCGATGAGCTCGAGCTGGCGTCGCCGGTCGATGTCGAACGTAGAGAGGTCTCGCGCGTTGACACCGATGATCGCGGCACCCATGTCTTGGGCCCGTTTCAGTTCCTCCTCGTTGTGCGCCTCGACCAGGGCATCGAGTCCCAACTCGGCGGCGTCGTTCAACAGCGCGGAGGCCTGGGCGTCGTCGAGATCGCGGAGAATGAGGAGGGCGGCGTCTGCTCCTGCATCCCGAAGATCGCTCAGATCCTGTCGCGTGTGGAAGAAGCCCTTGCCGAGTAGCGGGAGGCTCGACGAAGCCCGCGCCGCTTGGAGATCTGCCAGCGATCCGGCAAATCGGTGATCAACAAGGATTGACACGGCACTCGCACCGTGTCGCTCGAAGTCGCGCGCGAGGCTGGCCGGATCCGCGTCGGGCCGCAGATCCCCAGCTGATGGCGATCGGCGTTTTACTTCGGCGATCGCACCGAACTTCGCGCGTCGGAGGGCGTCGTAGAACCGACCCATCAGGTGCTC
The DNA here is from genome assembly GCA_964436315.1 of uncultured Gaiellales bacterium. Classification (GTDB taxonomy): domain Bacteria; phylum Actinomycetota; class Thermoleophilia; order Gaiellales; family Gaiellaceae; genus CAYTCZ01. The sequence goes on along the minus strand of CAYTCZ010000100.1, from coordinate 9,874 downwards.
CCGGCCGGGGCCTGATTCGAAAACTCGAGCAACTCGGTCAGGCGCGCATCGGCGTCACCAGACTCAAGCGAGCGTCGGGCCAGAGTGACACCCTCCGAGATGTCCTCGGCGTGGCCGGCGGCCGCGATCGCGGCGGCAGCATTGAGAATAACGGCGTCTGTCTTCGGCCCGGTCGCGCCACCCAAGATGGATCGGATCGCCGCGGCGTTTTCGGCCGCGGATCCCCCTGCGAGATCCTCTACCGAGGCTCTGCGGATGCCAAGGCCCACGGGATCAAGCTCGAATTCGCGGACCTCTTCTCCGATCACCTCGCATACGAGGTTAGGCCCCACCGGCGAGAGTTCGTCGATCCCACCGGCACCGTGGACAACGAATGCCCGCCGTGTGCCAAGCTGATTGAGGACCTGTGCGATGGTGGTCACGAGTTCGGGGGCGTACACACCGACCACCTGACCTCGCGCGCCTGCTGGATTTGTGAGCGGGCCGAGGAGGTTGAAGACAGTTCGGGCGGAAAGTTCTTTCCGGACCGGTGCGGCATGTCGCATTGCAGGATGATGCGCGGGCGCATAGAGGAACCCGAATCCGAGCTCGTCGATCGATCGAGCGATCCGATCGGGCGAGAGCTCGAGATTGAAGCCGAGCGATTCGAGGACGTCGGCCGATCCGGACGCGGACGAGACTGCACGGTTTCCGTGTTTCGCGACGCCTGCGCCTGACGCCGCGGCGACCAAGGCGGCGCCGGTTGAGATGTTGAAGGTACCGGCGCCGTCTCCGCCAGTTCCAGCGGTGTCTACGAGATCGTCCCGGTGGGGTTCGACTCGAAGGACGTGCGATCGCATGGCCAGGGCACAGCCGGCGATTTCGTCCGGAGTCTCGCCCTTCATCCGAAGCGCGATGAGAAACCCTCCGATCTGAGCTGGAGTCGCCCCACCGCTCATGATTTCGTCCATCACGTCGCGGGCCTCATCCTGCTCCAAGTTTCGCCCATCAAGCAATTTCGAGAGCGCGGAGACGATCACCGCGACTGCTCCAGGAAGTTACGACCGAGCTTGGGTCCGTCTGGCGTCAGAACCGACTCAGGATGGAATTGAATGCCGTCGATGGGGAAGACTCGGTGGCGCACTGCCATGATCTCGCCGTCTGGGGTCTGCGCACAGACCGTAAGACCATCCGGCACGACGGTTGCCGCGAGCGAGTGGTAGCGGCCGCCTTCGAGAGGATTGGGTAACCCTTGGAAGATCCCCTGCTCGTCGTGTTCGATCATGCTCGGCTTGCCGTGCATCAGGCTCTTCGCCTGACCGATCTCGCCGCCAAAGGCTTCGATGATCGCCTGGTGGCCGAGGCACACGCCGAGGATCGGAACCTCGCCTGCGAGTCGTGTGACGATCTCGACGGTCGCGCCCGAGTTCGACGGACGACCCGGGCCGGGAGAGATGACCAGGTGGCTGGGCTTGAGCTCGAGGGCTTCCTCGCTTCCGATGGCATCGTTTCGGTACACGACAACCTCCTCTCCCAGTTCCTGGAAGAGGTGGGCAAGGTTGTACGTGAAGGAGTCGTAATTGTCGATGAGGAGAATCATCGAAGCTCCGTCTCCGCCTGATCGATCGCGGCCTCAATCGCCGCGAGCTTGCGAAGGCATTCCTCGTGCTCTGCTGTCGGGTCGGAGTCGGCGACCAGACCGGCTCCGGCCTGAAGACGCGCGACGCCGTCACTGACGAAGACCGTGCGGAGCGCAATGCAGGTATCGAGATCGCCGTCGGGGGTTGCATAACCTACCGCGCCTGCGTACGGCCCTCGCCGATACTCCTCGAGCTCAGTGATGATCTGCATCGCTCTCACTTTTGGTGCGCCCGAGACGGTGCCGGCCGGGAACGTGGCCCGCAGGAGCTCGAACGCAGTCTTGTCTTCGCGAAGGCGGCCAGCAACCTCCGAGACGAGATGGGTGACGTGGGAGTAGCGTTCTGCCTGTAAGAAACGCTCGACGCGGACGCTTCCCGGCTCGCAAACCCTCGAGAGATCGTTCCGCCCGAGATCGACGAGCATGATGTGTTCAGCGCGGTCCTTCTCGGAGGCGAGAAGCCGTTCTTCATCTCCGACGCCGGGCGAGGTCGTCCCGGCGATCGGGTTCACACTGGCTCGACGACCCTCGAGTTTCACGAGCGTCTCCGGAGACGACCCGACGAGCGACAGCTCATCGAGTTCGAGCAGGAACAGGTACGGAGATGGATTGATTCGGCGGAGAGCTCGGTAGAGCGATAGCGGGGCGACGGGTGTCGGCCGTTCGGCTCGTTGGGAGAGGACGATTTGGAAGGCGTCACCAGCCCGAATGTACTCCTTCGCCTTGCGCACGCCGGCTTCGTACCGCTCCTGGGTCGTCCGGCGCTCAGTGTTGGCGCGAGACCCGGCGGGCTGAGGGAGGGGAGGGAGCGGTGGCTCGAGCCGCTCGGCGATCTCGACGGGGTCGCCGGCGATGACCTCCGCGACGCTGCGGACGTGGTCGAATCGGACGAGCGTGGTCGCGACGACAAAGGCGCTCTCAGCGAATTCAGGGCCGTCTGTCGGGAGCGGGACGGTCGGCTCGAGTTTTGCGATGTGGTCGTACCCGAGATAGCCCACCACCGGGTAACCAGACTTGACTTCGTCCTCGGCCTGCTCGAACGAGACAATTCGCGAACCCGTTCCGACATAACTGTGGCGCCCCAGTCGACCGCGCTCCACCGACTCGAGAAGAAAGCCCGGTTCCCCGTTCGAACGAAGCGCGAGGTACGCGCCAAGGGGCGTCATGAGATCGGCGTGGATTTCAGCAATTCCTGTCACTGGAAATAAAAAGACCCTCCGTCCGGAAGGTCGTACGAAGCGGGATGGCCTCAGCTCGCAGTCAGGCGATACCCCCGCTCCGCTCGGAACGCCAGGCCCACCGGGTGTGGATGGAAGTACTCATCGAGGTCAGCGTAGGACACGGCCGACCGACTCGTCAAGCAGTTCGCTTCACACGGTCTCGGCCGACGCCGGCTCGGACGCTACTGCGGCCGAGGCCTTTGGGGCCACCCCGTACCACCACCCGCTATCGAGCATAGCGTGGAAAAGCGCGCGGAAGCGTGACTAAATGTCAAGGAATCGGGCCAGTTGGCCCGTCATCCGGTGGTCGCGGCGGATCTGCGAAACCTGAGTCGGCAAGGAGTTTTCGCATTGGTAGTCTGGCTTCATGAGTCGCTCTCTGATTGTCTCGGCGGTCCGAACGCCCTTCGGACGGCTCGGCGGGGCGCTCTCCGATATACCGGCGCCCGAACTCGGAGCAACTGCCATCAGGGCGGCACTCGGGCGAGCCGGGATGGAGCCTTCTGAGGTCGGCTACGTGGTGATGGGACAAGTTCTCCAAGCCGGCGTCGGCCAGGCCCCCGCGCGTCAGGCGGCGATCGGTGCCGGACTTCCCAAGGAGGTTCCGGCCGACACGATCAACAAGGTCTGCGCGTCGAGCATTCGAGCGGTCGAGATCGCAGACCTGATGATCCGCGCCGGAGAACACGATGTCGTCGTCGCCGGTGGGATGGAGTCCATGTCGAATGCGCCATACGTTCTCGGTCGAGCTCGATTCGGATATCGACTTGGCGACGGGGTGTTGGTCGACTCAATGGTTCACGACGGGCTTGTGTCGACCTTCGACGAGCGCCACATGGTCGAGCAGGCGACCTTCGTTTCTCGTGAGCTCGGCATCTCGCGCGAGCAACAAGATCAATGGGCGCTTCGGTCGCACGAGAGAGCGATTCGCGCCACGGACGATGGTCTCTTTCGAGATGAGATCGTGCCGGTTGGCGATGTCTCGGCCGACGAGGCTCCGCGCCGTGACACGTCACTCGAGAAGCTCGCCGCACTTGAGCCGCTCTTCGATCCCGAAGGCACAACGACGGCAGGCAATGCCCCTGGCGTCAATGACGGTGCTGGCGCGATTGTCGTCACGAGTTCGGAGTACGCCCAGAAGCGGGGGCTCGAGGTGCTCGCAGAGTTGGTAGCCCAGGCCTACGTGGCCGACGAGTTTGCATACCTAGCGCGCACACCGGCTCTCGCGGCCGATAAAGCGCTCAGCAAGAACGGCATGACCATCGATGACGTGGAGCGCGTCGAAGTCAATGAGGCCTTCGCGTCCGTTGTCGTCAACTCCGTGGAGATGCTTGGCGCCGACCCGTCAAGGGTCAATGTCAACGGTGGGGCCGTCGCGCTCGGTCATCCAATCGGAGCCTCCGGCGCGCGGATTCTGGCGACACTGATTCACGGGCTTCGAAGAAACGGTGGTGGTACCGGTCTCGCGGCGATCTGCTCCGGGGGCGGACAGGGCGACGCCGTTGTCATCGAGGTGTAAAGCCGCCCATGCAGTTCGAGCACGTACTCGTCGTCGGGGCAGGTCAGATGGGCTCGGGCATCGCGCAGGTCATCGCCTCCTCGGGCCGCCGGGTGAGTCTGTATGACACGGCACCCGGTGCCCACGAACGGGCACTGGCTGGAATCGAAGCGAGTCTCGAGAAACTCGCAGCCAAGGGAGGCCCTGAGCCCCAGCCAGTGATCGATCGCATTGGCCCGGTCGAGGACATCGTTCCCGCGGAGATGATGATCGAAGCGGTCGTTGAGGATCTCGAGATAAAGGCGACCGTGTTTCGGACGGCCGACTCCGTATTACCGGCAGAAGCCGTGCTCGCCTCGAATACCTCCTCGATTCCGATCACGGCTCTCGGTGCTACGACGGACCGCCCGGATCGAGTCATTGGAATGCACTTCTTCAACCCGGTCCCGATCATGGCGCTGGTCGAGGTTATTCGGGGACTCGACACGAGCGACCAAACCGCCATGGCGGTAACGACATTGGCGGTCGAGCTCGGTAAGACGCCGGCGGCTGCGAGGGATCTCCCGGGCTTCGTCGCAAACCGAATCCTCATGCCGTACATCAATGAAGCTGCGTATGCCCTCCTCGAAGGTGTTTCTGATGCCGAAGCGATCGACACGATCGCGAAACTCGGTTTCAATCATCCAATCGGGCCTCTGGCGCTTGCTGATCTCATCGGCATCGATACATGCGCCGCGATAATGGATGTGCTTCACGAGGGTCTGGGCGATTCGAAGTACGCGCCTTGCCCGCTCCTCCGTCAGTACGTTCAGGCGGGTCGACTGGGTCGTAAGAGCGGACGGGGCTTCTACGACTACGGCTAGTACGGTCCCCATCCCACTTCTTCGCACTCTTGATGGACTTCGACCTATCTACTGAACAGAAGGCGATCCGGGAGCTGGCAAGGAACTTCGCTAGCTCGGAGGTTGCGCCGAATGCGTCCGCGTGGGATCGAAACCACGGATTCCCACGGGAGCTCTTGACGAAAGCGGGCGAGCTCGGACTCATGGGCGTCTGCGTCCCGGAGGAACTCGGCGGGGCGGGAGCAGATTACATTTCGTGCATTCTCGTGCTCGAGGAGTTCTCGCGAGCTGACGCGAGCGTTGGCGTGGCGATTGCGGTCCACACGAGTGCAGTGACACTTCCGATCGTTCGATGGGGCACCGAAGACCAGAAACAGGCACTCGTCCCCAGACTGGCATCAGGCGAGCTGATCGGAGCGTTCGCACTGACGGAGTCCGGATCAGGCTCGGATGCGGGGTCCCTCGAGACGAGAGCGGAGCGCGACGATCGCGGCTGGAGATTGACCGGCACCAAGCAGTGGATCACCAACGTGGCCTATGCGGAGGTGATCCTGGTGTTTGCGAGGAGTGAGGTCGGTGTTACCTGCTTTGTTATCGACGGAGAACTCGCCGGTGTCACGGTGACCGAGGAGGCTGCAAAGCTCGGATTGCGATCGTCTTCGACCGCCGATCTCGTTTTGGACGGCGCACCGGTTTCCGCCGACCGGCTGCTCGGCAAAGAAGGACGAGGTTTCCAGCTCGCGCTCGAAACGCTCGATACCAGTCGAATCGGAATCGCGGCTCAGGCCGTCGGCATAGCTCAGGCGGCGTATGAGACCGCCCGCTTGTACGCGCTCGAACGCGAGCAGTTCGGACGCCCGATTGCGAGATTCCAAGCGATCCAGATGAAACTCGCAGATATGGCCACGGAGATCGATGCTGCTCGTCAGCTCGTCTATCGGGCTGCGTGGTTACGGGACCAGGGCAGGCCACACGGCGAAGCGGCCTCTAAGGCCAAGCTCTACGCGTCAGGCGTTGCCCGACGTCAGACAGGCGAAGCAATCCAGATTTTGGGAGGCTACGGCTACATGACGGAGTTTCCGGTCGAGCGCTACTACCGAGATGCCAAGGTGACGGAGATTTACGAAGGGACGAGCGAGATTCAACGGCTCGTCATCGCGCGCTCGATCCTCGGACTCGACGGCGGCGAAAAGTCATGAACGCCTCGGTCTCCCCACCCTGGGTGGGGAGTGCGCCACCCGCCACCCGCGTTCAACGATACGAGCAATCCCTGCGCGAGAGTGTCGCGGGGTGTGCCGAGTCCCGGACGAGATCGTCCCGATTCGGGGCTGCTCTCGACCCGTGCTTCGTCGACCGCGGCACTCGCTGAGATGAGCCGAAAACGACAGAAGCCCGTTCGGCTCGACCGTATCTATACGCGCGGGGGAGACGGGGGAGAGACGAGCTTGGGGGACGGGAGCCGCGTCGGGAAATCGGACCCGCGCATCGAGGCCTACGGGACGGTTGACGAGCTGAACTCGATCATCGGCCTGGTGCTCACGGTTGACCTCTCCGCCGACTCGCGCACCGTCCTCGAGCGGGTGCAACAGCGCCTGTTCGACCTCGGCGCTGATCTGTCTGTTCCTCTCGAGGACAGTCGCGAAAGACTTCGGATCGCGCAGTCAGACGTCGACGAACTCGAGGTCGCGGCCGACGAGGTGAACGCGAAGCTAGAGCCGCTGACGAGTTTCGTGCTTCCAGGAGGAACGGAAGCCGCAGCGCGCCTCCATCTTGCGCGCACAGTGTGCCGCCGGGCCGAGCGGCGAACGGTGGCGCTTGCTGCGACCAGCGGGTCGGTGAATCCGCTCGTCATCGCCTATCTGAACCGGCTCTCCGATCTCTTATTCATCCTCGCTCGAGAGTCGAACCTCGGCTCTTCGGAACCACTCTGGAAGCCTGGGAACTCGCGCTAGCCACCGCCGCGTCGTTCGTCGCCGGCTACTTCGGTGCAGCACTTGGCTTGGTGCTGGGCAGCCTGAGGCTGCCTGCGATACTGCTCGTCTCGAGCAATCCAGCCAGCGCAGCCGGTACCAACATCGCGGTGAGCGCGGCATCGGCGTTCGCCGGCGGCCTTAGCCACGCGCGCGAAGGGCGAGTCGACTGGCGCATCGTCGCCTGGATGACGCCCTCGTCGATCGTAGGCGCGTTCGTCGGCGGATTCTTCGGGTCGTCAATTTCCTCAACCGTCCTGCTTGTCGGGATCGCCATCGTCTTGTTCTTCAGCGGTCTCGACATGATCTTCGGCCTTCTTGCGTCTCCCAAAACGCGCAAGCCTCGGCTGGCCGCGGTCGTCGCGGGAACCGTGATTGGCCTCCTCGGTGGTTCAGTAGGCCTGATTCTCGGAACCCTTCGTATGCCGGCCCTGGTCAGGAGCGTCGGGCTTCCTCCTGGACGGGCTGTGGGTACGAATCTCGTCGTCGGCTTCTTTCTCGGCGCAGCCGGTTTCTTCGGCCACGTCGCGCGGCTCGAGGTGGAGTGGCTCCTGCTGGCCGTCAGCGTCGCCGCCACGCTTCCCGGAGCCTGGCTCGGCGCGCGGTTCACAGGTCGACTACCCGAAGCAGTGCTCAAGCGAGCGATTGGCGCTGCCCTCGTCGTCGTCGCTATCGTGATCGCACTGACGGTTGCGTTGTAGCCGTCGCGGCGCGATCCGGATCAACCGATTCAGAGCGCGACGCTGGCTGGTGCTCACACGCCGCCGAAGACGACGAAGAGGCAGACAAGCAAGAGAACGACGAGTGCGAGCCCGACCAGTCCGCGCCGACTCCCGGGCGTCCCGTGCCGGTCTTGAACGTGCGGGTTCGAACGCACCGTGCGCCGAACCGGCGAGGAATATGCCGCAGTCCCGGGAACGTGCATCGCCTACTCCGATCATCGGTCGAGCTCCGCGGTTCCAAGGAGGAGACCGGTGAGAAAGCGGTATGAACGACACGCCGCCCATCGCCCGCCCGGTCCGGAGCGCAGTCCGACGAACGCCGGAACGTACAATCGGACTATGGCGACGGCCGAAGAGTGGCCTGATCGAGATACAACGGAAGAGTGGCGTCGGGACATCTACGACGCGCTAGGAGAGGAGCGCGACGCGAACTTTTCGAGCATCTCCGGACTGGAGTACCGGCCGCTCTATACACCCGATACGACCTCGGTGGATTACGAGCGGGACATTGGCTGGCCCGGCGTCTATCCCTTCACGCGCGGGGTCTATCCCTCGATGTATCGCGGTCAGCTTTGGACGATGCGGCAATTCGCAGGGTTCGGGACGGCCGAGGAGACGAACGAGCGCTTTCGCTACCTCCTTGAGCACGGGCAGACCGGTCTTTCGACTGCGTTCGATATGCCCACTCTGATGGGCTACGACTCAGACCACGAGCGATCCGCAGGCGAGGTGGGGCGTGAGGGCGTCGCGATCGACTCACTCGAGGACATGCGCGAGTTGTTTCGGGGCATTCCGCTGGACTCCGTCTCGACATCGATGACGATCTCTTCGCCGGCAGCGATCCTCCTTGCGTTCTACGTGTGTGTCGCGGAGGAGAACGACATCTCGCGAGCCGAACTGCGCGGCACGGCGCAGACGGACATTCTCAAGGAGTACATCGCACAGAAGGAATGGATGTTCCCACCCGAGCCCTCGATGCGGCTCGTCGTCGACATGATCGAATTCTGTGCGCAAGAGATGCCGAAGTGGCATCCGGTCTCGGTCTCTGGCTACCACATTCGGGAGGCGGGTTCGACCGCCGCGCAGGAGCTCGCGTTCACGCTGGCCGATGGGTTCGCCTACGTCGAAGAGACGGTCGCTCGCGGGATCTCGGTCGACGATTTCGCACCGAGACTGTCGTTCTTCTTCAACGCCCACATCGACTTCTTCGAGGAGATTGCGAAGTATCGAGCGGCGCGACGGATCTGGGCAAGGGAGCTCCGCGAGCGATATGGAGCGCGCGATCCGCGCAGCTGGCGGATGCGCTTCCACACTCAGACCGCGGGCGTCTCACTCACCGCTCAGCAGCCGGAGGTCAACATCGTCCGCACTGCGCTCGAGGCCTTGGCAGCGGTTCTCGGTGGTACGCAGTCACTCCATACGAACTCGTTCGACGAGGCTCTTGCGCTGCCGACCGAAGAGGCCGCCAAACTCGCGCTTCGTACCCAGCAGGTGATTGCCCACGAGACCGGGGTGACCTCGACGATCGACCCGCTCGGCGGCTCGTATTTCGTCGAGGATCTGACCAACCGGCTCGAGGCTAAGGCCTACGAGTACTTCGAGCGCATCCGCGAAATCGGTGGCGTCATTGCCGCGATTCGCGAGAACTTCTTCCAACGTGAGATTGCCGAGGCGTCGTTCCGCTTCCAAGCGGAGGTGGAGCGCGGGGAGCGAGTCGTTGTCGGCGTGAATCGCTACCTCGACGAATGGGAGGCCGAGCCCGAGATCCTGCGCGTCGACCCGGTCCTCGAGCAGAAGCAAATCGACCGGGTTCGCGCACTGCGTGCGAGAAGGGATTCAGCCGAAGTCGAGAGTGCGCTCAGCGAGCTCCAGCGTGTTGCCGAAACCGACGCAAACCTCATGCCATCGATCGTCGCAGCGGCCCGTGCGAACGCGACGATGGGGGAGATGTGCGATGCACTTCGTGACGTGTGGGGCGTCTGGCGCGAGACCCCTGTCTTCTAG
>CAYTCZ010000099.1:0-14500 GCA_964436315.1 uncultured Gaiellales bacterium | reverse complement strand
AACACCGCGCCGCCTTCCTCGCCGAGCATCCTGATAAGGCAAAGGAGATCCACGCGGCGGAGATGAAGCGCCGCGAAAAGGAAGAGGCCAAGAACAGCAAGCTCCTGCAGCAAGAGCTGATCTGAACTGTCTTCAGCTGCGCGTCACTACGGAGAAGGTATGGAGCTAGAAACCACAGTGAGACTTGCTCGAGAGTTGTCTCGAACGCTCTATGAGAATCAGATCGAAAACGAGTTTGCGACCTGGGTGAGTCAGGTGAGGGCGACAAAGGACGACACGCCGCCAGCAGTTCCACTGGTGATTCGAACGACGTTCGACCGTCTCCCCGACAACTCGTGGCCTACGAGGGACCAGTCGCTCTTTTATCAGATGGGACTGGACGAAATTGTCGGGGATGAGGCGATAAGGGGGATGGAACGTGTGCTGCGGCTCTCTGGTAATGAACGCGTTCGGGCGGCAGTTGCTGAGCAAAAGGAGTTTCTGGAATGTTTCCAGGCGTTGAAATCGATTCATAAGGCCGCTTCCACACTGTTTCACGAACTAAAAGCGTCTTCCCTCCGCGGGTTGGAGTTCAGGTTCAGCACAAGGGATGAACTCCGGGATCTGGTGGATGAATTGCGTGCACTGGCAGATGCGCTGCGCGACTTTCAGCGCGTGCATGGAGAGAGTGGACCGATCAAGGTGAATGCCGTCCATCGCGAGTCGCCGGTGCAACTCGTCGTTGAGTTTGCGAGCTCAGCCCCGGCTCTCATGCTAGCATTCGTCATCTTCGCGCAACGGATCGCGGCCGCTCGCAAAACGTATCATGAGGGGAGCGTCAAGCTAGAAGAGGCGCGGAAGCTGCGCCAGGATCGGCTGGTGGAGGCGCTTGAAATCGCTCGCGAAAACAACCGCGAGTCCGACGCTCAACTCATCGTTGCGCAGCTGCTCTCCACCGCAAGCTCGAACGAAAACGAAAATGAGGCGCAGCAGCTGGCACATAAGGCACTGAAGTATTTTGAGAAGTACTTCGACCGCGGCGGTACGGTTCACCTCATCGAACCGCCCACTGATGAAGTGTCGCGAGCGGGGACACAGCTTGACGAGGAGCAACGGGCCCTTGATCGCCTGGTGGAGATGCATCCGCATCTCCTCACAGTGGAGCGAACCAGCATCAATGAAGCCGAAGACAGCGAGTTCTTGGAAGTGGACGGAATCGGCAACGCAACACTCAGGAAAATACGTGGCATCTTGCCCGTCGCAAGCCGTTCGGATTTTCGCGCGAGAGCTGCCGGAATCGTGCAGGAAGATATCATCACCAAACTTCTTGCCGAATTTGACTTTCCGACTACATGGAGAGACGCGGAGGACGACCTGCTGTGAGTGTCCCCGGCACAGTCCGCGCCACCTTCTTCGCCGAGCATCCCGACAAGGCGAAAGAGATCCACGCCGCCGAGATGAAGCGCGGCGAGAAGGAAGAGGCGAAGAAAGCCCAAGAGGGGCAAGGGGAGATCTTTTGAGTGCGTTGACCTTGGCTGAGGACTCTTCTCGGCGAGCAGTTCCACCGATCGCTGATCGTCGAGACCACCAAGGGAGGGACCTGCGATGTTGACGGATCTGGAGAGCATCACGGAACGAGTCCGCGAGCCAGACTCCCGGACCTACGTGCGAGAGGCGATCGCCGCATACCAGGCGGGCGCGTTCCGCTCCGCCGTAATTGCCACCTGGATTGCGGTCGTGTTCGACTCGACGCTCAAATTGCGAGAGTTGGCCGCTCAGGAATCGGGATGGGCTCGAGACGAAATCAACAAGATTGACAAGGCAATCGAGTCGCAGAACACGCCTGTTCTTCAGACTTTCGAAAAGGACCTCATCGAGTTCCTTCACACAAATCAGTTGGTGTCCGCGCGCGGCGCAACCGACCTGAGACGGCTATATGAGGACAGAAATGCGTGCGCCCACCCGGCATTCCACGATGCGGCAATGCTCTACCAACCGTCCCCAGAGAGCGTCCGTGCGCATCTCGTCGGCAGCGTCGAGCATCTCCTGAGTCAGAGTCCAAGACAGGGTCGAGCCCTCGTCGAATGGTTTTTTCATCAGTTGTCGAGCCCCAGCCTGCCAACGGACCCCGAACACTTGGAGAGATTCATTCATCTCCGATTCATCGACCGCGCGCGCGAAGGCGCGCTGACGATGCTTTCCTCGTGTATTTTCAAGTGGCTCGTGCTTCAAACCGAGCCATCGCTGGAAAAGCAGGAACGGCTCTTGGTGCAAGTGGCGCAAATCATCTACGCAGCGAGACCCGGAAGATTTCGGGAAGGGGTAGAACGCGAGATGGGCAAGCATCCGCCTCTGTCCGAAGAGCAGATCCCGCGCCTGATGTACGTAGTGTCGGCGGTCCCTGCCAGCTTCGACTGGCTGAACGAAGCGGACCAGTTGAAGTTCCGCGCCATCGTGCAGAAGTGGGAAGGGGTGCCCAAACCGTTGCCGCCTATGGAGTTCGCCCCAGCCGCCCTAAAGAGCGCTGCTGAAGACGCCTTCGAACGCTATCGGACGGACGACTGGCGATCGGGCCGCGCGCTGGAGATTGCTGCATGTTTCCGAGACGACAAGTTTGTGGATCCGTGCATCGAACTCTTCGGAGAGTCCGGAGGGTGGCGAGAAGCTGAAAGCCGCGCTTCCCGCCTACTTCAAGTACTGAGACGAAGGGATTCGCTGACTACCGGACGGCTGGACCGAATTCTCGAACTCGCAGGGGGAAACTCGCAGATTTGGGACGCGTCCAAGATGCCCGAACTTTTCGAGCGATTGTGGCATCTTTCGGATCCTGATGATGCTCACCAGCTATCGTCGTGGCGGAAGTTCTTGGCGGACGTTCAGGTCGACAGGTTCGATCGTCTTCTCGATCTCGTCGGGAGCGATGATGCGGATTCGGAAGAGTGAAACGTTTTTCGCGGAAGGCATTGTAAAAGGCTAAGCTGGTCTAGATGGCGAAGTCCGATCAAATCAAGGCGCTCATACGAAGCTTCGCGGCTGGCGATGCGGACCGGTTCTACCGGGTCGCGTTGCAGGTGGCGGCCGACGAGGCACGCCGCGGGCACATGAATGTCGCAAAGGAACTGCGGGCGGAGATCGATGCCCATCGTGCGCAGGTGGCGACGAACCCGCCGGCGCGGCCCGTTCCGATGGCGCGTGCGCCCGGCGATCTCGAAGAGGTCGTCACGGTCTCCTATCCCTCGGTGCGATTGGGGGCGATGGTGCTCGCCGAGGACACCCGCGAAAGTCTGGCGAGACTGCTGCAGGAGCACCGGCAACGGGCGAGGCTGGAGAAGTATTCGCTGAAGCCGCGCCGGAAGCTGTTGTTGGTCGGACCGCCCGGCACGGGAAAGACGATGACCGCACGAGTGATCGCGGCCGAACTGAAGTTGCCGTTGTTCGAGGTGCGGTTGGAGTCGCTCATCACGAAGTACATGGGCGAGACGGCGGCGAAGCTGCGGACCGTCTTCGACGGGATGAAGCGGCAGCGCGGGGTGTACCTGTTCGACGAGTTCGACTCGCTCGGTCCCGAGAGGAGCGCGGGCAACGATGTCGGCGAAATTCGTAGGGTGGTGAACAGCTTCCTGCAGTTCTTGGAAGCCGATGATTCCGATAGCATCTTAATCGCGGCCACCAACCATCCGCAGCTTCTGGATCGTGCTTTGTTTCGACGGTTTGATGACGTAGTACGCTACGAGCTGCCCGACCAGGGGAACTGCTGCGACCTGATCGGGAACACCCTCGCAGGTTTCAAGCTGACCGAGCAGACGCTGGAGCATGCCGCGAGAGCTGCGGTGGGACTGAGCCATGCTGACGTGACGGCTGCGAGTAAGGACGCTGCGAAGGTCGTGGTCCTCGCGGGAAGCGATAAGATCGACGCGACGATACTCGCCGACGCTTTCTCACGACGGAAAGTGAGAGCGGGGTAAGGAGAGCCAAGCCGGGGAGTTCAATTGGCTGAGGGAGATCCCAGAGTTTATCGACATCTGTTTCCGCAGCGTACGGGCGAGTCTTCGCGCTACGAAAGGCCCGGGGGAGGTGGCTCAGGTAAGCCAGCAGTTCCCGAGCGCGATCGCGAGCAACATGCGCGAATGCTTACCGCGAAGCTCGACGAGATCGCGCCGCTCGCATCAGAGGTCGTCGACGACCGGCGAAAGCGCGGGTTCGACGACGAGGGCTTCGTCGTAGCGTTCGAGGTTGACGCCGTGCCGGGGTTCAATCCGATCAGCTTCGAGCGATCGGGGAATGGCCCAACGCTGCTTTCTTACAAGGAACGTGACGGGCGCGGGATCGCAACCGTCTACGTGAAGAGTACCAAGCAGCTCGACTTCTATCGCAAAAAGCTCGCGAGGTACGAGGAGAAGGAGACCGGCACTCCGTTGTTCGCGCCCACGGAGGACGTTCGACTTGCTACGCTTCGAGAACTATGGACGGATCTTTCCCACCGGGAGCCGCCAACCGACGACCGCGTTTATCGATGGGAAGTGTGGTTGCGCGACGACAAGCCGTGGCCGGAACTCGCTGCAGATATTCGGCGCGCGGGCGTTGAGGTCTCTGACAAGGTTCTGAGATTTCCAAACCGTATCGTCGCTACGATTTCCGCAACTCCGAGCGACCTGGCGGATGCCGCCACGTCGGTTCCCTATTTTTCCGAAGTCCGTCGGGTTCCGCCGATCGTGGCAGATATCGTGGAGTTCCCCGTGCGGGAACAGCAGGAGTGGGCTGAAAGCGTTGTCGATCGGACCTGGATTCTTCCTGAGGCGGTACGTGTTTGTGTCCTAGACACTGGAGTAGACGCGGGTCACCCGCTGTTGGAAGGGCTGATTGCGGAAAACGGAACATGGAGCTACCGGCCGGGCTGGACCGGTGACCCGCACGGTCATGGCACGCAGATGGCCGGGCTAGCAGCGTACGGTATGCAGCTCGAGGAGGCGCTAGAATCCGAGCAGCAAGTGCAGTTGAGGCATCAAATCGAGTCCGCCGCAATCATTCGGCCCGGAGAACCGATTCCCGAGGACCAGTGGGGTGTCGCCACGCAGATGGCCGTGGACGCTATAGAGTCGATGGAGCCGAGGGCGAAACGGGTGTTCAACCTCTGCATAGGCGGACCGAAGTCGACGGACGGGACGCCTAGCGCGTGGTCGGCTGCCATTGACCAGCTGGCTGCAGGGACAGATTCCGAGTTGAGCGGACCGCGTCTGTTCGTCGTTGCCGCGGGCAACGCGGAGATCGGTCGAGAGGGGTACTCTCACCCCGATGCCAACTACACCGAGCAGGTCGAGGATCCATCGCAAGCATGGAACGCAATTTCCGTCGGCGCGTTCACTCAAAGAGATTTCATCGATGAACGAGAGTTTCCGGACTGGCGGTTGCTTGCGTCCCCCGACGACTTGAGCCCATTCAGCACGACCGGGCTCGCATGGCTCGCTGAGGAGACGCGTGGCCCGCGTCCGTCGAAGCCCGATCTCGTGGTCGAAGGAGGCAACGCCGCGAGGGCGCCGGACGGCTATTGTTCCGAGGTCGACAGTCTCAGCCTTCTGACCACACAGAGTCGGGAGAAGGTCGAGGGCTTGTTCGCAACCACTGCCATGACCAGCGCCGCGGCTGCGCTGGTGTCCCACATGGCCGCCGAGATATGGGTTCAATATCCCGACCTCCGTCCGGAAACGGTGCGCGCGCTCCTGGTCCATTCGGCGCGATGGACCGACACGATGCGAACGCACTTCCCGGAGTTGGCCGGCAAGCGAGAGCGGGTTCGGCAGCTGCTGCATTGCTTCGGCTACGGTGTCCCATCGCTGGAGCGCGCGATTGCCAGCGCAGAGAGCGCCACGACGCTGGTGATCGAGGACGAGATCCAACCCTATACCCGTGAGCGAAATGAACACGAGCAATGGAAGGAGCCCGGTGCCGGGTACATGCGGGTACATACTCTCCCCTGGCCTGACTCGGCGTTGGAAACGGTCGCTGACTGCGACGCGGAGCTTCGCGTTACCCTTTCGTACTTCGTGGAACCGAATCCAGCGTTACGCAGCGAGGAAGACAGGTACACCTACCCGTCGCATCTGCTGCGATTCTGGGTTGCAAAGCCGGGAGAGTCGTTGGACGAGTTCAGCCGCAGGATCAACAAGAAGGCGCGCGTGGGTGGAGGCACCTACTCGCCGGGAGGCGGCGCCGACGAGTGGGACCTCTGGGAGGAGGCGGTACGCGGCTCGATACATTCTGACTGTTGGCGAGGGTCGGCGGCGGACCTTCTCGGGCGGCGATTCATTGCTATCGTCCCAGTGACCGGATGGTGGAAGACTTTCAAGAGTCAGGAACGGTGGGACTCGGTTGCTCACTATTCGTTGGTGGTCTCTCTTGAGTGCAGCGAGCAGGCTTCGCTCTACACGGAGATTGCGAACGAGATCGGTGTCGAAACTGAGATCGTCATCAAGACATGAGCTTCTGACAAAGATGCGCAGTCCTGGAGAGCTGCGACGTGCTAGAGTGAAACGATGGCTGACTTTTTAGAAAGCACCTCGCCAGACCTCCTCATTGTGACGGCGCTGACCGAGGAGGCACAGGTCGTCAATGCCGTCTTAGCGGGGGTCACGGACGATGCGCCTTCGAAGCAGATGGTGGAAGACACCAGGGTGCTGCATCACAGGTATCGCTGGGATGGGGGCACCCTTCGTGTTTGGACGGCTACCGCCCACGACATGGGCGCAGTCCCGATGGGGGCGTGGGTCGGGCGAATGCTGTCTCACATTCGTCCACGAGCGATCGCGCTGGTCGGGATTGCGGCGGCGCTCGAAACCGGGCTAGCGCTGGGCGACGTGCCGGTCAGTAGCTGGGTGGTGAAAGGCGACGACATCGCCGTGGACTCGGGCCGCCTGGAGAGTCGGTCTCGGGAGTACCCGACGGATCCTCGCCTACGCCGTGCGTTCGGGGAGCTTCGAACAGACTTCGCGGAGTACAGCGCCTGGCAACAAGAGTGTGAAGAGGTGATCCGAACGATCGTGCCGAACCTGACCGCGATGCGCTCAGTGCCGATTCGACTGCCTGAGGAGGTGCGGCAACCTCATCTCATCGTCGGAAAGACTGCCGGGACTCCGTTTCTTTTGAGGGACCCCAACTTCAGGGATTCGCTGCGCGGGGGTTCTTCACTCGAGTCTGCCGTCATATTCGCCACCCCCCTGGACCCGAAGCTCGTCTCGGCTGAGATGGAGGCGCACGGCTTTATGGAGGCCGCGCTGAACGCTCAGATTCCAGCGATCGTGGTCAAAGGAATAAGCGACGACGGCGATGGCGAAAAGGCAGAACTCGAGCGCAGTACCGGCGGATTTTATCGCGCCTATGCCTGCTCAAATTCCGTCCTGGCGTTACTGCATGCCGCACGAAATCTTGCAGGCACTGGCACCATCGTCGACCCATCCGGCGCCGCGATTCCGGCGTCGGACAAAAACCAAGGAGCAGCGCACGGGGTGGGCGAGACAGTTCGAGGACGCGGTGGAGCCCAGACGCTTCTCCTTCTCGACGACATCTTCATCGTGGTGAAGAGCGTATCCACAAGTTCGGATGGGACGTGGTCGATTCATGCGGGGCCGCAGAATCCCGAGGTCGAGGCGGAATTGAGCGAACTGGCGAGCGGACCCGGCGTTTTCGGCTGGGCGGGGTCGTGGAACTCGGCCCCCTCCGTTGTCCAGGCCACCTACGAATTGCGCTGGTCCGAAGTTCGCGTCGTCGATGCGAAACGGATGGAAAGCGAGACCGTCGTCGAATGGAACATTTCCCTCGAGGGGACCGGTCGACAGTCAGATCCTCTCATCACTGCAGGAACGTATGGGACTCGGGGCCGCGACTTTTCCGCCGACGAGGTTGCGGAACTCTGCTGTAAGAAGATCTTGCTCGGTCATGCGTTCGAGGGTGCGGATCACACGTCAATGATCGTGGAGAGCATCGTGAACGGCTGCACGGCTCCGCCGCTAGAACTCGCCCGCGATGAACGTGGCGTCGATCTTGGAAAACTGAGGTTGCTGTTCGTGCGGGAGATTCTTCGATGCCGCGTGGTGGATCGTATCTTGCGACTAGAGCTCGTCGAAGACTACGAAGAGATTCGGGTTTCGTTTCGCGGTCGCAGAAATTCTCCCTACTCGAACCGCAAACCGTCTGTCATCGAGGTGGAAGGTCCGTTGGTTCCATTCTAGTACACGCCGTCCCTTTCCAGCAATTTGACCCGGCGCGTGAGGACGACGGCTGGTTTCCGGAGCGTGTCTACGATGTGTATCGTGGGATCCCCTACGTCGCGGTACCGACGCAACCGGGAAAGAGTTACCACGGGTATCCTCATCGCGGCCGATTGAGCGCGTCGATGCGGAAGAAGCTGGCGGCGCGAGCCGAGGACGAAGGCAAACGAAGAGAGTTTAACAGATGGCTCAAGAAACACGGCGAGTAGTTTTCGGGGATACGTCCCTGTTCGCGCTCGACTTTCGTGAGCTGAACAGGACTCCGGACGAGGTTCGCGGCCTGGGGTGGGGTGCGCTCTATCTGTGGCTGAACGGCACACGGGTGTGGGGAGCCGAGGATAGCAAGGGGCTGAAGGCTGCGCGTTGGACGTGGCTCGATCTGGTCGAGTGGATGGCGCGTGCCTGGCCGTACCTTCTGTTCGAAGAAGTCGCGCCGTTCGGCCTGGTGGCGAGGACGCCCGCTGACCTGAGGCAGAAGAAGCACCTGCAGGGAGTCACCGGCAAGACGGAAGACGAGGTCGAGGACGCCGTGCATGCCTACCAGCAGCGCCATGACATGGCTGCGGGGTTGAAGGGGATCTACATGCCCCCCGTCTGGCTGTTGCCGGAAGGGAACCTGATGCGGATTGGTGCGCCGAAGAACGAAGTTTCCGTGCCGAAGGAGTGGGCGCTGGAGCAGCTCGAGCTTTTCGCCGAACGGATTCTCGAGCTCTGCGAGGAGGACCAGACCGGGCGGGCGCGTCGGGCGCGCAATTTGTGGAACAATCGTCGGCCCACCGATGATCGCGCTGTCGAAATAGGGACGGAATTCACCACATGATCCGCGGGATGGCAGAATGCTCCCCTGCTCCGGACTTTTCAGTCATCTGAACCTGTCAGCGCAATCCGCTGGTCGGCAGTGGCGATAGCTGCGAATCGTTCGCGGGCGCGGTCGCGCTCGTAGTACTCGACCCAAAGCACGTGTTCGTCGACGTATTCGGCCCAGGCATCGGGGTCGAGATGGGAGATTGTGGCAGCCCATGCGTCGATGAGTTGCTCCCAGCGAACGCCGAGCTGCCACGAACCCGCTTCGTCGGCGAAGAAGACGATGTCGTCGGGGTTGTCGTCGATGCGTCGGACGAGGTCGACGAGCAGTTCGAAGCCTTTACGGGCGTCGTCGTGGTGACCTCCCTGGGCAGCGCGGACGCACCGTTCGGTGTGCCGGTGGTGCGCGGCGATGAAGTTCTCCGTCCCGGCAGACTTCTGCATGTAGTTTCGCGAATTGACGTCGAAGGACTGGTAGAAGCCACCGCGGACTGCTTTAGCGTGGAAGGCTTCGATCTGCGAGAGGAAGTCGGTGCCCTCAGCGTCCCGCAGCACGACATCTTCCGCGTGCACGTAGTCCCAGACAACGTCGAAGACTTCCGGGTCGTCGAGGCGGTCGAACGCGCGGCTCAGCAAGATGAGAAGGTCGTCGCGGTCGAGAAGTTCGGCGCGTTCGAGGACCTTGTCGCGATCGATCTGTTCGATGGGGGTTTCGGGTGCGGTCATGGGGAAAGCTCGGTAGGGGCCGGGTCGAAGATTGGCGGTGGTGCGGGGGGGTGTACAGCGTAAGAGACCGTGCTGGTTGTTCGGACGGCGAGGGAGGCGTGAGGGCCCGTGTCCACGGTGAGGGAGTGCGAACGCCGCACGCTAGCCGTTCGGTAACATCACGAGAGCGCCTTCGTTGAAGGCGTGGTTAGGGCGACATCGTGCTATTCTGATAAGCCGAGTTGACCTCTCGGTCGTCGGGACGGCGTGCCCCTACACGGCAACGGCGTGCAACCGGCAGTCCAGCTCCTTCAGCTCGTCGTCGACGTACGCCTGAAGCCGCTCCAGAATGTCCTGTTCGTTGTCCTTGGACTTGACCCCGAAGATATCGAGCCGGTCGAGCATGTAGACCACCAGCCCGGATGCAACCCCCACAACGATGCCGGTCATGACCTCGATTAATGGGGTCGCGAAGGGGAGGAGTAGCGGGATCGTCATGACGGCCTTCTCGAGTGGCTCTTGTGCAGCGACCCCAAGGCCCAGAATGACAGCACTGGCGACGATCTTGCTCGCTTCGTGAGCGGCCGCTGCAGGGGAGAGGCCAGGGGGAGGGAGCACAAGCATCTTTACCGCGCGGACAAGGGAGAGGAGTCCCTCGCGAATGATCCGAACGCCCCGACGCGCGGTAGTCACTACGGTATTGATGGCGACTGTGACGATGCTCGAGATTGCCCCGGCAAGAGCGCCACTCTTCATCGCTGACCAAGCGGCGTCCTTCTGGGCGACTACCCTCGCCGCGACTCGTTCCATTCGAATCCGCAGCGACGGGAGCAGCTCGGACGACCCTGTGTTTGCGCTGACTCCATTCTTGAAGATGTCGACCGCCTCATCGAACAGCGCGGCGAGAAGCTCGGCAAGGAGAAGTCCCATGCCTTCGCGCAGTCCCAGCTTCGCAGCGTTCGCAGCGGTCGTCTTCAGCATTCCGCCAGCGTAATACTTCAGCGCTCTCTCTTGCTTTGTGTCGTTGACATTTCTGCGCGCTTTCCCGTCGACTGCCTTCGCGCGTTCTGGATCCACCCCAAGCTGCTCTCCTCGCTCGTCAACGAACTCCTGCATGGTACTTGCGCGCTTGGAACGATTCACAGAGCGCTCCGTGTACGCCAAGTTCTCCTTGCTGTTGGCCAGGGCTACCTTTTCCTGCTTGTTCAGATAGAGATTCAGGGCAGGATCTCGGTGAATTTCTGAGGCCGGAATCACATGATCCAACTCCCGCGATGCAGGGTCGAGCTCACGACCGGTGTAGGCATCCACGTCGGCGGCGCCGTTCTGCTGCATTCGCAGCTTTCCGTGACGAAAAGCAGAGTTCCCATGATAATCCGACGGATTGTAGGGCTCTCGACCCTGTTCGACCTGAGCGCTCGCGGCGAATTCACTCGCTGGCAGGCCCTCATACTTTCCTCCGGGTTGCGCGTCCTTCATCCCCTGCACGGTAGTCAGCGGTCCTCCCACGCGGTCACGCACGGCAAGGAACGCGCCGAGGCCGAACGGCCTGACGATGGAGTGGAGCACCGAGGTCTTGAGGGAACTCATCAACTGGTCGAACTGGCGTAGCTGCTGCTCTTCCTCCAGACGAACGTTGAGCTGCTCCCAGTCCCGCTCGAATTCTGCGCGCTCCAGGTCGGTCATCGCGGCATCGAGTCCGAGAGTTTCTGTCTCGATCCCACGACCTTCCAACGCCTCACGATGTCGCCGAACCATCTCGGACCAGTTGAGGACTTCAGCAGACGTCCCGGTCACGATCACCGGCAGGTCATCATCCATCGGTTGCTCCTGGAAGCCGAGGCTTCGCAGCAGCTCATCCGCATCCTCGTCCGTCACTTCGGAGGTCGGGGACACGCGCGTTGGGAGCGACGCAACGAAACTTTCGGCCGCTTCGTCTTCCTCCGTCCACGTGCGCGCTTTCTGGGCCGCAGACTTCAGCCTCTCGCCTTGGTCCACGAGCTCCTCCGTCTCGAGTCGTTGTCCGAGGAGCACCACTCCGATGTCATTGTCTTCGAGTTCGTCGCTCATGCTGCTCGCTCCATGGCTTCATAGGCCCGGGACTCTTGCTCCGCTTCCCGAATCGCCTGGATCAGATGGTCCCGCTGGCGCCGCAGCTTCTCGTTCTTTCCTTTGAGCGACCGTAGCTCCTCCTCGACATCGGCGAGCCTTTCACGAAGCACGCGGATCGTCTTTTCAAGACTCTTCAATTGAGCAGCAACCTGAGCTCGGTTCTTGACGGCCGCCTTCACGCTCTCCTTTTCTGCGTACGCTCGGGACTGATCGTTCCCCGTGTTGCACCCCCCACAGAGCTCATGATCGTAGTAGGTGGTAGAGAGCGCCATACCGTCGCATGTGGGCATCCGACACGGAAGGGTTCGATGCCCGCAATTCGAGCACTTGTAAACGTTCCGTGCGGTCACACTGAGAACACAGACTCCGGCGAGGCCCAACGCTACGGCCATCGGACCGGCGTTTGCCCACTTCACCCCAGATTCGAGGTAATCGTGCGCCCCAACCTTACCGCAATTGGTGCACTTGCCGCGGCGGGGTTGATGGTCGGAGTAATGGTCGCTGGCCTTCCTGGCAGCAAGCGCCGAGGCGCCCGCGGCGATGAGGACTGGAATGACTGGAAATGGCATCTATTCCCCCGTAGCGAGATGGACTTGTTCAATCATGATCCGCGCGTCGTTTAGGGCCGACGACAGTTCGTGGTCGAGCGCTTCCACGACTTCCTGAGAAAGGAGCGTTCGAACAGCGTCTCGGTGAGCCGAGAAGTCCTGAATCGAATCAGACTCCAATTCCTGCGCGGCGACGACGCATGCTGAGAACGTCAGGTAAGCGTCGTCCAACGCTCCAGCCAAGATGTTCCCCTCAGAGGTGGGGACCATGTCGTCCTCACGAAGCAGGTACGTCGTCACCACTGGTAGAAGGGTCCTGACGAGCATCGGGGTCTCCACCTTCCATTCGAGCTCGCAGAGTGCTTGAAGGGCCGAGGGCAGCGCCTTGAGCGAATCCAGTGCCAGACGTGCGTCGTGCTCGTTGCCGCCCCTCGCCCCCGAAATGAAAGTTTGCTCCTCACGCTCGGCGCTTCGTTGAATACCTTCGCGCAACAGCGACAGCATTGCCATTCGTCCCTCCTCGAAAGCTACACTTGGTTCCGACGCTCGGCGCTGTTTGCTCGAACGCCCCAAATTGATTGTTTTCAATACTATGGCGGTTTCGAGGTCGGCGTGTCCAGAACAGAAACTAAGAACCGATAATCCGGCACGATTCGTACCAAGCCCCCGAATGTGCATCCGTCAATACAAACCGGCAGCCCCGAGCCGCGTCGGGCTCGCGCAGTTGCGGGGGTGTTGATGCATGAGAAACGGGGTGGAACGCGGCGTTCGCAGCCTTGACTGTGCTACTCGGCCGTCACCGGCCAGTAGATGCGTCGAAGCGGAACCAACCGTCGGGCTTCTGCGTCGAGTTCTTCGTAGTGTTCCAGCAACAGCTCCCGAACCTGCGGGAGAGTGACCAGGGTCAGTGGAGTATTCGATCGCTCCGCCTCGTAGCGTGCCTCACGACTGAAGCCGCCCGTGCTTATGAAGAGGCACCGATCTCCGGGCTGTCGCCCACCGAGGAAGCTACGGATGTCCGGCGCGCCCATGGACGAAGACCGGTGTTTTACCTCCACGAAGATACGCGGCTCTTCGAGGCCAAGTCCGTCGGGTGACGCGAAGATATCGAGGCCACGGTCCGGTCCTCGCGGGGCTACGCGCGTCTTGTAGCCCATCGCCCGCAGAATCCCCGCGATGAGGTCCTGGAACTCATACGGATCGAGTTTCTGAATGAGGTCTTCGATGAACTCGTGCGACTTCTCGAGAGTTTGTCCGTACACATCGTGTTCGGTCTCGTCAGGAACGGGGCTCACCGAGGGCTTCGGCGTGACGGTCACGGGTGCGTCAATCTCGACCTTCAGGGCGTCGAGCTCTTTCGATGCTTCGGGGTTCAGCCGAAACAGCGTCTGTATCGCTCCCAGAGAGTTGCGCGTGGGCACCGATACCCAGTCGCGCGCGATCCGGTGGGTCCACTTCACGGAACGAACGAACGGAAGCTCCTCGCCGTCGGCGTCGTACCGGGGGCCCGAAGCCACTTTCCCGACAAAGTACTTTCGGTTGTCGGAGTCGTAGGTCAGCACATCGTCCCCCGGCGAGATCTCTTCAAGGAACCGGTACAGCTGCCCGGCCTGGTTCGCTACCTTGGCGACGGACCAATCCGGGCGTAGCTGCTGCAGCTGTGCCGAAATCGCCTCTCGGTCTTTTCCCAGCGCAGTCTCGTCGAATGCCCCACCCGCCGAAATGCCCACGACTCCTTCGTCGATGAATTGATCGACGAGCGCCGAATGTCTTCCCGCCCTGACAACCCAGGTCATGCTGTCTCACCTTGAAAATCGGTTCAGAGGGTAGAGTACGGGTGGTTCGTAGAGGGATGCAATGCGCTTCGCCATGTCCTGGAGGGAAGCGGCAGGCTTGACGGCGACGGGTTCTGAACGCGGTGGAGGCCCGGGGGCCCCGCTATCGACGGCTGGCTCGAATCGTACCGCGGGCGAAGGCTAGCTTCGTGGACGTCGACCGAGCGACGGATTCGCGCTATAAAGGCGGCCTGTTCTTTCCAGGGGAATCATGACGCATTCGGAATCGGTGTTTCCGCCCCACGCCCCGGTATCG
>CAYTCZ010000098.1:0-14627 GCA_964436315.1 uncultured Gaiellales bacterium | reverse complement strand
CCCGTCCATATGGCGCACGTAGCTACCCGCACAAAGAGCCCTCCTGTCCCAGCTCCGCTTTCCAAAACTCTTCCCACTCGGTGCCCTCAGTTCCGTCGCCGGCCGTCTGAGACAGCCAGAAACCGCTTAGTGCGGAAGCTTTCCTCGATGGGCGATCCTGGACTCGAACCAGGGACCTCCGCCTTATCAGAGCGGCGCTCTAACCTGCTGAGCTAATCGCCCACGCGACGGCGGATTGTAGCGTCGGGCTCAGCCTTACCGGAGCCGTGCCGTCGCACGCTCGAGGGATTCCAGAATCTCCTCGAGCTCCGTCTCGCTCGCGAAGCGGATCTCAATCCTCCCCGAGGTCACCTTGGGGGAAACGCCCGCGAGGTCTTCGATCGCGCGTTCGACCCGCTCTCGCAACGCTGGTGCCACGGGTGCCGTCTTGCGAGGACGTGTTGCAGCTCCGGCCCAGCGTGCGGCACGCTCTGCTGCGCGAACCGACAAGCCGTGCTGGACGATTCGCCGCGCCAATCGCCGTCTGCCTTCGTGATCGGGAACCGCCAGAATCGCGCGTGCGTGCCCCTCGGTGAGTTGGCCACGCTCTAACATGCCGAGTACGTCGTCCGGAAGCTCCAGGAGCCGGAGCCGGTTCGAGACAGCCGGCTTGGACCTGCCGACGCGTTCAGCGACGTCTCCTAGCGAAAGCTCGAATTCGTCTTGGAGGACGGCATACGCCCGTGCCTCTTCGACCGGCGAAAGATCTTCGCGAGCGACATTCTCCACCAGCGAGAGAAGCAAGGCATCGCGCTCATCCGATTCCCGTACGACGGCAGGGACGGTGGCAAGCCCGGCCGCCTTCGCAGCTCGCCAGCGACGCTCGCCGGCTATGAGTTCGTACGCTCCGTCGCCACCGGGGCGGAGCAAGAGCGGCTGAATGATGCCGCCCGAGCGGATCGATTCGGCCAGTCCGGCAATCGCTTCGGCGTCGAAGCGCTTTCGAGGCTGCTGCTCATTCGGACGAATCGAGCCTACTGGGACCTCCGTGAGTTCTCCGCGTCTGGCGTCCCCGCCGAGGAGAACCTCGAGGCCTCGTCCGAGACCGCGCCTTGGAGTCCCGTCTTCTGACAACTGGTTACCAGATACGGCTGATGAGCTCATTGGCCACCTTGTAGTAGGCATCCGCGCCTGGGGAGCGGGGCGCATATGCGGTGATTGGCTTTCCGTGACTCGGTGCTTCGGCGAGACGAATGCTGCGAGGCACCACCGCGTCGAAGACGAGATCCCCGAAATGACTTCTGACCTCGTCCGCGACCTCCTGCGCGAGGCGTGTACGTCGATCGGCCATCGTGAGGAGAAAACCTGCTACGACAAGCCGAGGGTTGAGCCGGCCGCGTACGAGCTCGATCGAGTGGAGCAGCTGTGCAAGACCCTCGAGGGCGTAATACTCGCACTGCACGGGGACGAGTACCCGATCGGCCGCGGCAAGTGCGTTGACCGTCAGCGGTCCGAGCGACGGCGGACAGTCGATGAAGACGAAGGTGTACAGCTCTCGAGCATCGCGGATCGGGTGTACGAGGAACTGTTCGCCGCCCGGATCGCGCGCGAGCTCCACGACCGCGCCTGCGAGCTCGGGTCGAGCGGGGATGATGTGCAAGTTCGAGTACTGCGTGGGATGGGCGAGGTCCTGAAGCGGGACACCGTCAAGTAAATCGTAGGACGACGCTCCATTGGCCCGTTCGCCGAGGCCCGACGTGGCGTTCGCCTGCGGATCGAGATCGATGACGAGCGTGCGCTCGCCCGCCTCGGCGAGGCAAGCGGCAAGATTCACGGCAGTCGTGGTCTTCCCGACGCCACCCTTCTGGTTGGCAAGGGCGAGGATGGTTCCGGGCACGCGGATTAGGTTAGAGGGCTCGTCGGAAGCCACGAGACGGCTCGAGACGACGACGGATGCATCTAGGTCAGTGGATGCTTTCTGGCTTTCCCCATTTGCCTCGGATAGCCGGCCGGCGTCGGGCGAAGCTTCTCCACAATCACGAGCTGTCGATGCGCGGCGCCCGACTCTCTCTGGGGCGTGAGCTCTCCACCACCGAGTTCCTGGGCGATCTTTTCGAGTCGATCCAGATCCGTATCACCCACGTAAAGGATCGCAGCGCCGCCCGGCTCGACGAGCGGAAGACACCATTCGATCGCCGTGGGCGGCGAGGCAAGAGCACGACAGACCGCCGTCTGGAAACGATCCCTCCCGTCGGTCACTCCAAAGCTCTCTGCTCTTGCGCAGATGACTTCGACGTTCGGTATCTCGCGCGTGTATCGCCGTAGGAAGGCGCACTTCTTCTCGCTCGAGTCGAGCAGGACCCAGTCGATGTCGGGCCTCGACAGAGCGAGTGGAATGCCAGGCGAGCCTCCACCCGAGCCAACATCGATTGCGGGCCCCTGCTCGAAGAACTCAAGGGCTGAGAGTACTTCGTCCACGTGGACTCGGCGGGCTTCAGCCAGATCGGTAACCGCTGTCATGCCCGGTGTCGCCACCAAGGCGTGTAACCAGTTCTCGAGCCGCGGATCGCTCGAGCCCGTTTCGCTCACAGCGTCAGCCCGCTCTGACGAATGACCCACTCGGCTAATCGGGGCCAGCTTCCTTACTGGCCGGCCGGACAACGACGTGTCGGTTCGGCTCTCGCCCATCGCTCGCCGTCTCCACATCCGTACGGTCGGAAAGCTGTGTGTGGATGATCTTGCGTTCGACCGCCGACATCGGCTCCAAGGCAACAGGGGCGTCGGTGGCCAGAGCATCGGACGCAGCGCGATCAGCCGTCCGCTCCAGAGAGGTTTGCCGGCGTCCTCGATATCCGGCCGCGTCGACCACGGCGTTCTTGCGCTCCGTTTCACCACGCCAGAGAACAGCGTTTGCCAGGTACTGAATCGCGTCGATGGTCTGACCGCGCTTTCCGATCACCAGGCCCAGATCGGATCCGTAGAGCGAGGCCGTGAGCTCTTCGTCGGTCTCTTCGATCTCGATTCGAGCAGGGCATCCGAGCGCATTGCAGACGAGCTCGAGATATTCACGCATGTGGGCTGATGCTGAGCTGTCAGCCTCTTCACTGCGCAACGCCGATTGACTCGTCGACTTCTTGCGAGGGTGGCCAATTGCAATGACCCGTGCCGGCACCTGTCCAACGCCGAGCAGTCCGCGCTCGCCCTCTGAGAGAACCTGGTACTGAACTCCCGCCTTGTCGAGATTCGGAATCTGCCGCTCGAGCTCGCGAAGAGCAGCCCACTTTGCCTCGCCGACCGTTTCGCCGCTTGATTCGACCTGGATCGGCTCCTGGGAGGGTTCGGGTTCGACCGTCTCCTGTTCTTCCGGTGTCACCGTCTCCTGCCTGCCTGGGGTCCCCGTTTCTTCTTTCGCCTCCGAACTCGGCGTTGGCCCGGCTGCGTGGGTTTCGCCGGTTGTTGTGCGCCGTCACCTTGCTCAACGGCTTCAGCCGCGGGTTCGGCTTTCGGTTCGGGCTTCGCCTTCGTCGCGGCCGGTGCCTGCGCGACTTCTTTTGGCGGTGTGCGCGAGCTCCGCTTGCCCGGAAGCTGCGGTTTCGGGGCCACGCGGCGAGTCACTAGGCCCTGCCCGACAGTCCACAGGTTGGTCGTCGACCAGTAGATCATGAGACCCGTCGGGAAGCGGATAATGAACGGAATGAAGATGAACGGCAGCGCGAGGAAGAGCAGCCGCTGGTTACGGTCGAGCGTCGTCGCCATGAAGAACGTCGAAGAGAGCTGGCTGATCACGTAGACAACGAGGAGCGCAAACCCCGACCAGTGCGAGCTGACGTTCGCTGTGATGTCGGGCACGATGAGCCATGAGAGGCTCGAGCCCGGATCTTCCTCCTGGAATGGAAAGTCGCGCAGCACGAAGAACAGCGCAATGAAGATCGGAATCTGGAGCAGAATCGGAAGACATGAGGCAGCCGGATTGACCTTGTTCTCCCGGTAGAACTTCATGACTTCTTCGTTCGTGCGCTGCTTGTCGCCCTTGTACTTCTGCTGGATCGCCTTGAGTTCCGGCGCGTGGGCCTGGAGTTTCTGCATCGAGCGGATCTGCTTGATGGTGAGCGGCAAAATCACCACGCGAATCAGCACCGTCAGAACGACGATCGACCAGCCCCATGTGAGCCCGACCGACGTGTGGAGCCAGATGAGGACGTCGGTCAGTGGATCTTCGATCGGGCTGAGAATTCCGCCGAAGATCACTGGTTCGCCCCTCTGAAGAACGAGCGATCGCTCACCTTGTCAACGCCCCCGTGACTCCACGGGTTACAACGGAGGACACGCCACGCAGCCAGAATCGAGCCGCGGACCGCTCCAACCTCGCGGATCGCGTCGGCCGCATAGTGCGAGCACGTCGGGTAGTACTTGCACCGCCCTCCGAGGAGCGGACTGACTACGAACTGATAGGCTCGGATCACCGCAACGAGCGCCAGCGACGCGATTGCTGAGATGCCGCTCACCGCTTGCAACACGTAGACCCTCACGTCACCATCTCTTCACTCGGCGTCGGTGCGGCGGCAAATGCTTCCTCGACGCATTCGACGAGCCAATCCTGTCCACGGGTGTCAGCAGCTTCAGCAAGACCTTGGCGCGCGATGAGGACGTAGTCGTAGCCTCCCTGCGCTTCATCCATCTTCTCGAGCGCTTCACGTAACTGGCGTTTGAGTCGATTGCGAGCGACGGCGCCACCGATCTGACGAGAGATCGCCAGCCCGAAGCGCGAGTCGTCGAGTGGGGCTGCATCCGGCCGAGGGAATGAGTACAGAGTCAG
The DNA here is from genome assembly GCA_964436315.1 of uncultured Gaiellales bacterium. Classification (GTDB taxonomy): domain Bacteria; phylum Actinomycetota; class Thermoleophilia; order Gaiellales; family Gaiellaceae; genus CAYTCZ01. The sequence continues at coordinate 9,832 of CAYTCZ010000098.1, read as the reverse complement.
ATACCTCGTCGAGACCGAGCGTCCGTGGCGGTAGACCGCGTCAAAGTCCCGCGAACGGGAGAGTCGGCTACGACGCTTCATACCCGACCTCCAGTACGGGCTTCAGCGTGTTCGGACTAGGCTGACAGTCGCTTCCGGCCACGTGCGCGGCGGCGCTTCAAGATGGCCCGGCCCCCCCGCGTTGACATTCGGGCTCGGAATCCATGCCGGCGCTTTCGCCGGCGAACATTCGGCTGATAGGTGCGCTTCACGGGAGAAAGTTAGGCAGGAGAACCGCCTGAAAGCGGCCGAAAGAGAGTATAGAGGAGCGATTTTCAGGCACGCGTCAGGAGGAACAGCGGACGAGAAATCCACAGGCGCAGCACGCATGGCATAGCGCATTGTCGCCATGTCTCCACAGATGTGGAGAGTCTTGTTGATAAACATAAAAGTCCTGGAAAACGGTGCCTTTTCTCACTTCTCGGGCCCGGTGACGCCGCATTGTCGAGGCCGGTCGACCACTGCTATCATCGCCGCTCCGCAGGAGTCTTCAGAGAGGCGAGCCGGCGTTGGTTGAGCGTTCGATAGAGCTGAGCGAGGAGCGGGTCTGGTCCGAAGTCTCAGAGAGACTTCGGAACTCGCTCACGGAGTCAACGTTCAGTACGTGGTTTTCAGCAGTGCGGCTTGTCGGACTGCGGGAGGGCGAGCTCGTCCTGTCCACTCCGAATGGTTTCACTCGGGATTGGATCGAAGGTCATTTCCGCGATGTGCTCGAGGCCGCAGTACGAGACGTGCTCGGCGCTGAGCAACGCGTAGCGCTGGTCGTGACCGACCCTGCACCGGAAGAGCCTGAGAGCACGCGTTCAGCGGCTGTTGCGTCCTCGGAGCGCCGATTCTCTGGTCTCAATCCCAAGTACACGTTCGACTCTTTTGTCATCGGCTCATCGAATCGCTTCGCCCACGCGGCAGCTCTCGCCGTTGCCGAGGCACCGGCCCAGGCCTATAACCCGCTCTTCATCTATGGCGGGACCGGCCTGGGAAAGACTCACTTGCTCCAGGCAATCGCAGCGTACGTCGGCGAGCACTCGGAAAGTCTTTCCGCCTACTACGTCACGAGCGAGACCTTCATGAACGACTTCATCAACTCGCTTCGGGACAAACGGATCGAGGGCTTCAAGCACCGGTACCGCCACTACGACGTTCTTCTGATCGACGACATCCAGTTCTTCGAGCACAAGGAGCGGATTCAGGAGGAGTTCTTCCACACCTTCAACTCGCTCTACGAAGCTGGTCGACAGATCATTATTTCGTCCGATCGCCCACCGAGAGATATCGCGACGCTCGAAGCTCGACTTCGCTCTCGCTTCGAGTGGGGCCTCATTACCGACATCCAGCCCCCTGATCTCGAAACGCGAATTGCGATCCTGCGGAAGAAGGTCAAGACCGACGGAGTAGACATCCCAGATCCCCAGGTACTTACAACGATCGCCAGCCGTATCTCGACGAATATACGCGAGCTGGAAGGCGCACTCACCCGAGTCGTTGCCTTCTCCTCCCTAACCGGACGTTCCATGTCGGTCGAACTCGCCGAGGAAGTTCTCAAAGACGTCTTCCCACAGGGGGACGTTCCGGAGATCTCGGTGGAGCGGATTCAGGAAACAGTCGTTACCCGATTCGATATCTCTCTCCAGGAACTCGTTGGCGATCGCCGCTCACAGTCCATCGTCTACCCACGCCAGATTGCGATGTACCTCTGCCGCGAGCTCACAGACTCGTCGCTTCCGAAGATCGGGAAGAAGTTTGGCGGACGTGATCACACGACAGTAATTCACGCGACGTCGAAGATCTCGAAACTCATTCAGGAAGATCGAAGCGTCTATAACCTCGTTCAGGAGCTGACGGCTCGCGTGAAGCAGGGCCACTAACAAGCCCGGGAGAATCGACTGCTCCGACCTGGGGAAAACCAGCAACACACTCAGAAGGTGTGAGACTACGATCTCTATCCACAGAACTCATCCCCAGGCAAGATCGCGATGTGCCGGGCATCCGCAGCCGTCTTCCCCAATGTTCACACTACCTATGACTACTACGAGAGGTTTTCTTTAAATGGCTTCTGTCGATACCGTTGCCGGCACTCGGATGAAGATCTCTGCTTCGAGAGATGCCCTGGCCGACATTCTTGGAATCGTCTCTCGTGGCGTTTCAACTCGAGCGAGTGTTCAGATCCTCGGCGGCGTGAAGCTTGATGCTCGCTCGAAGGAGCTGGAGTTGTCTTCCACGGATATGGAGATTTCCATCCGCGCCAGAATGGCGGCAGAGGTCGACGAAGAGGGAGCAAGTGTTGTCCCAGGACGACTCCTTGGTGACATTGTTCGTCTTCTACCGCCGGGCGAAGTCGAGCTTCAGCACCAGGACGACGAGGGAGTCGTTCATGTGCGGAGCGGGTCGGCTGCATTCACTCTTCATACGTATAGCCTTGAGGACTTTCCACGGCTTCCCGAGGTAACGAGCGACTCACTCTTCAGTGTCGATAGAGCAGGTTTTCTTGCGACAGTTGCCCGCGTCAGTCGTGCCGCGTCTCGAGATGAATCCCGGCCTGTGCTCACCGGCATTCTCGTTCGCTTCGAAGATGGGAAGGTCATCATGGCAGCGACCGACTCCTACCGGCTTAGCGTGAAGGAAACCGCTCTTGAAGGAGGCCCCGGAGAGGAGCTCGAGGCGATTGTTCCCGCCCGTGCGCTTACTGAACTCAGCCGGATCAGCTCCGGAGCCGAGTCCGATCACATTGGAATTGCCGTGCAAGACAATCAGGTTGTGTTCGAAGCCGGCGGGGTGTGGCTGACAGCGCGCCGAATTGACGGCCAGTTTCCAAACTACAGACAGCTTCTACCCGAGTCGTTCGAAGCAGACGTTCAACTGCCGCGGCAGGAGTTCTTGGAGGTTGTTCGGCGAGCATCGGTCATTGTGCAGCGAAACTCGCCGCTTCGACTCGCCTTTGAGGAGGGACAGGTAACTGTCTCCGCTCAGACCCAAGATGTTGGCGAGGTACGGGAGACTATGCCAGTCGCGTTTACGGGTGACCCTATGGAGATCGGGTTCAACGCCGAGTTCCTTCGAGATGGACTGGAGTCGGTCGAAAGCGAAACGGTCGTTCTCAAGCTGATCAGCCCGTTGAGGCCCGGTTTGATGCAAGGCGAGCCCGATGATTTCCGGTACCTGATCATGCCGATTCGACTCGCAGGCTGATCGTCCAACACGTCTCCCTTCGCCAATTCCGCTCGTACGACCGTCTCGAGCTCGATTTGGAACCCGGTCTTGTGCTCATCACGGGCCGAAACGGTGTCGGAAAAACCAATCTTCTCGAGTCGATTCATGTCGGTGTGCAGGGATTTTCTCCCCGAACTCGCAAAGAACGGCAAGCGATCAGATTCGGCCACTCCGCCGCCCGCGTTGCTCTTCGCGGGGTAAACCAGGACGTTCCCGTCGAGACTCGGGTCACCCTACGGCGCGACGAACCGAAGGAAGCCTGGCTCAACGGAAGCCGTCTCTCGTCGAGCGAAGGGCTCCGGGCAAAACTGGCCGCACTCGCATTCACACCCGACCGGTTGGTCGTGGCGAAGGGGGCGCCGATTGTTCGCCGCGCGTACCTCGACAGAGCAGTGAGCCGTCTGCTGCCCGAGTGCTCACACATTCCGGCCGCATACACACAAGCTCTCTCCCAACGGAATGCAGCTCTCCGACAGGTTCGAGACGGGCTGTCGACGCGCGACACGGTCGCTCCCTGGAATAGCCAAATCATTACTCTCGGTGAAGAGCTCGATGCAGCGAGAGGCAAGGTCGTCGAGCAGATCAGCCCCGCGTTTGTCGCGCTTGGGGAGACATTTGGGCTCGGCAAGCCCAGACTTCGCTACGAAGCCGATCCCCTGACGACCGAAATGCTCGAAGAGCGCCTCGAGACAGACATTCGCCGGGGTACGACCGGCGCGGGCCCTCACCTCCGCGATCTTGCGGTGAGTGTTGACGGAATCGACCTGCGAGCGTATGGCTCCCAAGGGGAGCAGCGCCTCACCGTGCTCGCGCTGATTCTCGCCGAGGCGAACGAGCTGACGAGAAGCCGGACCGAGCCACCGCTCCTTCTGCTCGACGACGTGTTCAGTGAGCTGGACGAGGGAAGGATGCAGACCCTCGTCAAATGGCTGCCACAGAATGGCCAGACGCTCGTCACCGCAACGTCGAAGCCGGCGGAGGTGAACGTCGACCAGCACCTGTCGGCGAGACCAGGAGAAATTCGCGAAGCATGACTCGAGATTTTCGTCTTCCCGGGACTCTGCGTGACATTGTCGATACTGAACTCGGCCGTCTCGGCCGAGGTCCCCTGCATGACGTCGTCGCTCACTGGCCTGAAACGGTTGGCGACGACGTGGCGAGGAACGCTTGGCCGGCTCGGCTCAGCCGAGATGGCACTCTGCACGTTTCCACCAGCTCGAGCGTCTGGGCACAAGAGCTGACGCACTGCGAAAAGCTCGTGCTCGAGCGGCTGGCCGGCGAGCGTTGGGCCGCCGACATCCGCCGGATCCGCTTCGCGGTCGGCGAGTTACCGGAGCCGGGCGCAGAGAGTGAGACTCAGACCAAACAGGTTGCGCCAGAACTGCTCCTAGAGCATCGGCGGATTGGTGATCAGCTCGCTTCTGAGATCAACGATCCTGCGCTCCGCGAGCGGGTTTCCAAGGCGATCGCAACAAGCGTTGCACGCGGCGTCGGGAAGGCCGACTGACCGACGGTTTTGATACCATTCAGGTCCCTGCAAAAACTGGCTGAGAGCAGGGATTTTTCTTTATGGCGCGAGGAAAATACGGTGCAGAGGACATCACGGTCCTGGAAGGTCTTGAACCGGTTCGAAAACGACCCGGAATGTACATTGGATCGACGGGTTCACGTGGTCTACACCATCTTGTTTTCGAGGTCGTCGACAACGCCGTTGACGAAGCGCTTGCCGGCCATTGTGACCACATAGAGGTCACGGTCCATCCAGATAACTCGGTCACGGTTACCGACAACGGACGCGGCATCCCGGTCGAAGTGATGCCTGACCAGGAGCGCCCGGCTGTCGAAGTGGTACTCACGAAGCTCCACGCCGGCGGAAAGTTCGGCGGTGGCGGTTACAAAGTGTCGGGCGGACTCCACGGCGTCGGCGTCTCCGTTGTAAATGCGTTGTCCGAGACACTCGTGGTCGAGGTCAAGCGCGACGGCAAGGTGTGGCGGCAGGAGTACAGTCGGGGAGAACCGCTGACTGATCTCGCTGAGACCGGGAAGACGAAACACACCGGAACGGCGATCACGTTCCTCCCCGATCTCGACATCTTTGAGGAGATCGACTTCGACCAGAAGGTTCTGACCCAGCGACTCCGAGAGATGGCATTCCTCACCAAGGGGCTCAAGATCCGCTTCGTCGACGAACGGGCCGGCGGTGCGGAAGCGCAGTTCCACTACAAAGATGGACTCAAGGATTTCGTCCGCCACATCAACGACACAAAAGACGCGGTCCATTCGCATATCGTCTACTTCGAATCAAGAGCAGACGAGGCCGAAATCGACGTGGCGATGCAATGGAATACGTCGTACGTCGAGTCGGTCTTCTCCTTCGCCAACAACATCAACACGCACGAAGGTGGCTCGCACCTCTCCGGTTTCAAGGGTGCACTCACCCGAACGATCAACGAGTACGCTCGGTCGAAGGCGCTGCTGAAGGAGAAAGAAGAGAATCTCGAAGGCGAGGATGTCCGAGAAGGGTTGGCGGCAGTCATCGCCATTCGTCTGAAAGAGCCGCAGTTCGAAGGTCAGACGAAGACGAAGCTCGGAAATCCACAAATGCGTGGACTCGTAGAGCAGGCGATAAACCAGCGCCTGGGGGAGTTCCTCGAAGAGAACCCCGGAGACGCGCGCCAAATCATCAACAAAGCGATTGCAGCAGCTCGTGCTCGCCAGGCGGCCCGCAAAGCGAGAGAGCTCACGCGTCGGAAGAGCGCGCTCGAGAACTCGTCACTGCCGGGGAAGCTCGCGGATTGCATCAGCCGCGATGCCGATACCACCGAACTCTTCCTCGTCGAGGGCGACTCGGCTGGCGGCTCGGCGAAGATAGCTCGAAACCGCCAGAACCAGGCGATCTTGCCGCTGCGGGGGAAGATCATCAATGCGGAGAAGAACCGCATCAACAAGGTCCTGTCGAATCAGGAAATCCAGGCGATGGTGACCGCGATCGGAACCGGGCTCGGCGACGAGTTCAACATCGAGAACCTCCGGTACAACCGAATCATCGTTATGACTGACGCCGATGTCGACGGCGCCCACATTCGCACGCTGATTCTCACGTTTCTCTACCGACACATGCGAGAGCTTGTCGAAAGCGGACATGTCTACATCGCTGTTCCGCCTCTGTATCTCGTCAAACGAGGCAACCAGGAGATCTATCTCGAGAAGGAGTCGCAGCTCGAAGAACTTCTTGTTCGCGAGAGGATCAAGGACATCGAGATCGAAGATCGATCCGGGTCGGCCTCAACGCTGACCGAGGCTCGGTACCAGCGGTTTGTCAGAGTACTCAAGGAGTACGAAGGCTGGCTGGCCCGGCTGCGCGAAGACTTCGGTGTTCCAGCCGCGAACTTCATGGTTCAGCACCGGCTGGTCGAGACCGATGCAGCGACCGTACCGTTGGCTGCTAAGGCCATCGACAAGCTCGGGGAAAACGGATTCGAGGTCTCGACGGTGAAGAAGGACAAAGAGTCTCTGCGGGTGCGCGTTGTCGAGTTGGCAACGAGCGCGGCCAGCCATGTGGTGATTCCGGCCGAGCTGCTTGGGTCGCGTCATTACCAGAATCTGCGCAAGAGCTACGCGAGACTCACCGACATTGCTGGTTCGCCTCCGTTCACTCTGCAGCTGGGAAAGAAGTCGAGGGTCGCAGAGACCTATGACGACCTCCGCGAAGACGTTCTTACGCTGGCCCGCGAAGGGATGACGTTGACCCGATTCAAAGGTCTCGGTGAGATGAACGCCGACCAGTTGTGGGAAACGACAATGGATCCCGAGAAGCGCATGCTTCTACAGGTGTCTGTCGAAGACGCATCCGCCGCTGACGAGATCTTTTCGATGCTGATGGGCGACAAGGTTGAGCCCAGGCGAGAGTTCATCGAGGCCAATGCGCGCGACGTCCGTTTCCTGGATGTCTAGTGCGACCACTAGCCACCAGAGACTGCTGAGGAGGTAACGAATGGTCGTCGATCCGCTCGGCGCTGGCCGGATCGAACAGCTGGAGCTCGAGCAGGAGATGCGCTCGAGCTACCTCGATTATGCAATGAGCGTAATCGTCGGACGCGCACTGCCCGACGTACGCGATGGGCTGAAGCCCGTGCACCGGCGCGTGCTCTTCGGGATGCACGAGTCTGGCATGCAGCCAAATCGCCCCTACAAGAAGTGCGCGCGCGTCGTGGGCGACGTGATGGGGAACTTCCATCCACACGGCGATGCGGCGATTTACGACACGCTGGTTCGTCTCGCGCAGCCGTTTTCGATGCGCTACCCGCTCGTCGATGGTCAGGGCAACTTCGGCTCACTCGATGACGATCCGCCTGCCGCGATGCGGTACACGGAGTGTCGGCTAGCCCGTATCGCCACCGAGATGCTGCGCGATATCGAGGACGACACGGTCGACTACGTTCCGAACTACGACGAATCCCGTAAGGAACCCGTTGTTCTCCCGGCGCGCCTTCCGAATCTTCTGCTGAACGGCTCAGCGGGAATCGCGGTCGGGATGGCCACGAACCTGCCACCCCACTGCCTTTCCGAGACGATCGATGCGGTTGTCGCGATGATCGACGATCCGGCGATCGACGTCGATCGACTCATGAAGCACGTCGCGGGACCGGATTTCCCGACCGGCGGGCTCATCGTGGGACGAACCGGCATCAAAGAGGCCTACCGCTCAGGACGAGGCCGAATTACCTTGCGCGCGCGAGCGCACATCGAGGAACTTCGCGGTGGCAAGTCGGCGATCATCGTCACGGAACTCCCATACGGAGTGAAGAAGGGCGGTGACGCAGGCGTCATTCGAAAGATCGCCGACCTCGCCCAGGAGAAGGTTCTCACCGAGATCTCGGATCTCCAGGACCACAGCGACAAGACCGGCATGCGCATCGTCATCGAGTTGAAGCGCGATGCGGTCCCCCAGGTCACCCTGAACAGGCTCTATAAACACACCCCGCTCCAGGTCACCTTCGGCTACAACGGCGTTGCCCTTGTAGACGGGGTCCCGCGAACACTGAGCTTGCCCGAGCTCATCCGCCACTACCTCGACTTCCAGCTGGAAGTCGTGACGCGAAGGACGAAGTTCGAGCTGAGAAAGGCGGAGGAACGAGCTCACATCCTGAAGGGGTATCTCGTCGCTCTCGACAACCTCGACGAGGTGATCTCGTTGATTCGGGGGTCGAAGGACGCCGATGAGGCCCGCGCGGGTCTTCGGGCGAAGTTCGAGCTCAGCGAAATTCAGGCTCAGGCGATTCTCGACCTGCGCCTCCAGCGCCTCACGGGGCTGGAACGGAAGAAGATCAAGGACGAGCACAGTGATCTCATCGAGCGGATTGCAGAGCTGCGCGAAATCCTTTCCGATGAGGACCACATCTATGGGCTCATCCGCGAAGAACTCCTCGAGATCAAGGAGATCTACGGCCGGACGGATGAGCGGCGCACCGAGATCATCGCGGGCGAGGACTCCCTTGAGATCGAGGACATGATCGCTGAGGAAGACATGGTCATCGCGATTACGCGTTCCGGCTACGTGAAGCGACTTCCTGTCAAGACATATCGAGATCAGCGGCGCGGCGGCATCGGTGTCATGGGGATGGACCTCAAGGAGGACGACTACATCGAGCACCTCGTCGTCGCCTCAACGCACGACTTCATCCTGCTTTTCACCTCGCTCGGAAAGGTCTATCGCCTGAAGGTTCACGAGCTGCCGCTCGGGAGCCGCCAGTCAAAAGGCCGAGCCATCGTGAATCTCTTGCCGCTTCGCCAGGGTGAGTCGATTCGCACGATGATCGCGACCCGCGACTTCAAGGAAAACGAGTATCTCGTTCTCGCGACGAAGAGCGGTTTGATCAAGAAGTCGAAGTTCGAGGAGTACAACACCCCGCTCAAGTCCGAGGGAATCATCGCGATCAAACTGCGCGAAGACGACGAGGTAGTCGCCGTCTTCCACTCCTCCGGAAACGACGACGTTCTGATGGTGTCGCGAAAGGGTCAGGCGATTCGGTTTCACGAAAAGGAAGCTCGTGCAATGGGCCGCGCGACCTCGGGTGTTGCGGGGATGCGTCTTCGCGACGACGACGAGGTGATCGCCGCCAGCATCGCGACCGACGATGCCGACCTGCTCGTGGTCACCGAGAACGGGTACGGAAAACGCACACGACTGAGCGAATACCCCGTCAAAGGCCGTGGGGGTCTAGGAGTCAAGACCGTTCAACTGACGGAGGAGCGAGGCCGGCTCGCGGGTGCGCGGATTGTTCGCGACGGCTTTGCCGTCATGTTGATCTCAACGGGCGGGACCGTGATCAAGGTGCCGGTCGACGAGATCAAGCGGCTTGGCCGGGCAACGCAAGGAGTGATCGTCATGCGTCTCCGCGAAGACGAAAAGACCTCGACGCTTGCTCCAGTCGTCGAGAACGGCAACGGCCATGGTGATGGGCGGACCGAAGCCGGCCAAATCGAGGACGCCAGCGACCACTAGAACTACGGACTAAGAGCCTATCCCGATAGGTGCAGCACCCCCGGCTGGCGGCTGAGACGCGGCGCATCTCGCCGCGATCGC
>CAYTCZ010000097.1:6079-14695 GCA_964436315.1 uncultured Gaiellales bacterium | reverse complement strand
CCTAGCTAGTGGGGAGGCCGTGATGGATGAACGAATCGCAGTCGTCACCGGTGGGAGTCGGGGCATCGGTTTTGCGGTTGCGGAGGCCCTGGGGCGGGAGGGCGCCCGCGTGGTCCTGGTGGCCAAGGATGAGGGACGTCTGGAGGCGGCAGCGAATCGACTCTCCAAAGCGGACGTAAAGACCGAGATCAGGCCAATCGACCTCGCTGATCGAGAGGCGGCAGGGGCAGGCGCGAAGGCCATTGCTTACGAGTTCCCCGTGATACAGGCGCTCGTCAACAACGCCGGCATCTCTCACCTCAATCCTGTGTCCGAGCTGCCAGATGATCTCTGGGACCGGGTCCTGGACATCAATCTGAGGAGCGCCTTCACCTTCAGTCGCGATCTCTTCGAGCCACTTCGCGCCTCCGGCCGTGGCGCGATCGTGAACGTGAGCTCCGTGATGGGAATCGGGACGACCGCCGGTCTGAGTGCGTACTCGGCCTCGAAGGCGGGCCTCGAACACCTGACCAGGTCGATGGCCATCGAGTTTGGCCGCGACGGTATTCGGGTCAACGCTGTTTCCCCTGGCTTCATTCGCACCGACATGTTCGACCGGAGTCACCCGCCAGAGCGCCAGGTCGCGCTCGGAGACGCGCATCCGCTCGGCCGCGTTGGTGCAGCGGAAGAGGTGGCCGACGTCATCGCCTTTCTCTGCAGCGACGGAGCGAGCTTCGTCAACGGGGCCGTTCTGCCGGTGGACGGAGGGCTGACGTGCGAGTTGGCGATCCCGAGACTGCTCGAAGGCTGAGCGTGAGCGATCGAACCAGCCGGGACGCCGGCGAGATACAGGCGACGCCGCTCGCAAGAAGCCTCGCGGAGCATCTCGACATCGATCTCGAGACGCTCGAGGTCGAAAGCGCCCAGATCACTGAACACGACGTTCGAGCAGCTGCCGAGGCGCGCGCGGTCGAGGCGCGTCTGGTGCCGACCTCGGTCAGCCGGCTCGGCGATGAAGCGGCCTCAACCGTCCGCCCGGGACGCATGACCGCGACGGTCGTGCTCTCAGACGGGCCGCGGTCTTTCCCGTCGGAGACCGAGTCAGTCGATCGGGTTGTTGGTGCGACAGCGCTTGCTCTTCGCTGCCATCCGACGCTCAACGCTCACCTCGTCCGCGGCGACGTTCTCGCGTACGATGTTGTGAACGTGGCTCTGTCGGGGGCGACCGAAGGTGTCTCGACGGTGGTCATCGGCCAAGCCGACGCGTTGAACGTTGCTCAGATCTCGGCGGAGAGACGACGCCTCGAGGACATCGCCGCGACTCGAGACGTACGCTCGTGGGATATGCCGGAAGGCACCTTCTCGGTCTCGTTTCTTAGCTCACCGGTCATCACGTCGTACGCACCGTCCCTTCGACCGCCGTACGTCGCCGTCCTTGGCGTCCGCCCCTCCGGTGAGCTTGCCTCCGACCCTGATCCCCGGATGGCGATTGAGCTCAGCCTCGTCTACGACGGCCGAGCGGTCGACGATCATGACGCGGCCGGCTTTCTTGCTGACGTGATCCAGGCGCTCGGGAGTCACCTCGAGCCCGAGGTCAGGCCGTCCGGCAACTGAGCAGCCGGCGTGCAGCGACTATACGGTGGTTTCGACCAGGGACAAACAGCCTATTGCACGGTCGCTAAGCTGACAGCTGCGTCCACGTTTTGAAGCTGGAGGCTTCGCCCGGTGGCCATGAATGGGGAGTTGCTTCGCTCCGAGATCCGTGAGCAGCCGGATGCGATGCGCCGGCTTCTAGCGGAATCCGAGATCGAGCTCGCCGCGAAACAGTTTGCGGCTCGGTCTCCGCGTGTTGTCCGTTTCGCCGCTCACGGATCGTCGGACGCTGCAGCCTCATACGGCGTGTACACGTTCGGGCTCCTCGCGGGGCTCACTGCCATGCGCGATTCGATTTCGCTGTCCGTCTACTACGGCGCCGAGATCGACTTCGCCGACTCCGGGGTGATCGCTCTCTCACAGTCCGGGGCGACGCCAGATGTCGTCCGCTACGTGGAGTTGGCTCGCCAACGCGGTGCGCTCACGATTGCGATCACCAACGACACCACATCGGAGCTGGCGGCGGCGGCCGAATTGGTGGTGCAGCTCGCCGCGGGGATCGAGCGGTCGATCGCCGCGACGAAGACCTATCTGAACGAGCTTGCCGCGTTGGCGCTCCTCGCTGCGACGATCGGCGGTACTGGCGACGCGATGAGGACGGAACTCCGAATCGCTGCCGAGCTCTTCGAGTCGGCGATTCCCGATCTGGAGTCCCGCGTCCTTCGGCTCGCTCCCGATTTCGCTCCGGTAAGCAGGATGTACGTCGTAGGAAGGGGAGTCGAACTTGCGACCGCGAGGGAGACGGCGCTCAAGTTGACAGAGGTCTGTCGAGTAGCCGCAGGACCTCTCACAGCCACCGATCTTGCGCATGGGCCGATCGCCGCCGTCGACGCCGAGTTCCCGATCTGGGCCATCGCGTCGGACGACGAGGCGCTCCCGGCGGTAACGACGGCTGTCGAGCGAGCGCGCGCAGTCGGCGCGAGGCTCATCGCGGTCGGAAGTGCCGCGACAACCCTCGGCGAGACTCCCTACGTCCTCGCCACTCCCCGGCCGCGGGAGCCGGTGTTGTGTCCGCTCCTGAGCGTTCTGCCCGGACAGCTCTTCGCGTGGGCGCTCGCTCGCGCCAAGGGCCTCGATCCCGACGACCCGTCACATCTCACGAAGGTGACTGTGGTTCCGTAGAGGATTCGCGTGCGGGGCGCAGGACGTAGTCGAGGTACAGGCGCTCGTAGCGAGGGTGCGCGCACCGAACCTCGCGGCCGTCCACTTCGAAGCTCCAGTAGCGGCGCGGAAGCAGCTGGCCCGTAACCTCGCAGTAGTCGACCGAGAGGTCGTGCCAGTCGAACTCTCGCTCAACCCACGGCATCGTCATCGGCCTCCGACCGGAGGCGCTCGGTTGCCTCTCCGTCAACGGTGCAGTCGTCGCGAACGACCACCCGGTAGATGCTTGCCGCGCTCTTCCGGCTTACGAATCGGTTTCGGACGTCGTCGGCGACCCTCTGCGGGTCCCGTTCGATGGGCGGACCGTAGCCGCCGCCCGAGGGAGAGCGGAGCATGACCCGGTCGCCCCGTCGCAGGCGCACGTTCGAGAACTTCGTGTCGCTGACGGTTCCGAACGCCTCCGAGAAGGGCTTGAATTCGTCGGAGTCGGTGGTCTTGACGTGGTAGGCGAGCCGGTCGCCGTCCAGGCCGCCGTGGACACCCCACGGGAACACTTTCGATCGATCGCAGAGTGCGCTCACCGTGATCTCGTCGGCTTCGACCTCGAGAATCCTCGTAATCCCGAGACCTCCGCGATTCCGACCCGGCCCGCCCGCGTCGTCGTTCAGTCGGTACTCGTGGGTCAACCAGGGATACCGCGACTCGAAAACCTCCACCGGCGTGTTCTTGCAGTTGCCGTGAGGCACGATCTGCGCGTTGTTGCCGTCGCTCTCGGCGCGGCCGCCCCAGCCCATGCCCTCGAAGTGATAGTTCGTGTAGTAGCGGCCGGTCTCCGGGTGCAGGCCGCCAAAGAGGAAGTTGCCGGAGGTTCCCCCGGACGCGGCTGAGGTCCGCTCAGGAGCCACCTGGGATAGGACCTTCCCCTGGATCAGTTCCACGACTCGTGGCTGGAGCTCGGTCTGGCCGCCGACGCACGCCCCGGGATGTCTCACGTTTACGACCGTCCCGGGCTTCGCGATGATGTCGATCGGGCGGATTGCCCCCGAGTTGAAGGGCGCACCGCTCCCGATCACGTACAGGATCCCGGTGTACGTGGCGGAGGCGGTCACTGGGTAGGGTGCGTTGATCGTTCCGCGGGCCTGAGGGTCGGAGCGACTCCAGTCGACGATCATGTGGTCGCCGTCGATGGTCAGATCCACCCGCAGGAAGTACGGACGGGGCTCGAACCCATCGTCCTCCTGGCAGTCCTCGGCGGAGTACGTGCCATCGGGAAGTTCGGCGATGTCGCGTCGGATCCACTCCTCGGAGTAATCGAACAGTGCGGGAATCGCTGATTCGATGGCCTCCGCTCCGTGTTCCGCGTATAGCGCTTCGAGCCGCCGCACGCCGACGTGAAGCGAGCCGATCATCGCGTTGAAGTCTCCCCACGAGTGGTCGGGCGTCCGGTGGTTCGCGAGCATGATGCGCCACACGTCTCGGACTGGTTCGCCCCGTCGGAAGATTTTGACCGGCGGCAGCCGCAGGCCTTCCTGATAAACGTCGGTTGCGTTCGCCGAGAACGATCCGGGTGCCATGCCGCCGATTTCGGCGACATGGGCGATGTTGCAGAGCCAGGCTCTGATCTCGCCCTCGTAGAAGAACGGGGTGATCACGAGGTGCTCCGGCATGTGGGAGCCACCCCGGTAGGGGTCGTTATGGATGACGACGTCGCCGGGATCGAAGTTTTCGGCTCCGAAGTCGTCAACGATCCAGCGGCCCGAATAGAGCGCCTGCCCCGTCATCGCCGGGTTGAGGTTCTGCATGGCGACGAGCTCGCCGTCGCGGTTCAGGATCAGACAGCAGAAATCGAGGCCCTCGCTGAAGATGGGGGAGTAGGAGGTACGCATCGTTGCGAGCCCCATCTCCTCGCAGATGTTGACCAGCTGGGAGTGAAGGACACGCAGCCAGACTCGGTCAAGCATGCGCAACTCCTTTCTCGGCGACGACCGGTTCTCGAGTCTGCGTTCGGAGCTCCTCGATCAGCAGAATTCCGTTCTCGAGGACTCGTGCCTCCTGATCGCGCAGCACGAGGGTCGTCGAATCGAGCTCCTCGATGATGGCAGGGCCCGTTACGACCGCCCCGGCGGGCAGAGCCGGGCGGCGGTGAATGGTGGTTTCCGTCCAGCCTTCGTCTTTGTAGTAGACAGGTCGAACGTCGACCGGCTCACCGCGCTTGCCGGGTTCCAGCCGGGGCGGCGGCGCCGGCTCGCGGTGTTCGAAGGCGGTCGCATTGAGATGCACGAACTGAACGACGGTTCCATCCAGGCGGTAGCCGTACACGCGCCGATGCTCCTCGTGAAAGCGCTCGGTCATCACGTCGATCAGATTTCCGTCGGAGTCGAGGGGCACTGAGATCTCGAGCTCGAAGTTCTGACCCAGGTATCTCGAGCTCACGCTGACAACCAACGTCAACTCGCCCGCGGCTCCCTCCGATTCGAGCTCGGCCAGCGCCGCCTGGGCGATCTCATCGACGGCGTCGCGGAACTCCTCGTGTGAGGACAGATCCGAGCGGAGGAGTCGCGTCGCGCGGCGATCCACACGCAGCTCGGCTGCCTGGGCGCCGAAGGCCGAGGTGAGGCCCGGGTTCGGGGGGATGAACACACGGCGGAGCCCGATGCTCCGAGCGAGCTGCGCAGCGTGGAGCGGGCCCGCGCCGCCGAACGCTTCGAGATCGAAATTTCGGTAGTCGAGGCCGCGATCGGTACAGAGCAGTCGGATTGCGTTGGCCATGTTCTCGGAGGCAACCTCGACGATCGCTTGCGCCGTTTCCTCGAGCCCGACATCGAGCGTGGCGGCGACGCGGCCGACCGCCTCCGTGCCGCGTTCGACGTCCAGCCACAGCTCGCCGCCGAGAAAGTAATCGGGGTTGAGCCGACCGAGGACGAGGTTGGCATCGGTCAGCGTGGCCTCGACTGCGCCTTTTCCATACGCGGCCGGGCCGGGGTCGGCTCCGGCGCTCTCCGGGCCGACCTTCAGGAAACCACCCTGATCGAATCCGGCGATCGAGCTTCCGCCCGCACCGATGGTCGTCAGGTCGATCACGGGAACGGCGATCGGGAGTCCGAACTCGAGTTCGTACTGCGACCTCGAGCGGATTCTGCCGTCTGCGACGGCGCCGACGTCGGCGCTCGTTCCGCCCATATCGAGCGTGATGACGTCCCGC
The DNA here is from genome assembly GCA_964436315.1 of uncultured Gaiellales bacterium. GTDB lineage: Bacteria > Actinomycetota > Thermoleophilia > Gaiellales > Gaiellaceae > CAYTCZ01. The sequence continues at coordinate 8,760 of CAYTCZ010000097.1, read as the reverse complement.
GCGCCTGCCAAATCGGCGAAGCGCTTGCCACCGATCAGGCCACCGGCTAGCCCGGAGAGCATGAAATTGACCGGCTGTCGTGCCGCGCGTGAAGTGGGAATGTGGCCGCCGTTCGACTTGAGGAGAAACCGGGGACAGTCGAGATCGCGCTCCTCGAGCCCCTGATCGAGCTCGGCCGCAAATCGCCCGGTGAGACGCCGCAGGTAGGCGTCGGCGATCGTGGTGTTCGCGCGCTCATACTCCCGCCAGATCGGCGCTACTTGGCTCGAAACGGACACCGGAAGGTTCGGAAGCCGTTCGCGAAGCGCCGCCTCCAAGCGACGCTCGTTGTCCGGGTACACGAAAGCAAAGAGGAAGTTGATCGCGACGGCGACCCCGGCGTCGGCCTCCGAGTCGATGTGCTCGACCAGCCGCACGACTCGGTCGATCTCCTGCTCGTCGAGAGGGATACGGACAGATCCGTCGTGGGCGACACGCTCGCGAACGCCGAAGCAGTCATAGCGTGCGACGAACGGCTCGGGCTTCTTCCACTGGAGGTCATAGAGCGTCTTGCGATCGACCCGCTGGATGTAGGGGATGTCCTCGAAGCCGGCGGTTGTGAGGTAGAGGGTTCGCTGTCCCTGCCGCTGGAGGAGGCAGTTCGTCGCGATCGTCGTGCCGAGGACGAAATACGAAACGTCTTTCGGGCCGACCGCCGCTCGGGCCAGCGCCTCGAAGACGGCATCGACCGGACGGCTCGGGGTCGAGGAGACCTTCACCGTCGTTACGTCGGCGCTCGCCTCGTCGACGACCACGAGATCCGTGAACGTACCACCGGTGTCGACTCCGATGCGGTACCGAGCCACGCAGTTGTCCTACTCGTGTGCTCGGAGCACGACGGGGATCACTTCGTCCATTACGCGGGAGAGCTCGCTCGCGAACGCCTTTTCTTTGAGGCCGGCGAGCGTCTCCGAACCCGACGCCTGCTCTGAGCTCCACTCGTCGACGAAGGCACCTCCCTTGATGTCCCGCTCGAGGAGGTCGCGGGCCGTTTCCCGCACCTCCGCGTTGAGGATCCTCGGAGCGCGAGACAGGGTGCCGTACTGGCTTGTCGTGGAATGGTGCGCCATCTGCCGGAAGAAACCTTCCTTCCGAATCAACTCAAAGATCTCCGTGACCTCGCCGGTCGCGAACATCTCGAGGACGAAGAGCTCGGGATCGTAGCCCGCCTCCACCCAAAGCTCGAAACACAGCTCGAACCAGGCGGCGAGACCTGCCCAGACCACCTGCTCGAGGAACAGGTCTAGGTCGGCCTCGACGCGGAACGGAGCTTCGAAGACGCCGGCGCGGGTGGCCCCGATGCCCTTCGCGAGTGCCATCGCGGTCTCTCGCGCGTGGCCAGTGGCATCCTGGTGTACGGCGATCTGTGCCATAGCTCCTTTGCCGCGCTCGAAGAGCGTTCGCACCTCGCTGCCAACCATGCGCGGGGCAACGAGCACCACGTCTACGTCGGCGGGCGGCGTGATCACTCCGAAACCGACGTTGTAACCGCTCGCCCAAACCAGCGAGTTGCCGGGTTCAATCCCAGGAACGACGAGCTCTCTCCAGACCGTGGGCTGAGACTCGTCCGTGATGAGAACGACGACGATGTCGGCCTGGGAGGCGGCATCCGCGATGGCGTGGACCTTGAAACCGTCAGCCTGAGCGTCGGCTGCATACTCGTCATCCCGATTGCCGACGATGACGGTCACGCCGCTGTCCCTCAGATTGAGCGCCTGGGCGCGACCCTGGTTCCCGTATCCGAGGATCGCCACCCTCTTTCCGTCGAGAGGAGCGAGCGATGCATCCTTCTCGGTGTAGAGCTCCATGGTTTCCTTTCCCCAGGGGCGCCTGGCTAGCTAGTTGCCCTGCGACGTGTAGAAGGCCCGGTACTGATCGATGTACTGGGCAATCCCATCGCGGATCGATCCGTACTTGGGCTCCCAGCCGAGTTGCTCGCGCGCGTTGTCGATCGAGAGCTGACCGCGCAGCGCGACGACGGCTTCCTCCACGGGAGAGAGTTCCTCGCCGATCTGAACGTCGGCGCCGGTCAGGTCACGGACGATCTCGGCGACCTCGCTCGTTGTCGTGAGCTTCTCGCCGGTGGCTCCGTAGAAGATGCGATCGGCATCGTCTGGCGCGTCGAGCATGGCGACCACGAGTCCGGCGATGTCGATGGCATGTGTGTACCCACGTGGATGGCGGCCGCCGGTCTCGAAGTGCACTTTCTCGCCGCGAACGGCACCCTCCACCATGTACTTGATCGGTCCCGGGTACGGCGTCATCCCGAGGCCGTACACAGCTGACGGGCGCATCGTTCGGAAATCGACTCCGAGCGTCTGGTGGTACGCGAAGCAGATCGCCTCACATGCCACCTTGTAGGCGCCGTAGAAATCGGTACCTGGGCCTGAGGTGGGGAGCAACACCGGGTGCGCCGCGTCGATCGGCTCGTACTGGACGCGCGGGAGGACGCCGATCGAGGAGAAATTGATCATGCGTTGGACGTCGAAGTTGATCATCGCCTCGAGCACGTTCACGGTCCCCCCGACGCCGATTCGAAAGCCAGTCGCCCGGTTGGTGATCAGTGCCGCCGGCTCGATCAGCATCGCCATGTGGACGATTTCCTCGGGCCGGTAGGCGCGAACCACGTCGAAGAGACGCGT
>CAYTCZ010000097.1:0-5979 GCA_964436315.1 uncultured Gaiellales bacterium | reverse complement strand
GTTTCAAGGATCAGCCCTGGACGGCGCCGAACGTCAGGCCACGCACCAGGTGGCGCTGGACGATCAGGCCCAGCGTGAAGGCCGGGATCATCGACAGTACGACGAGGGCGCCAAGTTCTCCGAGCAGCGCTGTCTGAACGCCGACAAAGCCGGAGATGACGACCGGGAGCGTGACCGCATTCGTACTCGTGAGTACGAGGGCGAAGATGAAGTCCGTCCAGGAGAAGACGAAAGCGAAGACGGCCGCGGACACGAGACCCGGTGCCGCCAGTGGCCAGGAGATCTTCCAGAGCGTCTGCCAGCGGCTGCAGCCGTCGACTAACGCTGCCTCTTCGATCTCGACCGGCAGTTGGCGGAAGTACGTGAACATCATCCAGACCGAGAAGGGAAGCGTGAAGACGGTGTAGAGGATGATGAGCCCGATGTGCGTGTCGATGAGATCGACGTTCCGGTAGAGAAGGAAGATCGGAATGATGATGGCGACGGGGGGCATCATCCGCTGTGAGAGGATCCAGAAGGAGAGGTGCTTTCCGCCCGTTCGGAACCGGGCGATGCTGTAGGCAGCGGCCGTTCCGATGACGACCGAGAGCACCATGGTCGCCGTCGCGATGATCAGGCTGTTCTTCAGCCCTTGCCAGCCGCGTAGCTGACCGAGGGCCTCCCAGTGACCGGTGGTCGGCTCGCCCGGGAAGAAGACGGGCGGAGTTGCGAGGTAGTCGTCCGGCGGCTTGATGGAGGTGACGGCGATCCAGTAGATCGGAAACAGGATGAACGCCGCCGCCGCAAGGACGAAGATGTACTTGAGGATCGTGCCGAGCGAGATCTTCCTCGACCGCCGTCCGCGTGACCGGACGATCGGCTCGGAGAGCCTCTTCTGCCACGGTCTCGAGCTTTCTTCAGGACGGACGGTGGTCGACATTCGGACTAAGCCTCAGTGGGGGTCAGGAGACGGCGTACGAGCCAGTACGAGACAAGTGCGATCAGTACGAGGAAGATCCAGCTTGCCGCCGAGGCGGGTCCGAAGTTGAACAGGCGAAAGCCGGTTTCATAGATCCAGTATGACTGGGTGAACGTCGACGACCCCGGGCCCCCCTGGGTGAGGACGAAGACGATGTCGAAGAGCTTGAGCGCGTCGATGAGCCGAAACGCGATGGCCACGATCATGATCGGCGTGAGCAGCGGCAACGTGATCTCGCGGAACTGCTGCCACCAGTTCGCCCCGTCAAGCGAGGAGGCCTCGTACACGTCTTCAGGAATCGCTACCAGCCCGGCGAGGAGGATGATGAACATGAACGGTGTCCACTGCCACGCATCGGTCACGATGATCGTGATCCACGTCCACGGGTTCTCGGACTTCCAGAGAATCTCGACGTCGCCAGGGAAGATCTGGCTCAGGATCCAGTTGATTGGCCCGAACTGATTGTCCCAGAGCAGCTTCCAGGTCTGTCCGACGGCCACCGGCGCCATGAAGAGCGGAAAGATGAAGATCGGGATCAGGAATCGACGGCCGACGAATGGCCGGACCATCGCAAGTGCAAGAGCGAGGCCGAAGATCAGCTCGACGAAGACGACGGCAGCTGCGAGCGCGAGCGTACGCCAGAGACTCGCCTGCCAGACCGCGTTTGAAACGACGTCCTTGTAGTTGTCGAGCCCAATCCAGGGATGGCCTTCGAGCCGGAAGTCGAACTGAACGAAGCTGACCCACAGCGAGTAGCCGAGCGGGAAGATCGCGATTGCCAGGATCAGGATCACGACGGGGATGACGAGGAGCCATTTGATGTGCCGGTCGGCCCAGCCCGCCATCCCCCGTCGTGCCCCGCGGAACGAGGCTGTGACTTCAGCAGTGCTCATCCGCGCGAATCAGGCTGCTGTCGTCTACGAGAGCGTGACCGCCTCACCCCGTGCTTCGATCGTGTTGTCCACCGACGAGCCCGGGATAGCCAGGTACTCGTTCCAGGCTTCGATTTGGGTGTCGCGTCCGAGTCGGTCGGTGATTGCCTCCCATTCGCCGGCAGCGGTATCGAGCGCCCCCTGTGGGTCGGCGCCGCCGTAGGCTGCCGTCATCGCCTTGTCGAGCGACAGCGCGTAGTCCTGGAACCCCGGTATTGCGTAGTCGGTCATCGCGACGTTCGCCGCATTGTTGAGCGTCTCGAGGTACTTGTCGGCGTCGGGCCAGAGACTCCGGTACTCCTCGGACGTGTAGTGGGAGAGCCGGTACGGGTCTCGCAAGGCGATGGGCGTGGTGACCCGCCGCAGCGAGACCTCCGGGCTGGTGATCCACTGGATGAGGAGATAGGCCGCCTCCTGGTTCGGCGAGTTCTTTGCAACCGCGAGGTTGAACCCGGATGCGTGCCAACCGTTTCCACCCGGCATGACCGCGTAGCCGACCTTGTCGACTACCGTCGAAGGTGGCAGGAACTCGAGCGCGGTCTCCGACGAGCCGTAGCCAGCCGACCAGCGGCCAGGTGGAGGCCACCACCACATCATTGCGAGCGAGCCCTCGAGCCAGGCGTTCAGACAGACGACGGGATCCCAGTCCACGACTCCTGGCGGGGCGATCTCGTTCTGCGCCACTGCCAGGTTGACGGCCTCGACGCCTTGTTCGGAATTGATACCCGCCGTCATGTTCGCGGCGTCGAACGGGATACCACCCATCGACTGGAACGCGGGCAGGAAGCTCCAGTGCTGGAAGGTCGGGTTGCGCCAGAAGCCAGCTCCGTAGACGTCGGGCGCCATCGCGTCGGTGATTGCCTGGGCTGTGGTCTGGAACTCATCCCACGTCGTCGGGGGTGTGAGCCCCATCTCCTCGAAGATGTCAAGCCGGTAGTAGAGGATGAGCGAATCCCCATCGTCGAAGTATCCGTACCGCTGCCCGGCGTAGAACGGCATCGACGCGTAGAGGGGATGGTAGTCCTCGAGGTCGGCCGGAACGTTGTACTGCGCCGTCAGATCATCGAGCGGGATGATGACGTCTCCGAGCACGAAGTCCGCCGTCCAGGCCGGTGAGATGTTTAGCACGTCGTGGGCGCCGGAACCGGCGATGTGCTCGGCGATCCCCTTGGTGAAGAGATCGGCGTTGTCAAGCTCGATGGTGTTGATTTCGATTCCGGTAAGTTCCAGCCACTCCGGGCCGAATACTTCCTTCGGGTCAAGTGCCTGGAGCCCCGACTCCCACGTGACGTTGAGCGTGGTACCGCTGAACTGCTGCGCGGCCTCCACGGCGACCTCGGCCGCCGTTCCTCCCGGTGCCGCAGGCGCCGGCTCTGCCGGCTCGGAGGGCGCAGGCTCTGCCGGCTCGGAGGGCGCAGGCTCCGCCGGCTCGGCAGGAGCAGGCTCTGCTGGCTCGGCAGGCGCCGGCTCCGCCGAATCGTCGTCACCTCCGCACGCGGCCAGGATCGATCCGATCGCCCCGGCCGAGAGCCCGAGCGCACTGGCCCGGGTGACGAACTGACGTCGGGAGATCTTCCCCGCGTTCAGCCTCTCAACGAGATCGCGGGGATCACGTTCTTCTTCCCTACTCACCACTCCTCCTCTCGCATTCGACTGTCACACTCCCGGTCCCTCTGCACTGCAGGTCATCAGACGAGTGAGCCCGAGATCATCTCCCACCTCAGTGGGATCCGTCAACCAGTTGGACGTGGCTTTCGCCGTTTTCGTTAGTTCGCACCTGGTTTGAGGTCTTTTCAACTTCCCTGAACCGCATCCGGCTGACTACGTCTTGATCGCGGCACCGGTCTCGGCATCGAAGAAGTGGAGCGCCCCCGAGTCGACGGCGACCTCGACCGGAGTCCCGTCCCTCGCCGCCGTCGCCGGCGAGAAGCGGCCAACGAATGCCGTTCGGCGCTGTTCCCGGCGATGTTCGAGGTCATCGACCGCTGCCCTATCGACATCCCGTGCGATCTCGAGCACGTCCTCGGTGACCGCCGGGGCAGCCTCGACTTGAAGATGGACGACCACCTCCGGGCCGAGATCCTCCCGCAGATACACTTGACCCCTGAACCGTCGTTCCGCCGGTGAGTCCGCGACGAGTGCGGCGTCTTTCAGACTCTCCGGGCGCATACCGACGATGACGCGCTTGTCGACGTACGCTTCGAGCGCTGGACGGGAGTTCCGTTCGGGCTCGTCGACGCGAAGCCGCTCGCTGCCAAAGACGACCTCGGGCGCACCGTCGCTCCGTTCGAGGTTCGCCTCGACGAAGTTCATCGCGGGACTGCCGATGAATCCGGCGACGAAGAGATTTGCCGGGTCAGCGTAGAGCTCTTGCGGAGTCCCGACCTGCTGGAGGTCGCCCGTCTTCATCACGGCCACGCGTTCGCCGAGCGTCATCGCCTCGATCTGATCGTGAGTGACATAGATCATTGTCACGCCGAGGTCGCGGTGTAAGTGGCTGATCTCCGCTCGCATCTCGGTGCGCAGCTTGGCGTCGAGGTTCGAGAGCGGCTCGTCCATCAGGAACGCCTGCGGCTCGCGGACGATTGCGCGACCCATGGCCACCCGCTGGCGCTGCCCACCGGACAATTGCCGCGGCTTCCGATGAAGGTTCTCTTCAAGCTCGAGCAGGTTCGCGATCCGATTGACCCGGGTAGCGATGTCGTCCTTCGAGACTTTGCGGAGCTTGAGCGGGAACGCGAGGTTGTCGTACACGGTCTTGTGCGGATAGAGCGCGTAGTTCTGGAACACCATCGCGACGTCACGCTCGCGCGGAGGGAGGTCATTGACCACGACGTCACCGATCGAGATCTCACCGTCCGTGATCTCTTCCAGGCCAGCGACCATACGCAGCGCGGTCGTTTTTCCGCATCCGGACGGACCTACGAACACCATCAGCTCTCCGTCGGCGATCTCCAGGCTGAGATCTCGAACCGCCTCGGTTCCCTCTGAGTAGGTCTTGCCCACCCCATCGAATGTGACTTGTGCCATGCGATCCCCCTACCTCATCCCAGGGTGCTCTTCATATCCGCAATGACCGCTGAGGTCAAACAGTCTTCGAGCAACGCGGCTCGGCGTTCTCACGCTTCCCCTGCCTCCCGATAGTGCTCGGCCATCGCCATCACGTGCTCCAGCATCCTCGCCGATGCGAGGCCCGGATCACGATCACGGATGGCCTCGTAGATTCTCGTGTGTTCTCGGAGCTCCAACGCTCCGATCTCGGGAACCGAGCTGTAGAGAAGCGGACCTCGGTCGATCATCAACGGGAAGAACGAAGCGAACACTCCTTCGAGGACGTCGTTGTGGCAGACCCGCGCGAGTACGACGTGGAACTGGGAGGCTTCGTGAACCGGTTGATCTCCGCGCTCGAGCGCCGCCGCATGCTCGGCGAGAAGCTCCTCAAAGCTCGCCAGGTCTTCATCGGTGCGGCGCCCGGCCGCGAGCCGTGCGATTTCGACTTCGATGATCCGCCGCGCCTCCAAGAGGTCATGGGTCACCCCTCGCGCGAGCGCAGAGGTGAGGGGATGGGGCTCTCCCTCTGCCGGAGGGCGCTCGGCGACGAAAACTCCTTGTCCATGCCGAATTTCGACGACGCCGAGCAGTGCGAGTCCCTTGAGTGCTTCTCTGACCGTCGAGCGCCCGACGTTCAACGACTCTGTGAGCTCACGCTCTGATGGCATCCGGGTTCCCGGGGGCAGATCCTCAATTGCCTCGAGCAGTTGCTCGGCAACCGTCTCGGCAAGCTTCTTCCTGGGCGCCGGCTCGAGGGAGAAGTCGCTTGCACTCGACATGGAGAATGCGATGATATCGCCACTCCTCAGATGAGACGATGACAGAACACGTGACCGAGCGCAGAGCGCCCTGATGGCAGCAGGGTTTGGTGGAGCAACGTGAATCCGGAGGCCACGATTCACGACGACCTCGACCGATTTGTCCTGCAGTCCCTTCGGCGGGACAAGCAGCGGATCTTCGAGCGTGGCGAGGGGTCCCGCCTTTGGGATGTCGAGGGACGCGAGTACCTCGACACGATGTCCGGTTCCGCCGGGCCAG
>CAYTCZ010000096.1:0-15043 GCA_964436315.1 uncultured Gaiellales bacterium | reverse complement strand
CGAGTCAACGACGGGCGACGTCGTGGCGAGAATCCCGCTTTCGGATTGGCCCAGTCTCCCGGATCGACACAGACACGCTCCAGGAAGTAGCGACGATTGGTATCGAGGGAGCCTGCGGTTGCTCGGTCGCGGTCGGTGCAGGTGGAGTCTGGGCCAGCTGATGGGCTCATCCCGGCACCGTGCGCGCCGACCGTTGAGACGGCTTTAGTCGCAGTCCCCCGATATGGTCGCGCAATGGCTGCACCGTCAACAACGGACCGATTGCCACTCGCGATGCTCGGTATCGCGGTCGTCATCTTCGGCGCCGGGTACTGGCCGACAGCCGTCGCAGTTGAGCAGGGTCCGTCGCTGATGGTGACGGGTCTGCGCCTTGCCACGAGCGCAGCCCTGCTGCTCGCGATGGCGCTAGCGATGAGGTCGCGGTTTCCACGCGGCACGATGCTCGGCTGGGCGCTGTTTACCGGGGTTCTGATGGTTGCGTTGTTCCACTGGGGGGTTACGGAGGGCGTCGACCGCGCGGGTGCCGGGAACGCCGCGATCCTGATCAACACCAACCCTCTGATGGTGCTCGTGCTCGCCTGGATCTTCCTGCGCGAGCGACTCTCGCCTGTAGGGGTGATCGGGCTCGTCCTGGGCTTCGCCGGCGTCGTGCTGATGGTCTCCTCTCAGCTCGGAGGCTCGATCGAGACGAGCCAGCTCGTGCTGGGTTGTGTCCTTGCTCTGATTGCGGCTCTGAGCTGGTCGATCGGCGTGCTGATCCTCAGGAAGCTCTCGCAGAGGCCCGGCGACCTCGACATGGTCAGCTTCACGACGGTGCAGTATCTCTTCGCCGGCTTACTTCTGATGATTGCGGCCTTTGCGGTCGACGGCATCACCGGCACCGAGTGGTCGTCGGCGAGTTTCTGGGCCGCAACGGCCTGGACCGGACCGCTCGCCGCGGTGGCTCTCGTGCTCTTCTACGTCGTCCTGAAACAGCTCTCAGCGGCCAAGACGTCGTCTGCTCTCTTCCTCGTCCCCGCGGTTGCCGTGATCGTCGAGATAGCGCGAGGTAATGCACCGGAGCCGATCGTCCTTGCTGGAATGGTGGTCGCCGTAATCGGCGTTGCGCTTGCCGTTGCCCCGACCGAGCAGCTTGCAGCCCTGCGCCCTCGCCTTCGCAAGCAGCTCCGCGGCGCGTAGCGTACGCGCGTATTCGATGCGGGCCCGCTGCTGGGCAGTGGCTCGGTGTATCCGTCCTTCGTAGGATTGCGCTAGACGAGACAAGAGGTGAGATGGTGGGCCACGTGATCAAGAGCCCGTATCCGGATATCGAAGTGCCGTCGGTGTCCCTGACCGAGGTCGTCTTCGAGCAAGCGCACGGGTACGGGGAGCGGCCAGCGATCGTGGACGGACCAAGCGGTCGGACCTACAGCTACGCGGAGCTGGTCGATCGGGTCGAGCGCTGTGCCGCGGGACTGGTGGAGCGCGGCCTCAGGCCGGGTCAGGCGGTCGGAATCTACGCTCCAAACGACCCCGCCTACGCAACCGCTTTCTACGGTGTCGCACGAGCGGGGGGCACGAACACGACCGTGAACGCTCTGTTCACGGCCGAGGAACTTGCTCGCCAACTTCGGCACTCAGGGGCGCGCTTCCTGATCACGGCGCCACCGCTTCTCGATCGCGCGCAGGCGGCCGCTCGTGAGGCCGGCATCGAGGAGACGTTTGTCTTCGGCGGAGGCCCGAGCGTCACACCGTTCGAATCGTTGCTCGAGAGTTCCATCGACGTGCCTGAGATCACCATCGATCCCGCGGAGCATGTCGCCACGCTGCCCTACTCGAGCGGGACAACAGGCCTCCCGAAGGGCGTCATGCTGACACATCAGAATCTCGTCGCGAACCTGCGACAGATCGAGGAGCCGTGGCGACTCCGCCCCGGGGGCGAGTGCACAATTGCTGTGCTGCCCTTCTTCCATATCTACGCTCAGACCGTGGTGCTCCACCACTGCCTACGGGCGGGCGCAACGGTCGTGTCGATGCCGCGATTCGACCTGGAGCAATACCTCAGTCTGTCGCAGGAATACCGGGCCACCGTTGCCTGGATCGCTCCGCCGATGGCACTGGCGCTGGCGAGAAATCCGCTGGTCGATCAGTACGACCTCTCGAGGCTGCGGTGGCTGGTCTGCGCCGCGGCACCGCTCGATGCCGAACTGCAACTCGAGCTGGCCAAACGCTTGGGTTGCAAGGTCATGCAGGGATACGGTCTGACTGAAACGAGTCCGGTCACGAACGCCTGGAGTCCAAGCGACGACGTGACGGCCGGCACCATCGGGCCCCTCATCGCGTCGACTGAGGCCCGCCTCGTCGATTCCGCCTCCGGCGAGGATGCAGCGCCGGGCGAGCCGGGCGAGATCTGGATCCGTGGCCCTCAGGTGATGAAGGGCTACCTCGGAGATCCCGAGGCGACATCGGCGACGATCGACGCCGAGGGGTGGCTTCATACCGGCGACATCGCGGCCGCTTCCGAGGGCGGCGTCTTCCGGATTGCCGACCGCCTGAAGGAGCTGATCAAGTACAAGGGCTACCAGGTACCGCCGGCTGAGCTCGAAGGCATCCTCCTGACTCATCCAGCCGTTGCGGACGCATGCGTGATCCCGGTGGCCGACGAAGAGGCGGGAGAGATCCCAAAGGCCTACGTCGTCCCGGAACCCGGTACCGAGCCGGATGTCGACGAAATCATGCAGTTCGTTGCCGGTCAGGTCGCACCCTACAAGCGAGTTCGCGACTGCGAGTTCGTCGACGAGATTCCCAAGAGCCCTTCGGGAAAGCTGCTCCGGCGGGTGTTGGTCGAACGTGAGCGCAGCAAGACAGGCCAGCTTGGCGGCTAGTCCTAGGGAAGCCGACCGCGGAAGGGATCGAGGCCTTCATCTTCGAGCTCGACCCGCCAGAGGACGCCGGTCGGCTCCAACTGGTCGGCAAGCGGATTCGAGCCGAAGTCGGTGATGTAGAGCCAACGGCCCGAGAACGTGCAGTTCGAGTTGATCGCGCCGACCTCGATCACCTCGCGCAGCCGGCCCGTCGCGTCCAGGACATGCACGCCACCGGCGAACAGCACGCTGAGGTAGTAGAAGCCGTCCATCCCCATCGCGAGGCCATCTGGAATCGCGTCTTCATTCGTCAGCGGGGCGAGCTCTTCGATCGAGCCGTCCGGACGCCTTCGAGTCAACCGGCGCGGGTAGGACTCGGCCCAGGCGAGCGAGCCGTCTGGCTCGACAGCGATGCCGTTCGGATACGTGGCGTCGAGTTCTAGGAGCAGCGATCCCGAGCCGTCGGGTCGCAGAACGAAGATTCTCCCAGGATCTGGTTTCGTCTCGAGATCGAAGTAGCCGGGGTCGGTGAAGTACAGGGCACCGTCGGGGCCAAAGGCGAGATCGTTGGGTTGCCGAAGAGCGACGCCGTCGACCTCGGTGACGAGCGTCTCAACCTTGCCGTCCAGAGAGACTCGCTGGATCGAGCCGGGGCGGACTTCATCTGCTCGCCACGAACCGACGATTCCCCGATTCTGGGCCACGTAGAGGTGGCCGTCTGAACCGAGGCAGCAGGCGTTGGGTCCTCCGCCCGTGTAAGCGAGCTTGCGTGTTCCCTTCGCCGGTTCCCAGATGGAGACCTGGCTTCGGTTGACCTCCACGAACGCGACCGAGCCATCGTCGAGAACGGCCGGGCCCTCCGGGAACACCAGGTCCTCCGCAAGTCGTTCGATCCGCCATCGCGCCTCGACACTCACAGCAGGCAAGAACTCTAGTGAGCTGTTTCCGCCACGTTCCGTACGGTAGGGTCGACTGGGTGAACTACGGCCTCTTCCTCTCTGCCCAGTATCCGGCCGAGGACGATCCGGTGGCGCGGCTGGACGAGCATCTCGAGCAAGTGCAGGTCGCTCGGGAGGCCGGATTTCGAACGATCATGGGAGGTCAGCACTTCCTCTCGGATCCGTTCCAGATGCTTCAGCTCGTGCCCTTCCTCGCACGGCTTGCGCCTGAGGCCGGTGAGATGCGGGTCGGGGCCGGGATCCTGCTCACGACTCTGCTGAACCCCGTCGAGGTCGCGGAAAATGCCGCCACTCTCGACATCCTGACCGGGGGGCGGTTCATCCTCGGCGTCGGCTTCGGCTACCGGTCCGAGGAGAATCATGCGTTCGGTGTCTTCGGCCGGCGGGTCGAAACGTTTACCGCGAAGCTCGAGGTGATCCGAAGGCTGCTCGAGGGCGAGGAAGTGACCGCCGAGGGCAACGGCTATCGGCTGGAGGGACAAAGCCTCACGCTCCGATCGGTTCAGCGTCCACGCCCGCCACTCTGGATCGCGGCGAACAACGATGCCGCCGTAGTTCGAGCGGCGAAGCTCGCGGACAGCTGGCTCGTCAGCCCACACACGAACCTGGATGAACTCGAGCGCCAGGTCGCACTCTTCCGCACCGAGCGAGATGCCGATCCGGAAGAGCTGCCCGTGATCAGAGAGGCGTACGTTGCCCCAACCGACGCTGAAGCGTTTGCGGGCGCTCGGCCGCACCTCGATCAGAAGTACAAGACCTACGTCGACTGGGGCCAAAGCGACGTGCTCCCGGCAGCCGACACGCTCCGGCGCGAGTGGGACGAGCTCCATGCTGGCCGCTTTATCCTCGGCAGCCCGGCGACGGCGGCTGCTCAGATCTCCGAGGTGATCGAACGCCTTGGTGTCACGGAAATCCTCTTCCGCGTCCAGTGGCCCGGCATGTCCCAAACCGAGGTGATACGGTCGCTTCGTCTCCTGGTCGACGAGGTCTTGCCCCAGGTTTCAGGACCGAGCGCGTCCTAGCCCGGCCCTTCCGAGCAGGAGAGGCACTTCGCGTGTGGCCGGTCGCTCGGGAGCCATGCTCGTGACGACGACTCCGGCGACCGCGATAGCCATGCCCAAGATCGTGATCGGCTCTGGAACGACGCCCCGTGCTGCCTCGACGAGAACCGCGATCACCGGGACGAGGAACATCCAGGTCGAGGCTCGCGCCGGGTCCATGCGTTTGATCGCTGCATAGAAGGCGAGAAACGCGAGCGCCGAAGCGCCCGGGCCGAGCCAGGCGATGGCGCCCCAGAACTCGCCCGAACGCCAGATCGTCTGGCTCCCTCCGTCGATCGCGAAGGCGAGGGCGAGAAGAATGGCACTGCCAACGATGTATTGGCCTGTGGTGAAACCGACCAGATCAAGGTCCGGATCGCGCTCGACGAGCAGTTTGATGACGATGAGGCCCAGAGCGAAGGCCGCTGGACTGAGCAGGCCGAAGATGGTCCCGACCGCCGGGTCGGTAGCTTCGCCGCCGCCCAGCTGGGCAGTGACGACGATGGCGACACCACCGAATCCTGCGACCATGCCGGCGAGTCCCAGCGGAGACGCTCTCGATCCGATTATCAGCCACCCGAAGATGACGGCCCAAAACGGCGTTGTCGCGCCGAGGATGGCGGCGGTACTGGCCCCCGCCCGGATCACCGCTTCTGTCTGTCCGTGGTTTCCCAGCACGACCATGAGCGCCCCGGTCGCCGCCGTCCACGGCCAAAGTGCTCTCGCAGGGAAGCCGGCTCGAAGCGCCAGCGTCATAGCCACGAGAGCGAGCGTGGCCGTGCCAACACGGACTGCCGACGTCATGAGCGGCGTCGAGTAATCGGCCGCGATAGCGGTCGCCCGCCAGGACCCGCCCCAGAGGATCACCGACATGGCCAGGAACGCGAACGCCTGAGTTCGCCGGTCACCCGTCACTCGTTACCCCCATGGCGCCATCCTGTCAGACGCATCGCCTTGACACGTTGGTCATCTTGCCGTCGCGGTCTTCCCGCACGCTCCGGCTTCCTGCGAGAATCGCTTTTGCTCGCAGTTACTGGCGAAGCCGACGAAAGGAGGCGGAGCGTCCATGGCCCTGACGGAGGATTCAACCGCTGTTGGCTCGCATCCATTGGACCCGCTCAGCGAAAGAGAGATCACGGCCGCGACGCGGCTTGTGAGAGAAGAACACGACCTCGATGAACGCGCCCGGTTCGTGACGGTCACGTTGCTGGAGCCTGCCAAGGCCGAGGTCCTCTCCGGCAATCAACTCGATCGCCGGGCCTTCGTCGTCGTCCTCGATCCGGAGGTCGGTTCGACCTACGAGGGTGTCGTGTCGCTGACGCGGGAAACGGTCGTCTCGTGGGAGCACGTGCCTGACGTAAAGCCACCGCTTCTCGGCGACGAGTACTGGGATTTCGTTGAGGCGCTCAAGTCTGACGAGCGCTTCCGGGCCGCGCTCGCCGACCGAGGCATTACCGATCTCGACCTGGTCAGCATCGACTCGATCCCGCCGGGGTACTGGGGGACCGACGAGGAGCGCGAGCGACGGCTCTGCAAGGGTCTTTGTTTCCTCCGACCCCGCCCGGGAGGCAACAGCTACGCCAGGCACGTCGAAGGTCTCGTCGGCATCGTCGATCTCAACACGATGGAGGTCCTGCGGGTCGAGGATCACGGTGCGGTACCGCTTCCACCTGATCCAGGCGAGTACTTCAGTGACTCACTCGACCTCCGAACGGATCTGAAGAGGCTCGAGATCGAACAACCGGATGGACCCAGCTTCGAGCTCGACGGGAACGAGGTGACGTGGCAGCGATGGCAGTTCCGGATCGGGTTCAACGCACGCGAGGGCCTGGTCCTTCACCTCATCCGCTACCTCGACGGCGACGACTGGCGACCGATTCTGTACCGAGCCTCGTACTCCGAGCTCGCGGTTCCGTATGGCCACCCGAGTCCGGGCCACTTCTTCCAGAACGTCTTCGACCTCGGCGAGGCTCAAGTCGGGACCTTCGCCAACTCGTTGGAACTCGGATGTGACTGCTTGGGGACGATCCAGTATCTCGATGCGGTCGTCAGCAACATGCAAGGCGAGCCGGTCCGGCTCCGCAACGTCATCTGTCTCCACGAGGAGGACTTCGGCCTGCTATGGAAGCACACGGATACGAAGCTCGGCGGGGCTGAAGTCCGACGCTCGCGGCGGCTCGTGGTCTCGTGGATCACGACGGTCGGAAACTACGAGTACGGTTTCTACTGGTACCTGTACCAGGACGGGACGCTCGAGTCTGAGGTCAAGCTGACGGGCGCTCTCCAGACCCAGGTGTTGGCAGAGGGCGAGGAGCCGATCTCAGGCGAACTCGTTGCTCCTCGTGTCAACGGAATGATCCATCAGCACATCTTCAATGTGCGACTGGACCTGGACGTCGACGGGACCCCGAACTCTGTTTACGAAATCGAGGGAGCATCCCTTCCGACCGGGGACGAGAATCCCTGGGGAACGGCTTTTACTTCGAAGAAAACACTGTTCCGGCGCGAGTCCGACGCACAGCGCGAGGTTGATCCGCTCTCGGGCCGGTACTGGAAGGTGGTCAACGAAGACGCGAGGAACGGACTGGGGGAGCCGGTGGGCTACAAGCTCGTCCCGGGAAGCAACGTGCGCTCGTTCGCACAGCCCGACTCGATGTTTGCGCGTCGCGCGGGCTTCGCACAGCACCATCTCTGGGTGACCCCGTACGAACCGGAGGAGCTGTTCGCGTCGGGTGATTACCCCTACCAGCACCCCGGGGGTGCCGGGCTTCCGGAGTGGACCCAGGCCGACCGAGCGCTCGAGGGAACGGACGTGGTGCTCTGGTACACGTTCGGCCACCATCACGTGCCCCGGCCCGAGGACTGGCCCATCATGCCGGTTGCCCGGATCGGCTTCTCCCTGCAGCCGGTCGGATTCTTCGCTCGGAACCCCGCGCTGGACGTTCCTCCGCCCGAACCGAAGCACGGCGCTGAATGCCATTAGACGAGGAGACTCCCGATGCGCCTTGTCGACGCTGACGTTCCGGGCCCGAAGCGCGATCTGATCGGCTATGGAGCGTCGCCTCCGAAGGTCACATGGCCCGACGGTGCGGCGCTGGCGCTCAACATCGTCGTGAACTACGAAGAGGGCTCCGAGTACTCGAAGCCTGCCGGAGATGACCGCAATGAGGGCCAGGGCGAACTCGACTACCTGATGGACGATCGCTACCGCGATCTTGGGGTGGAGTCGTCGTATGAATACGGAAGCCGCGCGGGTGTCTGGCGGTTGCTTCGTGTGTTCGACGAGTACGAGATTCGCACGACCTTCTTCGCCTGTGGCGCGGCGCTCGAACGCAATCCCGAAGTTGGACCGCGGCTCGCACGGGCCGGACACGAGCCGTGTTCACACGGTTGGCGATGGTCTGAGCCCTGGCTCTTCGAGACGAGAGAGGAAGAACAGCGTCACATGCGCTGGGCGATCGAGTCGATCGAGCGAGTCTGCGGTGAGCGACCGCGCGGCTGGTTCTCGCGCTACTCCGGAAGTCCCTGGACGCGGGAGCTGCTTGTCGAGGATGGCGGCTTTGCCTACGATGCCGACGCCGTCAACGACGACCTGCCCTACTTCACAGAGGTCTCCGGCAAGCAACATCTCGTCGTGCCGTACTCCTACACGTACAACGACGGCCGGCTCATCCACAGGGGCTCGCTCGGACTCAGCGAGTTCGCCGAGTACTGTACGCGGGGAATCGATGAACTCCGCGGTGAAGGCCATCGAGGTTCTCCGAAGATGATGTCCATTGGCCTCCACCCGCGGTGGATGGGTCAGGCCGGACGTACCTGGGCGCTGCGCCAGGTGATCGAGCACGCGAAGCGTGCGAACGACGTCTGGATCGCCACTCGACTCGAGATCGCGAACTGGTGGCTGGCCAACCACGAGAGCTGGTCGTGATCGACGCGTGGTTCTGCGGAGACAACATGCTTCGGGCCTTGCTCCAGCCTGGTCGGACCGGAATACTCCCCGTCCTAGGCTGGACTGGCGACTGACAGCCTGCCCGCCGTAGCGGGCGATTGACAATCACGAGGGAGAACCGTGCTGGGAGTGATGTATCAAGTCACGATCGCCGGCGGTGACTCGCTTCCCGTCGTGGTTCTTCTCGCGGTGCTGCTTGGACTTCGGCACGCGGCAGACCCCGATCACCTCGTGGCCATTTCGACGCTCGTGGCTTTCGAACCGGAGCAGCCCGTACGCAGAGCTGCGACGCTAGGGCTCTCCTGGGGCGCCGGACATGGGGCAGTCGTTTTGTTGGTCGGAGTGCCGGCCGTGCTCGTCGGGCTGCGTTTTCCCGGCGCTCTGGCAGACGGTGCTGAGGTGATGGTCGGGCTCATGATGGTGGCGCTTGCTGTGCTGCTTCTCGTGCGATGGCGCCGCGGACGTTTCCATTCGCACGTTCACACTCACGGGGAGGTTCAACACCGACACCTCCATGCCCATCGACACCAACATCACCGACACGAGCATGCGCGGGTCCGGTCTCCGATACGGGCGCTGAGCGTTGGCCTCGTACACGGAGTTGCTGGGACTGCGGCGCTCAGCTTGCTCGTCCTCGCCAGTCTGCAGAGCCGCGGCGAGGCCACGTTGGCGCTCGTGTGTTTCGCGCTTACCACGACCGTCGCGATGGCTGCACTTTCGTCCGGGCTCGGCTACGCGCTCGCGCGCGGCCCTGTTCGCCTGCGGCTCCCACGGTTTGTTCCTGCACTGGCGGTTTTCGCGGTTGGCTTCGGTGTGTGGTACACGCTTCTCCCGCTGCTGTGATCAGTGAAGCCCAGAGGTACGGACCGGCGCTGGGTTCGGTGACGGGACCAACTAGACCATCGTCTAGTGGCGGTATGCGTCGTTCGGGCCGACAGTGCGACCAACGCGCACTCGAAGGCCGACGCTCACTTTCCTCTCACGCTGCGGCAGCTTTCGGGCTCTGGCCTAGGTCGCTCTTGTCTGGGCGGCGGGCGACCTAGGTCGCGTTCCTCGACTGAACTCGCTCGCCGGCTGACCGCTCCCGCCGGGCGGAGCCCGGCTCCGCGGTCTGCCTGACGACGCTCGCGGCGGGATGCTTCGCCCTCGGGCCTTGGTCGTACCGTAGATGTACTGCCCTGCGGCCCTCGGACTCGCCTCCCTGGCGAGCGCCTCCCGGGCGAGCTCAGTCCAGCCTTGCCTCGCCGGCTGACCGCGACCGCCTGCTCTTGCGCCTCTGGAGGCTTGACACTCCTCGCTGCTGTGAGAGCATCCCGGTCACTGCCGAGCCGGGTCCCCACTTTGGCTCGGTGGCGCCACAGTACGCTGCGGTTTGAATCCCGGTGGCCGCAGCGTGGACCCGCGAGGCCAGGCTGAGACAACACCTAACGGACACGTTCTTCCGCAGGCCGAGTAGGCTGCGGGCCCGTGGACCTTGGACGTGTTGGAATCTGGACGGTCGCTCTCGGACTCATGGGGGCCTCTCAGGCTCGAGAGACCGCGGCCGAGATCGAGGAGCTCGGCTTCGGAACCCTCTGGTATCCCGAGGGTGTTGGCACGAAAGAGGCGATGAGCCAGGGGACGATGCTCCTCGAATGGACAAGTCAGATCGTCGTCGCGTCGGGGATCGCGAACATCTACGCGCGCGACCCGATGGCAATGGCGAATGGAGCTCGGGCCCTGGCCGAGGCCTATCCGAATCGGTTCCTCCTCGGCATCGGGGTCTCCCATGCTCCGTCGGTCGCTATCCGCGGCGGGACGTACCGAAAGCCGATCGAGACGATCCGGCACTACATCGAGGCGATGGACGACGCCTCGTACCGCGGTCCGGGCGAAGATGCACCACCCCGTGTTCTGGCCGCCCTTGGGCCCCGTATGCTCGCTCTATCGGCTGAACTCTCACTCGGCGCGCACCCGTACTTCGTTTCCGTCGAGCACACGAGGCGAGCGAGAGAAATAGTCGGGCCGGGGCCTCTACTCGCGCCCGAGCAGGCGGTCGTGCTGCGGGCGGATGAGGCGGAAGCCCGTGCTGTCGCGAAGGCCCACCTCCCCTACTACCTCGAGCTCGACAACTACCGGCGGAACCTCGTTCGGCTCGGCTGGGCCGACGCGGATCTGGTTGACGGAGGGAGCGACGCACTCGCGGACGCGATCGTCGCCTACGGCGATGTCGAGGCAATCGCCGGCCGCGTCAAGGCGCATCTGGACGCCGGTGCCGATCACGTGTGCATTCAGGTCCTCGGCGATGATCCGTCCGACCCAAGGATCGATGATCTGCGGGCGCTGGCTCCCGCTCTGATCGAGCTCTAGACGCCTACTCGGAGAGGATCTTCTCAGCCCACTCGATCAGATCGACGAGGATCGAGGGATCCGAGAAGCTCGCGTTCTTCCCCTCAAGATCTGACTCGAGGACCCCACGGGCCCGCGAACAGGCACCTCAGACGAAGACCTCGGTTCCCAGCTCCTTTGTCTTGGCGAGGGTCTCACGAAGCGGCGGCCAACCGACCGGCACGACGGCGTCGGCAACGGGAGTCCGCATCAGCGAGACCGCCTCGCCGAGGAGGAAGATGCGCACCTCGTGACCACACTCGGCCAGCGCGTTGGCGTGGATAAACGCGAACGCGGCCTTCGTCGGGTCATCGGACCCAAACGCACTCTTGATGAGGATTCTCACGTGTGCAGCGACTCTAACCGTCAGCAATCGTCATCGACCAGGTGTACCGCGTCAAACTCTCGGTAGGGGCGAGAGCGCTCGGTCGCAGACCCTCACGAACCAGGAGCACGGGCGGAGCCGCGCTTTCGACGAGTGAGAGTCGAACTGAGCCGAGTTCGCGCCGCTCTTCGAGGCTTGCGAGCCCAGCGACGACGAGGCCCGCCTCAGCGACCGCCTCGACGAGTGCCTCGGCACCTTCGTCGACGACCAACGGCTCGGCCGTGATTCCGAGCGTCTTCTGGAGGAGGAGGGAGGCGCGTGCGAGCAGCCTACTTGCGTCGCGGCCCTGCCCGGCAGAGCCCTTGCCGACGCCGGCGAGTTGGAGTCGCGAGTCGTGCGCCTTCACGATCCAGGTCGCGAGCTGGCCTGCCGCCCAGTCGTGGTCGGCTGCACCGAACGGGACGACCACCGGACGCTGAGTCAGTTTGATGTTCTCGCTTCGGTCCTGAAGCAGTGCGACGTCGCACGGCGCCCGCTCGAGCAACGTCACGGAGTCGGAGGCCAGCTTGCCGCCTCCGTCAGGCGATAGCTCCAGGTCGGCGAGGATCAGGTCGACCGTCTGCTCGTGGGCGACCTGGACCGCATCAGCGCCCGGGTTCACGGTAGCGAAGGCGGCGGCGCGTGCCGAGAGGCCGTCGGCGACGAGTTGCTCCCGCCGGTCATGGAGGCTGGCGGCGATCGACGTGAGCTCGTCATCTTGGCCGACGAGCCGCATGAGGATGAGCTCGTGGGGAGGTGTTCGAGCCATCGGCTCCGACAGCGCCAACAGATTGTCGACTGCCTCCTCACTGCTCGGCAAGACGAGCAGCGAACGGGAGGGCGGCTTATCGACCCTCGGTGCGGGTGCCGCGCTTGGGCCAGTCGCTTCGAGGGCCGGATCGTGCCGCAGTATGTCGCGCCCGAGTGCCTGGAGCGTCGGGCTCGGCTCGATTCCAAGTTCGGTCACGAGCTGCTTCCGACCACTCCGGTACGCGTCGAGGGCTTCTGACTGGCGACCAGTTGCGTAGAGAGCGCGCATCAGCTGAGCGCGAAGACGTTCATTTAGCGGATGGTCCTCGACGAGGTACTGGAGCTCGCTCACGAGCTCCTCGTGCTTGCCCAGCGCGAGCTCGGCTTCGATACACAGCTCGAGGGCGTGCAGCCGTAGCTCCTCGAGCCGCATGGCTTCGGAGCGGCCGAAGTCCTCGCCCACGACATCTGCGAGGGCTGGCCCGCGCCAGAGATCGAGAGCCTCGCGCAACTCGTGCGACGCCGCGGCGAAATCCTCGTCGGCCAGAGCGGTGGCCCCGCGCTGGAGACCGTCCTCGAAGCGAAACAGATCGAGCTGGTTCCGACGGACGTTCATGACGTACCCGGGCGCCCGAGTGGTGATCGTGCCCGGTGCACCCTCAGTCTCCAGCGTCTTGCGGAGTTCTGACACGCGGACGCGCAGCGCGTGGTCTCCACTCTCGGGCGGCCGCTCGCCCCAGAGATTGTCGATCAGGCGCTCGGCCGGAACGACACGGTTTGCGTCGAGGAGCAGTGATGCAAGGAGAGCCCGTTGCTTTGCGCCGCGGAGCCGGACGATCTCATCGCCGCGGCGTACCTCAAGCGGGCCCAGGACACCGAACTCCATCGCAGCCTCGACCCTAGAACCTAGCGGCCTGAGGCTTGAATTGGCCAGCGGTGTCAACCCTGACCCTGCCGTTGCCGACCAAGCCGCCAGACGCCCGCGAGCGTGCGAGCGTCCGGCATACACGGTCGGTACATCTCGTTGTCGCAATGGCCTACCGGCTCGTCAAGCCATCGTCGGCGATGTAGAAGATGCCGAACCATTCGCCGTTCTCATCCGTTGGATTGCACGTGACGTAGTAGCCAGCAGCCTTGAAGCTCTCGCTTTTCGAGATCTCCTGGCCAACGCTAAGAACGCCACTCGTCGGAGTGGTCCGGAATGCCTCGAGGTCAAAGAACTCTGGAACTTCGGGGGCGACGGGATCGACCTCAGCACGATGTCCGCCGTAGAACTCGATCACATCCTCAAGCGTGAATCCTTCGAGGAGAGGAGCGAATGTGAGCCCAGCCTTTCCGGCCGTCTTGTTGGCATAGAGAACGTGAACAAGCTCCGTCGGCACGGTCTCCGGGCCCTCGTAGCGACAGGCCTCGCCCTCGAAGGTCACGATAATGTCGGCCTCTTCCGCCGGGGGCGAGTCGGCCGGCGAGGGCTCCGGGAGAGCAGGCTCTGCAGCTGGCGCAGGTTCGGCAGTGGGTTCGGGTGCTGGTTCCGGCTCGGATACGGGCGCTGCTTCCACGGGGGCTGGCTCGGCCGGTGCTGCCGCATCGTCATCACCGCCACAGGCGGCGAGGGCGAAAGCCCCCATGATCACGAGCGTAGCGAGAGCAAGTAGGCGTGTCATTGGTTCAACCTCCTCGGACGTCTCTGTGCTAGCTATCACTGCTTCGGCCACCTGCTCGGAGGCAGGCGATCCGCTGACCCCATCTCAGAGGTGGTCGATCACGACGACATCACGTTTGCATCACGTCTCTGACCATCCGGCTCAAGGCCCAGACGCGAAAACATGCCCCGGGCGTCAGTCGTTACGGTCGACCACGTCCGTCTCGGTGGGTCGTCTCCGTTACGGCGAGGTCCAGACGGCGGTGTTGAAGCCTCTACTATCGCCGTCCTGGCCGATTGCCACGAGGCCGGGGCCACCCGCGGTCACGTCGGCGATGAGCTGACCGCCAGGCTGAGAGAAGACATCCTCCTCGGGATCGGCTGCCTCTGTCCAGGTCGATCCATCTTCCGAGGTCCAGACCACAGGATTGATGTCACCGTCGAGCACGCGAGGTTGCTCGCGCCGCCAGCCGACCGCAACCAGCTTTCCGTCGACGGCCTCGACGGCTGCCAGCGCGACGTTCTCGCCCGCCTCCGGGAGTTGCTCATTCCGCACGCGGCTCCAGACCAGGCCATCTTCCGTGGTCACGATCACGGCACTTCCCGACTCCGGCCCCAGTGTCGCCTCCGACGGTGTCCGCAGGACCTCGTTGAGAAACGGCTCTACCCCACCCACCGACTCGAACCCGACCGCTACGAACCCGGGGCCGCCCGCCTCGACATCGTTGAGCCCGAAGCCGGTCGACCCGTCACCGAAGGCCGCATCATCGTGGGCTGCGCGGATCCAGGAGACGCCATCCGTGGAGACCCACGCCGCACCAAGGCCAGAGGGCTCGGTGTCACCAGGGAGACGCAGCCAGTCGCTCCCGACCGCAACAACACGGCCATCTTCCGCTGCCGCGACCGCCGTCATGAGGAGGAACGGGACCTACTCGACCGGCATCGACGGCCCGAACACTGTCTCATCAGCGCGAACACGGCTCCAGCTCGTGCCATCGACCGAGGTCCACACGGCCGCCTGACCGGGAAACTCGTACCCAACTGCCACGAAGCCGGGGCCGCCGATTGCAACGTCGTTCATCACTTGCGAGTTCGGGCCGCCGAGAGCTTCCTCGCTGCCCACCACGCG
>CAYTCZ010000095.1:8911-15075 GCA_964436315.1 uncultured Gaiellales bacterium | reverse complement strand
ATAGGCTCTTAGCCGACTCGACCGCGAGGCAGACCTAGGCGGGCGAGGAAAGGTCCTTCCGACCGGAGATGCAGGCGTGGCGGCATGCGACCACGGCCAGATCGAGCAGGCACACCGCTTGTTCCAGAGTCGGCACACCGTCGTCTTGAGCCACGACACCCCGCCGATTAGTCTGGGTTTGTGGGACCCCCCACCCGGGCGGGGGTACGCGGGGGTACGCGGGGGGTGTGGGGTACGTGGAGGTGCTCGGATTGCCGCGGCCGGTGATTGTTGGAGTGACCGGCGCGGCGCGCTAGCCCCGGGCGTGTTTGCCGGGTTCCCAGCCTGACTTTCCAAGCGTTTCCCGCCCGAACGCCATCGGAATCTCCTCAAGGTCTGTAGCCATCGTGTCGTTCCACCGATTGAGAAATCCGAACAGGCTGATGACCGTGAGAATCTCGACGATCTGTCCGTCGTCCCAGTGCCGCCGCAGTTCGTCGAAGCGCTCGGACGTCACCGCGTTCGGAACCACGGACGCCGCCCAGGCAAAGCGCAGTGCGGCTCGTTCAGCATCGTTGTAGAGCTCGCTCTCCTCGAACTCCCAGATCGCGGCAATCTTCTGCGTCGAGACACCGCGCATCTGGGCATCGACGGTCTCGTGCGCCTGGCAGTAGCGGCAACCGGCCGCGGTGCTCGAGATGATCGCGATCAACGGCTTCAGCTCGACCGGGACTGTTCCGACTCGCCAGATAGCGGTAATCAGGTCGGAGAAGACCCGCAGTGTTTCAGGCCGCCGAGCCATCGTGTAGAGGCTGTTGGGCGTGAAGCTCAGCGTGTCGTCGTAGAGTTGGAAGAGCTCTTCGAGCTCCGGTAAGTCCTCTCGTCTGAGCGGTTCGACGTGGGCCATTGTCTCTCCTGAATCGATTACAGGTGGCGGGCGTACTGTCGGGTCTCCCATTCGGTCACGGTCGACTCGAAGCGATGAAGCTCGGCGTATTTGAGCGCGCCGAAAGCCTGTACGAACTCAGAGCCGAGAAAGCCCGTAACGAACTCGTCGCGCTCCATCGCCGCCAGTGCATCACGGAGGGACATCGGAACCTTCGGCAGATCGAGCTCCGCCATCACGCTTGCGTTTCCTTCGAACGGTTCGCCCGGATCGAGTCCACGCTTGATTCCGTCCAGCCCTGCAGCGAGGACGAGGGCAGCGCTCGTATGGAGGTTCGCCGCGCCGTCCGGAAGGCGATGTTCGACGCGAGTTGCCTCCCCTCGCTCCGGCGGAACTCGCAACGTCGTCGTCCGGTTGTCCAGGCCCCAGGTGTTGTAGTACGGAGCAAGCGACAGGGTCGAGAATCGCTTGTAGGCGTTGATGTTGGGCGCCATCACGGCGGCTGAACCGTCCAGGTGCTCCATGCATCCCGCGACAAAGGAGCGAGCCAGATCGGACACTCCGTGAAGACCGCCCGGATCGTCGAAGCGGTTGGCTCCCTCGCCCACGAGGCTGATATGGAAGTGAAGGCCGTTGCCACCTAACTGGTCGAGCGGGCGGCCCATGAACGTCGCAACGAGTCCGAGGCTCGCAGCCGCCTCCTTGACCGCGATCTTGAACAGGTACGCGCCATCGACGGCCGCGACGGCGGCGTCGTGATTGAGGTTGATCTCGTACTGACCAGGGCTGAATTCACGAGCAAGCAGCGTCACTGGCAAGTCCATCGCCTCCACCCAGTCGTGAATCAGCGGAAGGAGAGCTTGACTGTCGAACACGTGGCCGGGCGGCATGTACAGCGCACCAGCCAAGTCGTCGTAGGGCTCGAGGGAACCGTCGGCAGCAACGCGAAGCACGTGGTATTCGAGCTCCACACCGATTACGGGCTCGAGTCCGATCTCCCTGTATTCCCTCACGATCTGTTTCAGAATCGTCCGGGGCGCAAACGGCGCGGGCACGCCGTCGACCTCGACGTCCGCGAGCACGACGTGTCCTTCGTCCATCCACGGCGCGGGTCGAAGGGTTGCCAGATCGGGCCGGACGACCAGATCACGAAAAACGACCTCAGGCCCGAGTCCGGTACCCTCCACCGCGTCACCACCGTAGTCGAGCGCGAAGATCGACATTGTGAGGCCGTAGCCTCCATCGAGAACACGTTCGAGGTCCCGCCTGGCAATCTCCTTCCCTCGCGGGAGCCCATTCAGATCTGGGAAGTAGACGCCGAGTCTGCGCGTTTTCCCCTCACGCAGCGACGCGAGTTGGTCGCCTGGCACGCCCTCGGCCATTGCGCGAGGATAGGACGGCGGGACCAGGCTTTGCAACCAGCGTCGAGCCGTCGACGATTATGCGCTCAGCGGCTCGGTCGCCAGCTCGTCGCCAAGCTCACGGGCGATTGCGACGAGCGCACGGACGTCGTCGTCGCTCGTCCGGAAGTTGACGATGCACGGACGGAGCCACACCGAGTCGTCGATCGTCGCCGCAGCGACGTAAATGCGCCCGTCGGCCTGAAGTGCCTCGGCCAGACGCAGATTGTGGTCGTTGAGATCGCGGACTCGTGCCGGAACGTGGCGGAACGGAACCACCGAGAGCGTGGGCTCCATCAGGAGCTCGAGATCGGCATGATGCCGAATCTCGGCAGCGAGAAGCTTCGCCTGCCCGATGTTGCGCTCGACCGCAGCGCGAATTGCGGCCGCCCCGTGGACACGAAAGGCGAGCCAGAGTTTCAGCGAGCGGAACGGGCGTGAGTACTCGAGCGTCGACTCAACCGCATGCTGCTCGCCGACCCGGTGGGGCATGTAGCTCTCCTTGTGCGAGAAGGCGGCCTGTAGCGCGTCTGGGTCGCGTACCAGCACGACGCCGCACGCTTTGGGAAGGTAGAGCCATTTGTGGGCATCGAGCGTCACTGAATCCGCCCGTCCGAGCCCGCTAAAGAGCTCAGCCGTGGACGGCGCTCGGGCTGCGGCAAGTCCGTACGCACCGTCGACGTGGAGCCAGACGCTCCGCTGCTCACAGAGTTCGGCCATTTCCTCAAGCGGATCGACTGCGCCGGTCAAGGTCGTTCCTGCGTTAGCGACGACAGCGACGGGAGTCGCACCGGCCGCAAAGTCAGCGTCGAGAACCTCCTCCAGAGACGCGATATCGAGCTGATGCTCCCCGTTGACCGGAATCAGCCGGAGATTCTTCGCACCGAAACCGAGGATCTCGACAGCGCGCTTGACGGAATAGTGGGCTTCGGTGGACGTGTAGACAACCGGCTGACGTCCGTCGAAGCCCGCCGTTCGACTGTCTGGCATCGCATGCTCGCGCGCCGCGACGAGTGCGGTCAGGTTCCCCACGGTTCCGCCGCTCGTGAACGTCCCACTGCCCGCCGGGAAGCCGACGTAGTCGGCAACCCAACGCACCGCCTGTCGCTCGACCTCGGTGGCCGCGGCCGCGTACACGGCGAGATTCACGTCGAAGCACGATGCAAGGGCATCGCCGATGACTCCGATCTCGAGTCCGGACGAGGCGATGAAGGCGAAGTACCGCGGTCTCGGCTGGGCGATGCTCACATCCAGAATCCGCGCGGTCTCGGCAAGAGCCTCGAGTGCCGGTGTTGGCTCGTCCGGAAGCTGCTCTCGCAAGAGCGCGAGGACATGCTCGTCGAGTGGCGGCTCCTCCGGGCGGAACCGGTCAAAGCTCTGCCAAGCCTCGGCAATGAGCTCCGTCGCGCGCGCAAGCACCTCCTCCCGCGGCGCGTCGAGTCGAAGTGCGGCGGCCATCTTCCAAAGGGTACGCCGCGCGCTGGCCGGCGAAATCGCGATTGCCGCCGTGCGCCAACCCCGCTTCAGCGAAGCTCTTTCAGGCCCTCCACGATTCCCTCTCTCAGGCGGTCCGCATCGGTGGCGTCCGAGAGAGCACTGCGGATTCCCCAGTGGATTCGTCCACGGTAGGAAATCGCCGCGACGCCAACCGCATGGCCATGCATCGGGGGGATCAGTGGATACAGAGCTGTCAACTCGGCGTCCTGCATCGTCAGTGGGCCGGCGGGGCCAGGGATGCTCGAAAAGATGAGATTGTGCGGCCGGATGTGGGTCATGATCCCGGTGTACAAGCGGCCCATCAGCGATGGCGCCAGCGCGAGCAGCCGGGCGAGCAGCTCGAAGTCGACGTGCCATCCTTCTCGCTGGCGCTTCTCGAGCTCCGAGTCGATCAAGATGAGTCGGCGCTCCGGGGATTCCTCGCAGAGCGGCAACGGAATCAACATGATCCCAAGCCGGTTGCCCAACTCGCCGTTCGCTCGCCGTCGCTGCGTAGCGACCGGAACTTCAACGCGCAGTCGCATCTCAGCAGGATCGAGTGCCCAGTGGATGATGAGTCTTCGAAGCCCACCAGCCAATGCTGCGAGCAGGATGGCATTGGCCTTGACCCCAGTCCGGCGACGAATGAGCCGAAGCTCCTTTCGATCGACGTGAAACCATTGCGAGGCCAGGTTCGACAGCACCGGCTCGGTTAGCGGACTCGCGGTCGTTCGGGTCAGCCCCTCCGCGACGGCCCGCAGCTTTGGCCCGCCCGACCTCGCCGGGCCGTTCTGGCCCCTCGCGTCGGTGTGCCTCTTGCCTACCCGCGGCTCGCAATCACGGCGACCTGAACCGCTCAGCCCTGTAGATCCGTTCTTCGGCTGAAAGATGCCGCGGAGAAACTCGATCCCGGCGACTCCGTCCACCAGGGCGTGGTGAACCTTCCATACGATGCCGAAAGTATCGACACCCTCGACCTCTGGGATGACGCCGATCTCCCAGAGGGGACTTCCGCGATCGAGGCGATCGGAAAGGAAGGAGTCGACCCGAGCCTCGGCACTTCCGTCTGGCGGTAGGAGCTTCACATGCTCCCCGAGATCGAGTGTGGGAACGCGTGACCAAGTCGGTTCACCTGTTTTCGGCGCAACCCCGACCCGGGAGTGAAACTCGGGCACACCTCCGAGTCGAGAATCGAGATAGTCGCGAAGCCGTTGGAGGTCAAAGCCACCAGCGTCGAGCCATGCTCCACCCTGGAACACTGCGAGAACGGCGACCTGCATGGGCAACTGAAGTCGGTCGAGCCGGACGAACGAGGCGTCCTGCGGGGTGAGCGGTCTAGCAGAACCCGAATCCTGCCGCGCCGCGGAACGAGCTCTCACCGTTCTCGCCACGGCTACCGCCGAAACCGGCGTCCGCGGTCGTAGACGTCGAGCTCCGCGACTTGATCGGCAGTCAATGAGAGTTCGATGCGGCCTTCGGTGATGAAGCCGACGTGCTCAGCTGGGACATAGCGTTCGTGTTCGATCCGTAGGTGCTTCATCGTGAAGCCATCGAAGATGTCGAGTTTCTCGTTGGCAAGAAGCTCGACGACATGACCGGCGGAGCCGCCGTTTCGGTCGACGACTTCCCAGCCTTTCTCGATGAGCAACCAGGACACTGGAGTAGCCATACCCGACAGAAGCTACTACGAAGTGTCCGCTCGGCAAACGGAGAACCGATGGCTTGTCGATAGGCTCGGCTCGATGAAGTTTGACGAAATCCGTCCGGGACTCATCCGGTGGACAGCCCGACATCCCGAGTGGCGACCCGGCGGCGAGATCGACAGTCCAGACGACTGGCCTCCGGATGTCGGGTCGGTCGCATACCGAGCGCGAGACGCGTTTCTGGTCATCGATCCACAGCTTCCGGCCGATGCGAAGAGCTTCTGGCGGCTGATGGATGCCCAGGTAGAGGGCCACGGCCAGCGCGTGGTCGTGTTGACGACGTTGCGCTGGCATCGGCGAAGCCGAGACGCCTTCGCTGCGCGCTATGGAGCCTCAACGTCGCGCGCCAGGGCGACGCTTCCGCAAGGTGTCGAGACGATTCCGATCCGACGAGCCGGCGAGGTGATGGTTTGGCTTTCAGAGCATGGCGCGCTCGTACCGGGCGATCGGCTCCTTGGAGCCGAGGGCGGTGGTCTTCGCATCTGTCCGCCCTCCTGGCTCGCCTACCTCGACAGCGGCATCACGGTGTCCGAGTTGCGCGAGGCTCTTCTCCCGCTTCTCGAGCTACCGATCGAGATGGTCCTTGTGTCACACGGGGAGCCGGTCTTCGAGGATGGCCGCAGGGCCGTCGAGGAGGCTCTCGCTGAGCGGATCGCATTGGGATGGGCCGCCGGGTGATCGCCGGACACACGGGCCCGAACCAAACGGCGCCTCATTCGC
>CAYTCZ010000095.1:6466-8811 GCA_964436315.1 uncultured Gaiellales bacterium | reverse complement strand
CGGCGCCTCATTCGCCGCCGGCGATTCGACCTGCAACGACCGGGGGGTGCCACCACCTCCCGCCGCCCACCGACGAGGATAGCCGGCTGCGACGCACGCATTGCGCCTCAAGAGCCAAGGGAGCGTCAGACTTCTGACTTCAGTTGTCCAGTGCCGCCAAGAGTCCCGGACTCGGAAGCGATTCCTCGTCCGGCGAGCAGATCGTCCTCTGCAACTCACCGTTGACGAGTTCGTAATGCCCAATGTGTTGGATCGCCGGAGAGTAAACGTGGATTGTCAGCGCACCTGATTCATGGTCCATCCGATGAATGCCAGCCCCTGGGAGACAAAAGGATTCGCCCCCTATGTAGGTCTTGATCCGACGTGAGCCTTCGAGAGCGAGCGCCTCATTGCGCACCCGGCCGTCGATGACGAAGACACCGACGCACGATCCTTCGTGATCGTGGAACCCGGTGTCGCGCGCCTCCCACCAACCGTTGAGCCACGCCTCCGAGTGGTCGTTGCGCCAGAGAAGCTCGAAGAGGCCCGCCCCTTCCCGAGGAAGCTCAGTCAGGTCGATGTGCTCGGCGGTTGCTCGCGCGACCTCTTCGCACTCCCGCTGCGAAAGGTCCCGATCAGGGATTACCAGCTTCTCTAAGCGACTCCGGTCAAACACGATGCCATTTTCCCATCTGGTGGCCGTATCCGTCATCATCGCGCCGTGAGCAAGATCGCAAGCATCGAGGCCTGGCCGGTAAGCGTCCCGCTTGAAATCCCCTACGAGATGGCACCAGGCGTCGTTGCCGGCATCAACCGAACTGTCGTCAGGGTTACCACCGCCGACGGAGTCGTCGGTCTTGGTGAGAGCACGTCCCCGGCCGACTCAGCCAGTTTGTCCGGGGAGCTCGGCCAATCGCTCGTTGGCCGAAGTTACACCGAGGTTCTTTCCGAGTTGGGTCGGCGTCCGCGTCCTCGGGCTAAGCACCGACGCGACGCCAAGGTGCTCATCGACAATCCGTTGAGCGGCGTTGAGATCGCCCTCTGGGATGTTGCTGGCCGGGAAGACGGCAAGCCCCTCTTCGAGCTGCTCGGCGGAGCCTGCCGCAGGGAAGTTGCCTTCAGCGAGTACTTCGCCTACCGCGGACTAAGCGAGACCAGGCCGATCGACATCGCCGCCTACTGTGCCCGAATGATTGAAGAGCACGGTTCGCCGATCTTCGAAGGGAAGGTTGCGGTCCGCCCGCTCGAAGAGGACATCCGAATGGTGCGTGAGATCAGGGCTGCAATTGGAGCCGAGCGGGCGCTCCGTCTCGACGGGAACATGGGCTGGCGCCTGGACACTGCACGAGACGCTCTGCGGGCCCTCGAGCCGTTCGGCATCGCGAACATCGAGGAGCCGGTTGCATCGTTCGAGGAGATGGCCGAGTTACGGGAATCTACCGCGATCCCCTTCTCGGCTCACACGCCCGACGTCGAACTGGCCTCCGAGCTCGGCACACCCGATACGCTGGTGATCGGATTCGGGTTCTGCGGCGGGATCGCCGGCACTCGGAAGTTCATCGCAGACTGTGAGGCCGGCGGCGTTGGCTTCTGGTTCTACAGTGGGGATCTTGGGATCGCGACCGCAGCCTACCTCCACGTCGTAGCAGCAACGCCGTACATCGAGCTCCCAAGCCAGTCGCTGCTGCGTTGGACCGCGGACGACGTGATCGCGGGCGGTCCGTTCTCCCCAGAGAACGGTGTGGTGTCGGTTTCGGATCAACCTGGCCTGGGGATTGAGCTCGACGAGGTCGCCCTCTCCCGTTGCGTGGACCGCTTCGCTCAAACCGGCGCCTACGACTACTACGGCGGCCCGCCCCTGCCGCGCTATTGATGTCGATCGCCCCGTGTGGGGTCGCCCGGAACGCGATCGACGATAACCCGCCGCTAGGTGGACGCGCCCGACGAACAACAGCTGGACAAGACGAAGGAGCAGACCGACTCCGCGGCCTTCGAGCCTGAGGCCACCGGTGCGCTTCCGGATTGGGTTGCGGGCACGTTCGACTGGCTCTGGGTTGCGATCACCCGGAGCAAGCTCGGGGCAGGCGCTTTCATCCTGCTCATCTACGTCATCCCTTACGCACTTGTACTCACCGCGTTCACCACACAGATCCGAAACGCGGGCGAGCTCATCGTTCTTGGCTACGCGACACGGATGGCTTCAGCCTTCGTCGCCGCACAGCCCGCTCCCTCACCCGCAATGGGAACCGGCATCGCCGAAGGGCATGTCGTCCCACATGATGTAGACGATGTTGGGCGGCGTCCCATGCCTCTCGCGGCGCTCGGCGAGCTTCGCGTCGAGCTGCGAATCCTCGAGCTCCCATTTT
>CAYTCZ010000095.1:0-6366 GCA_964436315.1 uncultured Gaiellales bacterium | reverse complement strand
GCAGTGAAGATTTCGCCGGCCGAGAGAGCGTCCGAGAGGCTTCTAGCGGCGAAGTAGTATCTGGCCGGCCATGGGCGCGATCCTCCGCCAGATCTTCCTTCCCGAGTACAGGTGGAAGGTCGTCCTCATGCGCTTCGCCATGTACGGGTTGGCGTTCTCGATCACGGTTCTGATCCTCAAAGGCATCACCGTCGGCGACGTCGCGGGCTCGAGCGCCCTCGCATTCTTCATCCTCGGCGTGCTGTTCGGGATCGTCAACACCTTCATCAGACCGATCATTCAGCTGCTGACATTGCCGTTTCTCTTCGCAACCTTCGGGATCGTCATCCTGCTCATCAACGCGCTCGTGCTCTGGATAGTCGAGGCGATTGCGCCCGAGCTCATCGAGATCAGCTCAGCCGGCTCACTGATCATCGGAGGGCTCCTGATCGGGGTTTTCGGAGTCGTCTTTCTGAATCTCTTTGGGGCCACCCGACCGATTGTCAGTGACCAGCCGAGCACACGGCCGGACACGGCCGAGACGGGGTAATGGCCCAGACCGTCCTCGATCGCTTCCGGAATTCCTTCCGCCTCCAGCAGGTGTACAACACCCTCGTTCGCTACGGCTCCGACACCATGTTCGACCGGGGCTCCTTCGGCGACTGGCGCCGCTGGTGGCAGGAGAAACTGTGGGATTCTCCCGTGCCTCTCGAGTCGCTCTCGACCCCCGTCAAGGTTCGACTCATGCTCCAGGAGCTCGGTCCCACCTATGTCAAGGTTGGGCAGATTGCCTCGAGCCGAGGTGGCACGCTGCCGCTCGAGTGGGAGGCAGAGCTGTCGAAGCTCCACTCCGACGTCAAGCCATTTGCCTACGAGGACGTTAGGGCTCGCGTCATCCAGGAACTCGGGGGCCCTCCGGAAGAAATTTTCGAGCGCTTCGATCCGACACCGCTCGCCGCCGCCTCACTGGCCCAAGCTCATCGGGCCTCCTTGCCCGGAGGCCAGGAGGTCATCGTGAAGGTACAGCGGCCCGATATCGAGTCTCAGGTAAAGGCGGATATCGCGATCATGGGGAACGCCGCCCGCGTCGCCGAGCAGCGATCGCCGATGGCGCGCGAGATCGGCGCCCGAGGGATCGTCCGAGAGTTCGGCTCTCACGTGATCGACGAGATGGACTACACGATCGAAGCTTTCAACGCGTATCGGCTCGGCGAGAACCTGAACCACCTACCTGGTATCCACGTTCCATACGTGTATCCGGACTACTCAACCAAGCGGGTTGTGACGATGGAATTCATCCCGGGTGTGAAATCCGACAAGGCAGAGGCGATCGACGAATGGGGACTCGATCGCGCCTACCTCGCGACCTCTGCGGCCCGCGGAGCCGTGAAGATGCTCCTGGTCGACGGCTTCTTCCACGCCGACCCCCATCCGGGGAACGTTCTGATCACCCCAGATGATGGCGGGAAGATCAACTTCATCGACCTCGGCATGGTCGGGGAACTCACGCTGCAGAAGCGGGCGAACCTCATTCAGCTCCTCCTCCTTTTTCAACAGAAAGACGTAACGGGCATGGGCCAGTCTCTGCTCACGCTGAGTGAGCCGATTCGTCGTCACGTTGATGAGAAGGCCTTCTATCGCGACTTCGAACGTCGGATGAGCCGATTCTTCATGCCCGGACGGTCAAGTCAGTTCGTGGGTGTGATTCCGGAAGCCATGGAGGTCTTGCGCGACAACGGCTACCGCCTGGATCCTCAGCTGACACTCGGAATCAAGGCCCTCACCCAAGCCGGGGCGATCGCGCAGGTGCTCGTTCCAGACGACCCAGATTTCGACTTCATCGGGACCGGAGTCGAGATCACAAAGGATCTGCTACTCGAGGAAGTGACCACGGAGAAGATCGCGGACGCGATTAAGGGTCAAGCGACGTTCATGCTTCGAGAGCTCGCCGGTGAGCTGCCATCCCTCCAGGAGGCCACGCTCAAGTGGATCGACCAGTACCGAAAGGGCCGTCTCGAGGTCTATGTAGATACGTCCGGACTCGAGCAGCAGATGGAGACCGTCCGCTCGACGACTCGCATCCTGACTATCGGCGTGATCATCTCCGGCGTGGTTATCGGCTCCGCGATCGCTGCGAGCATTACGCAATCCACCGACATCGCGGGATTTCTCTCCGACTTCGCACTCGTCTTCTATACAGCCGCCGCGATCGCCGCCGCCATCATCGTGCTCGTGCTCGTCTTGCGCTGGCGAAGGGCCGAAAAGGAAGCCGCTGAGGAAGAGGAGTGGCGGCGGCGGCTGCGCCGCTAATGCAATCGGCCGCAGTTCGCTAGCCGCCTTCCCCGATCGCCGGCCGCCCCATCGGAGATCACGGCTACTGATCTATTTTCCACCCGATCGGCGTCGGATCCCGTTCGTTCGTGCACCCAAACTGCCCTCGGAGCGTGATAGCTTCCCGCTCCGGTGAGAAAGGAAAGGAGGTGACCACATGCCTCTAGCAGCCGAATATCCACTTCTCGAAATCATTTGGACGATGCTTCTGTTCTTCCTCTTCTTCCTCTGGATCTTCCTCGTTATCCGGATCCTCATTGATGTCTTCCGACGAGACGACATCTCGGGGTGGGGGAAAGCTGCTTGGACGATATTCATCATCATCCTGCCGTTCCTCGGTGTGCTCGTGTACGTGATCGCGCAGGGCGACAAGATGGCGGAACGCGATGTTCAACAAGCCCAGGAACAGCAAGAGCAATTCGATGAGTACGTCAAATCGGTTTCACAAAGCGGCGGAACTGCCGACGAGATCGCCAAAGCGAAGGAACTGCTCGACAGTGGTGCGATCACCCAGGAGGAGTTCGACTCGATCAAGTCGAGGGCGCTTGCTTCCTAGCACTACGCGGTCGGGGGGACGAACCGTCCCCCCGGTTGGCGTCCGCCGAGGGGGCTCACTCCGCGCCCATCGGTCGTCGATTTGATGGCAGGAACCCGTTAGGCTGGGCCGGAGGGTCTGATGAATCTGGCGCTGCTCGGGAGTTTCGGCGATCAGCCGTTAGCAGTCGGCTGGACCCAGGAGACCGCCGTTGCATTTCTCGGAGGCGGGGAGTTCGACCTGCGGCAGGCGGAGCCGGGCGAGGGCGCAAGGCTTCGAGCAATATCGATCTTCGGCTCGATCGAGATCCGCGTGCCCCACGGAAGCCAAGTATCCATGGGCGGCGCGAGCATCTTCGGCTCTCGCAAAGTGAAGGCCGAGCAGGGCGACGGTCCCGCTTTTCAAATCAGCGGTTGGGCGATTTTCGGCTCCATAAAGGTCGAGTAGTCACTCGCACGCCACCGGCCAAGCCGGCTCAGCTACTCCTTGGGCAGAACGTCGGCGTGAAGGACGTCTTCTTCCAAGCGATGGCGCACTTCGAGGTCGAAGTACAGGTAGCAGGTCACGATCGCGACGAACGGGATCGTCACCGTGTAGATGAGCGCGGCGACGAGATTGACGGCGTGGAACGACGCGTCGGTCGCAAAGAGGAGCAGCGCACCGATGAGCGGACCGACCAGCAGGCCGAGGGCGTTGACCGTCAGTCCGACGGCCGCCGTTCGCCACCAGTGACCCTTCACGAGCGTCGCGCTCCGATGAATAGCTCCCACCGCCGAGCGTCCTTCGAGCTCCACTGCCTGATTGGCAAACATCCAGCGCGCGAGGAGCCAGACCCCGATCGGGACGAGAAAGACGCTCAGGAAGAGCAACGTGACTGCTGCGGCGACGAGGACGACTGCACCGACGAGAGAGCCGATCTTTCCGTTGACGCGGTGATAGGCCTCGCGGGCTGTGAGCGAGCCACCTTCGTCGATGAAGACCATGGCCCTCGAGGTAACAACTTGGACGATCGCCAGCCCTGTGATGTTGAAGACGAGGCCAAGGAGGAGAGCCAACGTCACCACGAACGTGTTCGACTCCCCGGCGGAATCGAGGGCCCCACCAAGGGGCGTCAGCCGGAAGATGATCGCCTGGAGTAGGGCAATGATCGCCCCGAGCGGAATGAACACGAGCCCGATACCGGCGAACAGACGCTTACGTGTCCAGTACATGCGCCGTGACGCGGTGACGATCTGGCCCCAGGCGCGACGGCGTTCGAGTCGGAGCGGCGCCCCAGGTTCCCACTGAGTCTTGACCGCGCCCCAGGCAATCAGGCCTGCGAGACCAAGAAGTGTGAGGGCGAGCGGCAGCGGATCCCGAAGCGCCTGGGTGAGGATGCCGGAGCCGAACTCCACCGCTTCGCAGAAGAAGTCGGTCGCGCTGCTACCAAAGAGTGTGGCGGCAGGAGCGGCGAAGCTCTTGTCGCGCCACGAGTCCTCGGACCAGCTGATCGGCTCGGTCCACTGCGTCTTCTTGTTGGGCCCTGTCGGACCGTTGAAGAACGATGGCTGGAGCTCGCCCCAGCGCCCCTCGAAGCCGAGCCACGGATACTCCTCGAGGTAGTCCTCGGACTCGGTCGGGATGGTCAGGATCCGTGGTCGAAGATCGCGCGACGGTCCGGTCGTGTCGTCGCAGCCGACTCCTTGAGCGGCACTCCGTCCCAGGAAGAGGGTCGACGTGAAGTAGTTCGCATGTGACCCGGCGGCGGGGTAGACAACGGGGTGGGTTCCCTCGACGACGGTGAGCTTCTCTTCGCCCCAGTCCGCTTTCTCGGCCCCCGAGTGCTGGCTGTAGCCGAGCGCTGTCGGGTTCTGACCGAGCGCCTCCTCGACGTTGGACGCAGCGAAGTTGAGCTGGATCATTTCCCAGTCGCCTTCGTGCAGGTTGTTGAAGTCGTTGAAGACGTAGTAGAACCAGTACTGGAGCGCGAGCTCGCCGGGCTTTCCAGGCTCTGTCACGACCCTGGCGTAGGCAGTGGGCGCCAAGTCCTCGGTGATCCTCCTGCCCCACTTCTCGTAATCGCACCCGGGATTCAGCGGATCGCCCGGAAAGTCGAGGTGGTAGTCGGTGAACCCCGCGGAAAGCTGCTCCGCTGAGGGCCCGACCGAGACGAGGTTCACCTGATCCCAGGGACCGCGGAAGGCAACCCCGACGTTGTCCAGGATCGCGTCCAAGTCGATCGGCTGGTATGGCTCCCCGTCGCCGCACTCTTCCTCCTGAACTTGAAGACGGAGCACGGGAGCCCACTTCTG
This sequence comes from uncultured Gaiellales bacterium, assembly GCA_964436315.1. Taxonomy (GTDB): domain Bacteria; phylum Actinomycetota; class Thermoleophilia; order Gaiellales; family Gaiellaceae; genus CAYTCZ01. The sequence goes on along the minus strand of CAYTCZ010000095.1, from coordinate 1,230 downwards.
CGCGAGCCCGTCCTCGGCTGTCTGAGCCCGCGCGGCACTACCGAAGAGCCCGGCGACGGCGCCGACGATCACAAAGGCAATGAGTGCGTGCCGAAAGAAGAGCTGCGGAGAGGTCAGTGCGTACCCATGATGGGACGAGCCCCGGACGGTCGCCGCCTGATCCCGGGATGAGGCGGGTCTATGCTGGAGAGCCGTCAGACGCGGTCACTTGACGCAGAATCCTCATGGCTAAGCCAACTTCCGCCCTCATCGTCAATCCCAACTCCTCGGCCGTGACGCCCGAGCTCATCACGGCGGTCGAAGCAGTCCTCGAGCCGACCCAAACGGTGCTCACCGAGTACGCTGGTCACGGGGAGGAGCTCGCCGAAAGCCTCGAGACAGAGTTCGATCGGCTCTACGTCTTTGCCGGAGACGGAGGCCACAACGAGGTCGTCAACGGGCTTACAGGACCGATTCCGGTCGGCTTCCTTGCCGGCGGCGCGACGAGCGTTCTCCCAAGGACGCTGGGAATCCCTCGCGACCCCGTCGAGGCAGCGCGGGCACTAGTCGAGTCCGGGAACGTGCGCACAATCTCGCTGGGCCGCGTGAATGGCCGCCGGTTCACCTTCAACTCGGCCGTAGGCATCTTCGCTGAACTCGTCCGCCGCATCGACGACATCGGGCGCGGCAGCGGTCGGCGTCCACCAGACACCGCTTTCGTCAAGGAACTCTTGCGGATTCTCTCTGCACAGGGAGGGAAGCTCGAAGCGGCCCTAACGGTCAAAGGCCATGGCCGAGGCGCCTTCGTGATCGTCGGAAACACGGATCCGTATGCCTACATGGGGAAGCTTCGACTGCGCGGAACTCCCGAGGCGAAGTTCGAGCTCGGCCTGGATCTCCTCGCACCGAAGCGAGTCAGTCGGCTTGACATCCCGAAGTTGGTCTACTGGACGCTCGGGAGGCCGGGACAGCAGAGGTCTTCGGACATGATCTACGTTCACGACGCCGATCTCATCGAGATCGAGTGCGACGAACCGCTCCCCCTTCAGGTGGACGGCGAGGATCTGGGCGACGTCGAAACCGCGGTCTACGAGGCCGAGCGGGACGCGCTCCGCGTAATCGTTCCCGACGACTCCGCCGAGACGGATTAGAGATCCCGCTCCAGCCGCAACTCGAAGCTGCCCGCCTCTTCGCGTCGCTCACCCGTGAGGATGAAACCGAGTCGTTCAAGTTCCGAGCGGAAGGCCTGCG
>CAYTCZ010000094.1:11096-15264 GCA_964436315.1 uncultured Gaiellales bacterium | reverse complement strand
GTCAGCATCGAGAACGACTAGCGGTGGCACGCAGAGGACGTTAACGGTCGGGAGGCGACTAGAGGATCCGATTGCTCGGGGTCGAACGAGAGGTCCATGGCAGCACCGAGAGGTTGGAGCCGCAGCGTCCTCTCAGCGTGCGCCCGGGCGGCCCGTCGTGGTTGAAACCCACCCCCCATCGCCCCGGCGGGTCGCTCCCCCATTTCTCTCAGACCGCTACGCGCGCCGCGAAACTCGCTCGTAGACCTCGGCTGTCGCTTGCGCCGCGGCATCCCAGGTGTAGTGAGATGCCCGCTCGATGCCAGCTTCCGCAAGCTCATTTCTTCGAGCGGCCGCCGACTCGAGACCCCTCGCGATGGCCTCCGGCTCGAGAGCGTCGACCTGAACGGCTGCGCCGTCGGCAAGCTGGCGCAGGGCCGGCGCTTCCGAGGTGACAACCGCCGCTCCGCAGGCCATGGCTTCGAGCACCGGAAGACCGAATCCTTCGTAAAGCGATGGGTAGGCAACACACAGCGCTCCTCGATAGAGGCGTGCGAGCTCAGGGTCGCCGATCTCCCCAAGCCAGCGCACCCGGCTCCCGGCCACGGTCACATCCCCCCATCCTCGAGCGCCGACCACTCGCAGTTCCGCACCACCGAGGTCGGCCAGCCGAAAGCCCTCGACCAGCCTGGAGAGGTTCTTCCGAGGCTCGAGCGTGGAGACGGCGAGCACGTACTCGCCGGACTCACGCTCACCGTGCGGAGAAAACGCCGACCCGACGCCGTTCGGAATGACGTCGATCCGCTCCTCCGAACATCCGAAGAAATCGCAGAGCTCGTCGCGCGTGAACTCCGAGACCGCGATGATCGCGCCTGCCGCCTCCACGACTCGCGGAAGAGCTCGTTGACTGTAGATCCGAGTCCAACGGTTGAACGTGTCCGGATGACGGAGAACGGCAACGTCATGGAACGTGACCACGAGTGGAACGTCGACCGAGAACGGGGCACGAAACGTCGTGCAGTGGAGAACGTCCAATCCGTCTCGCAGCGCGCGTCGCGGCAACGCTCGTAGATACCAGGCGAGGTCACGAGTCGCGGCCGTCGCTCGCCCGGGGCCGCCGAACGAATATCGTCGAACCGTGAGCGAAGGCTGGTTCTCCAGGCCCTCGAGCAGACCCTCGATGTAGCGGGCGGTTCCTGCTCGAGTCAGCCGTAAGGGTGCGACGTCAATGCCGACCGAGAGCCGCGTGTCATCGATGTCAGGCATGAACAGCTACCGCGGGTTGCTCAGCGTGCCGGGGCTCAGAAGCCTCCTGAACGGCCGGCACGGCCGTTAGGGCACTTCCGGCCAGCCACCAGAACACGTATGCGTTCCACGGGTTGCCCCACACATCCGAGATCACTGCGATCGCAAAGAGCGCCGCGCCAGTGGAGCACAGCGCGGCCGAAAACGCGCGGCTGAAGGCCTCTTGCGACCTCCACGTCCGATGACCTAACGTGATGAGGAGAGCGGCGGAGAACGCGACCCAGAGGAACAGGCCCGCGATGCCGAGGTCGGCCCCGTACTCGAGGTAGACGCTCTCGCCGGCCCGACTCTCGACCTCGAATCGGAGAGCTGTTTGTCCCGAGTTCCCGAGACCGTAGCCCTGGAGGTGCTCCGCGAGGCTCTCGGCCCCTCGTTCGAGCTCATCGAGATGAGAGATCGACGACGGATCCGAGAACCCGACCTCGACGGGATTTCCTTCAGGCAGATCGCCGCGCTCCTCCGCGATTTGCGCCTGGATCGGAAGGTCTTCGGGAAAGAACTTGGTCTCGGGCGCGAAGCCGGGAAAGGCGGCGGCAAAACCGACGCCGACGGCGACGACAATCGCTGCGCCCGCCAACTGGACAGGTCGGCGCTGCGTCAGAGCCAGAATGACGAGGCCCCCGGCGAGCGCGAGAATTGCCGACCTCGTGAATGTGAAGAGAAGGCCGACAAAGATGATCAATCCGGCGGCTCCGACGAGAACCGGACGCCGTCGAGGCACGAAACCAGACGCCAGCAGCAGCAGTGCAACGACGAACAGGTAGGCAGCCCCAAGCGGACTCAGGAGGCTCGAGACGAGCCGTCGGAACACCCCTTCAGAGCTGTTGAGAACGAAGTTCTCCGGGAGCCCTGCTGGCCCGGTGTACGTGCCGAAATCGAGTTGGTCACTGAAGTAGGCAGCCGCACCGAGGGTCCGCCACGCTTCGAGCTTCACGGCATATTCTTCAATCAGCCCGACTGCGGCGACCAAAGCCGCGACTCCCACCACCACCGCCGCAATCCGCTCGAGTTCTCTCCGGCCGGGGACGACGGCTCTACCAACAAGGAACGCCGCGACAGGCAGCAGGTGGTGCCGGAAGGCGAAGAGCTCGGCCTTCGAGCCGGCCTCGCCGCCGAGGATGCTCTGCGGAACGAGCCCGTACACGATTAATGTTGCTCCGAACGCAAGAGCAAACGCGTCGATCAGACCAGGCCGAAACGGGAGTTGTCGAGCCGAGACGGCCTCGTAGGCGACGCGGACGACCGCGACTGCCAGAAGAACTTCTTTCCAAGCTTGGGCCACAGTCAGCTGCCACCCTTCGGCGCCCGCCGTGAACAAGAGCATGAAGACTGCGTTGTGAAGAGCGAGGCCGACGATGAACGCGTACAGCGCCAGAATCGGGCGCTTCCAAACCGCGATGGAGGCCGGCACCAAGACGGCGACCGCGAGGAGGAGGACAACCCAGTCCACAACCGAGAAAGTCTGTCAGACGCCCTTCTCGCTATTGCCGGTCGAGAGCCAGCTCGTATCCCGCCAAAACGGCGCGGCCACACGACTCCCAGGTGAAACGGCGGGCATGGGTGATTCCCCTCGCCTCCAGGGCTCCCCCCGAATCGATCGCTTCGCCAAGCGACGCGGCAAACTCCTCTGCGCTGTCCGGATCTGCGCGAAGCGCGACATCGCCACATGCTTCGTCCAAAGACGGGTGTGACGACGCAACCGTTGGCGTCCCGCTCGCAAGTGCCTCGAGGATAGGCATGCCGAATCCCTCGAACCGGGAGGGATAGGCGAAGGCGGCGGCTGAGCGGTAGAGAGCCGCGAGCTTGTCGTTGCTCACGAAGCCTGCCCGAACGACACCGGGAGCAGCGAGTTCCGGCTGGTCGCCCCAGCCTTCCGCGCCGGTGACGACGAGTTCAACGTCAGCGCGCTTTCGGCGCAAAATCCGGTGGGCCTCGAGAACTACCTTGAGGTTCTTTCTCGGCTCGAGCGTCGAGACCGTCAGAACGTACGGGCGGTCGCGAGCTGCGCTTGCGCCGTCGGGATGAAACCGTCCGTCGACGCCCGGATACGCAACCTCGACCTTCTCGCTGGGAAGCCCGAGTGTCTCAACGACGTCGTCGGCTGTGAAACGCGAGTTGGCAAAGATGACGTCACACGTGCGAGCCGAAGCCCGGTACTTGGCCGTGTGCATCCGTCGCGTGCGCGGTGTCACCCACTCTGGGAATCGAAGCGGGACGAGATCGTGAATCGTCGTCGCTCTCAGGCCCTCACGTTGGGGGGGAAACATCCAGTCCGAGAAGTGGAAAACGTCGAACGGCCCGAGGAAACGCTCGAGCGCCGGCCGACCGAGATGGCTCCATCCCATCCTCCACCCGTGCGCGAACGGCAAGAATCGCACGCTGAGATCGACGCGGACCCCCGACAGGGCGGACTCGATCCGGCGCTTTCCAGGAACACTGGTCGGCGCGAAGCAGACGAGCTCGTGCTCGTTGCGGGCGAGTCTGGCGAGCGCCGTCACCATCCCGAGGAGGTAGTTGCCGATGCCCGTCCGTGGATGCGAAAGCGGACTAACGTCGACGACGATGCGCACTAGCGCGTGTACTGGAAGGCTGCGAAGTGGATGCCGAGCTCGCGGGTATCTGCGCCGCCCACCACCTCGGCCGGGACCGCGGTCGGCGTTATTGCAAAGGTGACCTCACAGCGACCGTTCGCTGACCGGAGCGGCACGACGAGCGGCTGATCCACGGCTCCGGGCGCCACGCGCGTCTCAGCAACGACTGTTCCGCCGACGGCGGCCGTGACTGTCTGCGGTTGGGTGAACAGCACGGGATCGCTCGTGAGCGATACCGTCAGAGCTCCGCCGTCGCAACCGAGCCTTGTGTATGTGAGTTCTGGCCCCGACCA
>CAYTCZ010000094.1:0-10996 GCA_964436315.1 uncultured Gaiellales bacterium | reverse complement strand
GCGACTTGCCCAATCGTGATCACGCTGTCCTGGAGATCCCACAGCGGCAGAAGAGCAAGCGTGTCCGAGACGGCCGGTGGGCCGATCAGCTCGGTGTAGGGGATCACCCCGGGCAGAGCGGCGGCTGCGGCGGCGGCGACGGCAGCCAGGGGCCAGGGCCGCGGCAAACCTCTGCTGACCCAGAGCAAGAGAGCGATGAAAAAGAGTGGCGCAAGATAGAAGAGATTCCGCTCCTGGATCCGCCCGATCGACGGTTGAGAGGCAAAGGTGGCAACCAGCAGCGTCACCCAGAAGACCGTCGGAAGGGCGACCGCGGCAAAGATCCTGGCGCGCTCTGACGTCTCGCTACGCCACAGAGCCGCGCCGACCACGAGCAGGAAGGCAGCGAAGGGGAGGACGCCGAGATAAAGATCGAGGCCGGCGATGTGATAGAGGAACCAGCGAGCCACTTCGCCGACCGAGTAGTCGACGTTCCCCGCAGCCCGGTACGCGCCGATGATCTCGCTCGTCTCGCGGCCCCGGACCGCCTGGACACCGACGAGGAGCAGAAGCCCAACCCCGAGTACGACCCACGTAGCTCGGTACGCGTCGAGGCGCCGCATCAGACGCCGCACGTCGAGCTTCTCGCGATCGGCGCGTGTCTCAAGCAGGACGTAGAGGAGGATCGCGGTAATCAAGACTGCGATGAGGGCAACTGCCTGAACCCTGACAAAGAAGGCGACCGCGATCGCGAGGAGCGCGGCAAGTTGGCGGAAGGTCGTGGGCCGCTCGAGCATCAGCACGATCGCAAGAACCGTGAAGAGAAAGGCCGGATAGAACGCGTTCTCCGTCATCAGCGTGCCCGTGTAGACCATCGATGGAACGGCCACCGCAAGGACGGCAACGACGAAGGCCAACAAGGGGTTCAGCAGACGCCGAGCCAAGAGGTATGCGGGAATCGCGGCGAGCGACATCACCACCGAGTTGATCGCCTTCGCAGCGGCGTAGGCGTGAGGAAGGTTGTCGAAGATCGCGTACGCCGGGGAAATGAGCACCGGATAGACGAAGCCGTAGGCTGTCGTCGCCTGGTCGCGAATCGACAGCCGACCCGTCTCGGCAAAGCTCTTGGCCAGTTCCGAGTAGATGATTTCGTCAACGAAAATCCATGGGGCCGGCGACCGGCGTGAGAGTACGAAGCGCACGACGGCGGAGACGAGAACCAGTCCCGCTAGCCATGCCCAGATGGGTACAGACTCGACGAGCGCCCGCGTACGTTCGCGCACCGACAGTGCAGCGCCGCTCGCTTGTGCCGCTCTAGACACGCGCTTCCCGGAGCCTCCTCACGAGCTCGTCGATGTCAGGACCGTCCGGCTTCATGCCGACATCAGCTGCCGCCGAGGCGAGCTCTTGGAGAACCGAGGCGCGGACGAGGTCACCGCCCGCTGCTTCCTCGAGCGCCGCGACATAGTCGTCGGCGACGCGATCGAGACTGTGCTCGGCCTGCGCGTATCGGCGCGCCGCGGCCCCGATGTCCCTGCGGAGCTGAGAGTCCTCAGCTAGTCGCAGGAGCATCGCGCTAAGCGTATCCACCTCCCACTCATCGACCGGCACCTTGGCGACGGCGTAGTCGGGCAGTTCTGCGAACCAGCCGACGTCGCTGACGATCAGCGGCCGGCCCAGTGACAGAACGCGAATCGCAACCCCCGACGTTTCGCCCATCGTCGGCGAACGGAGGCTCACGCAGATGTCGCAGGCCGACATGAGCGACCAGAGAGAGTTTTCGTCGACGTAGCGCTGCTGGACGAGGTCTCGTTCACGTTCCAGTCCGAGGCGCTCTATCCGCGACTCGAGCTCCAGCCGCGGAGCCATGTCACCGACGAGCAAAAGCAGAGCATCGGGCACCCTCTCCTTGAGTCGCGCGAACGCCTCCAAGAGCTGTGGCACCCGCTTGGACGGGTTGAGATTGCCGAACGAGCCGATCATAGGGGACCGGTTCGTCGGGACAAACGGGCTCGGAAGCTCTGACGGTATCGGCCAGGCCGGATGCTGAACTCTCCAGATCGGACCCGTGAAGCGGGCTTCGCGGGCTCGCCGTTCGACATAAGCGGAGTGGACGATGAGCCCGTCCGCGTAATCGAGCGCAGCGGCCGCGAGCGGCCACTCCTCGGGTTTCGACTCCCAGAGCGGCGGTATGGCCTTGTCGAGAACTCCGTGCCCGAGCAGACGCCCGACCACGCCCGCTTCGCGTTCCATCGCACGAAGATACGCGTGGCCGTCGCCGCGTCCGACGGTCAGACCGGCAACCAAGTGGTGCAGCACGAAGTCGTGAAGAACGACGATTCCGCGGTTTCGCTCGAGCGCTTCGAGGATCCAGCCGTGGACCTCTGGATCGTTTCCCATGTGAAAGACGGCTACATCGCTTCCCCGGGGAAGTCGCTTCGAACCCCGCCGCGCGACAGCGACATCTACCCGACGACGCAGCGCGGGCAGGAGCAGCGCGCTGTAATCAGCGATTCCGGACCGCTCGGGAGGGAGTGGTGAGAAATAGGCGACTCTCATGTGCCGAGCAGCCTGTCGATCGCCGAATCCCACGTGACATGGGCCGCAAGCTCTCGTCCCGATCGGCCGAATTCCATTGCCTGGTCCCGGTGCTCAGTTAGCCATGCGCACGCCTCCGCGATGGCGGCGGCATCGGGACGGCACACGAGACCGGTGCTCCGGTCGACCACGATCTCGAGCGGACCGCCCGCGTCTGTTGTCGTCACGACGGGCTTCTCTGCAAGGAACGCCTCATAGGGAACCATTCCGAAGTCCTCGTCCACGGGCGCGTAGTAGACCGCAAGGCACCGTGCATAGAGCGAGGCGAGCTCCTCCTCGTCCACCCTACCGGCAAACGAGACACGCCCGTCGAGCCCAAGCTCGCGGGCGCGCTTTTCGAGCCGTGCGCGGTCGGGCCCGTCCCCCGCCACAACCAGCCTTAGCTGCTGGGTCGCTGCCGCTGCTTCGAGCAAGAGATCGACGCGCTTTGCGCGGTCGAGACGGCCCACGGACAGCAAGAAGTCGCCGTAGGTCTCGCATCGAAAATCGAGATCCTGGGGCGGATGAGGAAGGACCTGCGCCTGGACACCGGTCGAATGCTCCAAACGATCCGCGACGTTCCGCGAGGTCGCGAAGATACGTTTCGCCTCACCGAGCGCGACCCTGTCGAGCCTATGGATCGAACGGCGGAGAGCGCGGTCGTGGGGCTCCTCGCCAAACTGACCGAGTTCGGACCGATCCAGCTCGTAGGCCTGGCGAAACTGGTGGATCAGCCAGACCACCTTGTTGGGGTGGCGGACGACGTACGAGGGGAACTTCGTCCCGATCACGAGGTCGATGGCCCTCCCGTCCGCCTCCTCGAGATCGAGAAGCCGCCACAGGAACGCCTGTGACAGAACACGTGCTCCCGGATACCACTTGTACGGCACCGTGACGAGATCCACCTCGTGGTCGCGGCGCGACAGCTCCTGAACGAGTTTGTCCGCGAAGATTTCGGCACCGCCACGCGCGAACGGCACCTGTGGCAGACAGACAGCGATTCTCACGTCCGGGCGACGAGCGCGTAGTCCTGCGGTCCGAACAGCAGCTCGTTCAGGCGGTTCGTATTGACGGTCAGCGCATGGCGAGCGGCATCGAAGGCGGGCTCCTCGGGCAACTCGACCGGATGAAGGATCTCTTCCTCGTCGAGCTCGTTCACGAAGCGCACATCAACCCGCTCGAATCCAGCCTGCCTTGCCAGCAGCGCGAGTGTCTCCGGGACGAGCGGCTGAGCGTGCGTGGGGTCTGCGAAGTAGTTCTTCAGAGCCGAAAGAGCGAGCGGATTGATCGTCTCCGCCACCAACACGCCGCCGGGTCGAAGCTTCTGCGCGCCGAGCCCGAGGAAGCGGACCAGCACTGCGGGTTGGAGATGCTCCACGACCTGCCCGGCGAAGATTCCGCCCAGGGAGTCGTCGTCCAAGCCTCCAAGGTACTCGAGAGCGTCAGCTTCTTCGACGTCGAGTCCCTCGCCCAGGCAGTAAGCAACCATGTCGGCGTCCTGGTCGACGCCACGCGCCGCGATCCCGGCATCGCGAAGCAACCCAAGGAACTCACCCCGGCCGCAGCCGACGTCGAGAACGGGGGCCGCATCTGCGAAGTCCTCGACATAGGGGCGCTGTCGAGCCCGAACGTCCGCCGTTGCACCGCGCATGCGCGCCTCGAATCCGAAGTAATCGGGGACCGCCGTAACCGGCTGAGGCCCAGCGGCGGGCGTCGCCGCGGAAGCCGGCCGTGGACGACGCTCGAGCCGGGTTAGGCGTTCGTTGAGCTCCGTGAGGAGCCGGGGATCGGTCGTCTCCTGAAGTCGCTCGTAGAGTTCATCGATCAGCTTCACGGTCACGTCGTTGAAGGCACGTTGATCCGTGACAACGGGCTCGATGTACCAACGTACGAGCTTCCTCACCGCAAGCTTGACCGGATAGCCGACGCGCCCCTTGATGCCGGGACGTTTTTCGACAGGCCGATCGACCGTTACCGCCCAGAGCCGCTCGGCCTCGAATCGCGCCCGAAGTCGCTTTGGCAGCGGCCCGGTCGGCTTCTCGGGCTCTTCGCGGGACGGCTCGCGGACCTCCTTTCGGAGGCGCTCGAAAATGGCCGCGATCTCATCCTCGCGTACGGCCTCAGGCACCGCGTCATTGTAGTTTCATCCCCTGAAGATGGTGGGGATCTCACTCCTGACACTCGTTCCAGGAGTTGTGGGCGGTTCAGAGACGTACGTTCGTGGTCTCTGCCGAGGCTTGCGCAGCGTTGGGAGCCTCGACTACGAAGCGCTGCTGCCGACGATTGCGCCCGACGCGGCTGAAGGACTCACATCGAGAGTCGTCGAGTCCTACCGAGCGAGCATGACAACGGCGGGGCGCGCGATCGGTATGGCCGCAGCTGCACTCCGCCCCGAACGCATTCGGAAGGAGCTCGGGCTCGAACGTTTTAGCGCGATTCATTTTCCCTTGACGATCATGCTTCCTGAGGTCGACGAGCCCCCGGCGCTCGTGACGATCCATGATCTCCAGCACGAGCGGTTTCCACGCTTCTTCCCGCGGTACGAGCTCGCCTACCGACGACGGGCTTACCGGCGGGCTGCCCGCCGAAGTGAACTGATCATCGTTCCGAGCGAGTTCGTGAAGCGCACACTCGTCGAACACCTTCAGATCTCTGCGGCACGAATCCGAGTAATCCACCTCGGCATCGACCACGAGCGCTTTCAACCCGGATCCGGGGAGCGCGAGGAGTTTCTCCTGTATCCCGCGAATCGCTGGGCTCACAAGAACCACGCCGGCCTGTTCGAGGCGCTCGCACTGCTCCGTCGACGACAACCCGGTCTCCGGCTCGTGCTCACCGGTTCGGGCCACGACGGAGCGCCGGCTCCCGACGGGGTCGACGTGCGTGGAAGAGTCTCCGCCGAGGAACTCCGGTCGCTCTACCAGCGTGCTTGCTGTCTCGTGTTCCCGAGTCTCTATGAGGGCTTCGGCGCGCCGCCGCTCGAGGCGATGGCCTGCGGCTGTCCGGTGGCGGCGTCGAACGTCGCGTCGATTCCAGAGATCGTCGGCGACGCCGGAGTTCTCTTCGATCCGACAAGCCCCGGATCGATCGCCGACGGCGTGGAGCAGGCGATGGATGATCCGGGCCTCGTGGAGCGCGGACTCGCCCGCGCGGCCGGCTTCACCTGGGAACAGTGTGCCCGCGACCACGATGCGGCCTACCGCGAAGTCATGAGGGGGAGCTGAGCGCTCGCGCCGGCGCCGGCGTGATGGTGCGGCCTCGAGGCCGCTTCAGCCGAAGAAGTTCCACGATCTCCTCTAATCGGCACAGACCCGTAGCCGTTTATCACTTACGATCCGGAGTGGGTGGCGGGTGGATCACTCACTCCCCACCCAGTTGGGTGGGGAATGGAACGTGAAGAGAGTTGAGAGCTGAGCGCGGGATTCTACGGCCGATTGCGTGCCGCGCAGGGACTCCCTTGCCGGACGGCGAAGCCGCTGGACCGCAAGCGTCAAGAGCGCTCGATTCCGATCAAGTCGTAACGCAGTATCGTCTGATCAGCACCCGCCGACCCTCGCCGTTCGATCAGCGCCGGCTCAGGCGTCTCTCAGCTTGGGACTACGGGCGGTCCTCGACGACCGCGATGATGTTTCCGTCGGGATCACGGAACCAGGCTCCCCGGGTCTTGCCGATCTGAGCGATTCCTCCTTCGGTCTTGAGCTGGGGTGTGTCGTACTCGTCGAAGACGACACCTTGGTCGCGAAGAGAGGCGACAGTTCCTTCGAGATCCTCAACGACGAAGCCTGCGAGCGTGTGCCTGCTCTCACCAGCGCCGACGCTCTCATAGAGCGAGAGCATGGTGTCCCCTCCACAGGCGAAGTGAATTTCATGAGCGGTCTCCTCCTTAAGGCGAAGGCCGAGTTTCTTCTCGTAGAACTCGATCGCCCGCTGCCTATCGGAAACCGGCACAACGGCCGCGATCCGAGCTTCCCTCAGCATTGTCTCCCCCGTCGTTTCGTCAAATCTCTCGCTCGCGCGGGCCGAGCCTTTCACGGCGCGCGTCCTGCCATCCTCGCAGAACGGCGGCTACCGCCTCGCGCCGATTCGGACGAAGTGCGGCCTGGACAAGATGCGTCGTGACGACGATCGAGCGTCTGGCGCCACGGAACGGACGGCGTAGCGGACGGTGCCGATCACAAACGGCGATCGTATTGCGGGTGTTGTAGTAGAGGTTGGTGGTCGACCGTTCTCCGCCGGTCGTGGCCGAGACTCGGTGCCAGATGCGCGCCTGTGGAACAAAGACAATCGCGAAGCCGGCCTCTCGAATCCTGAGACACCAGTCGACGTCCTCGACATACGCAAACAGATCCTCATCGAGGAGCCCGGCGGCCTCGATAGCCGCTCGCGAGACTGCCATTCCCGCACCCGTTGCGCGGCCGATATCGCGCATCTCCTCAAAGCTGCCGTCGTCGCGCTTCCCAAACCCGTCTTGGCGACCGCTGTACCCGAGCAGAAGATTGAAGTCTCCACCCGCGAACCAGAGCACGTCGCGAGGCTCCGAGAAGAAGATCTTGCAGGCGAGGACACCGGCATCGGTTCGGGCCGCGACTGCGTCGGCGAGCGCCTCCGGGGCTTCTGGCTCGACGACGGTGTCGTTATTGATCAACCAGACCCAGTCAGCTCCGAGCTCCAACGCGCGACGAATGCCGACGTTGTTTCCCCCCGCGAAACCGAGGTTTCGCTCGTTCCTGATCAGCTCGACACCGGGAAAACGCTTCGCGACGGCGTCGGCGGAGCCGTCGATCGATGCATTGTCCACGCAGATCGTCTCGACTTCACGGAGCGACTCGAGGCAGTCGAGTGTGTCCTCACGCCCGTTCCACGATAGGACGACGGCAATCAACCGCATCAGCTGAGCGCCCTGACATAGGCCCACGCGGCCCGCAGCCCAGGCGGTCGCCAGAGCAGAAATGCCGCACTGTAGAGACCGAGACCGACGAGCGCGGCCGGGAGCCCGTCGATTGCTATTGACGCAATGCCAAAGGCCGCCACCGTGAGGAGGCCGATGTACGCAGTCAGCTCAGCAAGTCCGGGTGCCGCTCGGACGAGCGTCTCGCGAGAGATCAACTCGAGGAGAATCGCCAGCACCGTCAGCGTGGTGAGACCGAGGCCGATTGCAATTCCGCTCAATCCCCAGGCTTCCTGAAGTGCCCAGGTGAGGACTGTGTGTAACGCGAGCGAGCCGAGAGCAACGGCGACGAGGAATCGATCGCGTTCCGCAACAAAAAGGAGCGGCAGGGTTACCGAGACCCCGATGGACGCGCCCATGAAGACGCCGAGGATGGCGACCAGCTCGCCGAGTTCCTCGCCCGCGGAGCCCGCAAACGCATCACCGAGAATCGCGCGTGCGATTTGCTCGCCTGCGAGCACAAACACGCCAGCGGCCGCAGCCACAACCGAGAGTGAGACCCAGGACGTGCTCACCACATGGCGTGCCGCACTTCCCCCACCGAGTCCTGCACGCGTCAACGGGACGCTCGAAATCAGCGCGAGCGAGGAGGCAGTAACGGCCACGAGGACCGAGCTGAAGAAGTACGCGTAGGAGAGTGTCGTCTGGGCTCCAACCCCCAGCTCAGCAGCAAAGCGGAGGGAGATGACATAGAGCCCCTGCAGCGCCAGAGGGAGGGAGACGCCCTTAGCGAGCTCCCCGAGCCTGCCCCCCGTTCCTGAAATAGTCGGCCGCTCGAGGTTTCCGCGAACGAGGAGCGCGGCCGACGGAATCGCGAGGAGGGTCGCACCGCCGATCGCAAGTCCGATTGCCAAGGCTCCGGGCCCGTCCTCAAGGTTGAGTGCGAAGTAGAGGAGCGTGACCAGCGAGCCAACGGCGTAGCCGAGAGCGGCAGTTCCGTAACTGTCGCGCGCAGCGAGTGCGCTTACGACGAGTGCCGCAAGTAGGTGGGTGATTCCGGCGAGCAACATCCATCCGATCGCGTCGGCCGCGACTTCTCGCGCCGCGTCGTTCGCGGTCAGCAGACCGGCTAGCCAGTCCGCAGCGACGAAGGCGACGATGAGGATGGGAGCGGCAACGAGCCCAACCGCCACCGTGAGCGTCGCAAGCTCCGAGCCGAGCCGAGAACCCTCGGCAGCACGGGCGAGCCGCGGCAACACGACGATTCGCGACGCCTGAGCGACGAGAATTATCGCGAGGTAGATCGAGTACGCGGCAAAGAGCCCGTCGGTCTCCGCAGTCCGGCCGAACTCCCGGGCGAGGATTACTCCGGCGATGGCGGCGGCGACGCTTACGGTGAACGTTCCGAGCGCGGTGACGGCGCCTCGTCCGAGAGCCGTCTGGCGGAGCAACCGAGTACCCTTAGCAATCTCCAAGGGGCATCGCAGGTGAAGTCAACCAAACGTCAATCTGTGTGGACGGACGCGTCCATCGAGCAGCTACGACGTGAGTTCGAGGATGTCTTCTCGGGCCGCACGGTTGTCGTAACGGGTGCCGATGGTTTCATGGGGTCGCACCTCACCGAGGCCCTGGTCCATCTGGACGCCCGGCTGCACGCATTCGTGAGGGCGAGCTCGAGCGGAGCGCTCAACAACGTCGGTCATCTCCAGGGCCAGATGAAGGTCCACTTCGCCGACCTGACCGACAAGACGTCGATCGACTTTCTGGTGAAGGAGCTCTGTGACGCGCCGGATCGCCCCTACGTTTTCCATCTCGGCGCTCAGGCACACGTCGGTGAGTCCTGGCATCGCCCGTACGAGACCGTCCTTGCGAACACCGTTGGGACACTGAACTTTCTCCAGTCAATCGTCGACTACGGACTCGAGGTCGAGAAGTTCGATACAGCCGGAACCTCGGAGGAGTACGGAAACGTGCACGAGGCTGTCGCACATCAACATGACTTCGGCGAGGACGGTGAGCTCATCCTCCACGAGCGCTCACCGATCAATCCAAAATCGATCTACGCAACCTCCAAGGTCGCGGCCGACTTCCTCACCATGAACTTCCACGACGCCTACGGCGTACCCGGCGTCGTAACGCGAATGTTCAACAACTACGGTCCGCGTCAGAACCCGCGATACGTGACGGGCACGATCATCACTCAAGCACTCGAGCGCGACGCCGTCGAGCTCGGCAATCTCGAGCCCATGCGCGATTTCTGCTTCTGCACCGATGGCGTCCGGGGGCATCTGATGGTCGCAGCCCAAGGAATCGCAGGAGACGTCTACTGCTACGGGCAGGGAAAGAACATCTCGATCGGCGACTGGGCGTCGATGATCCTCGCGATCGGCGAGCGGGAGGGCCACTGGCAAGGTCGCGAGATCTCGACGACGGAAGCCCGCTTCCGGCCCGGTGCGAGCGACGTCATGGCCCTCCGCGTCGGCTACGAGAAACTCCAGCGGGAGACGGGTTGGGAACCGCTCGTCTCTTGGGAGGAAGGAATCTCGAGAACGATCGCCTGGTACGCCGAGAACCGTGACAGCTGGATTGGACGGGTCGACTGGCTGACCCGCTCCGGTGACGACGCCGCGCGGTTATCGGAAGCCGGCACGTGAGAATCCTCATCACCGGAGGGGGCGGCTTCCTCGGTTCCCACCTGGTCGATCGGCTCCATGACGCCGGCTCCGAGCCGTTCGTCGCGCGCAAGCGCGACTATGATCTGACGCACGAAGCCGACGCGGTCCGGCTGTTCGCCGACTCCCGACCCGAGCTCGTTTATCACCTGGCAGCCGAAGTCGGCGGCATCGGAGCAAACCGAGTCAACCCCGGGCGCTACTGGTACGCGAACCTCGTGATGGGCGCCCATGTCCTCGAGCAGAGCCGTGTGGCCGGTGTCGAGAAACTCGTCGTGCTCGGGACGATCTGCGCCTACCCCAAGTTTGCACCGATTCCATTTCGCGAGTCCGACCTCTGGGAGGGGTATCCCGAGGAGACGAACGCTCCCTACGGTGTCGCGAAGAAGGCACTCCTCGTCGGCGGACGGGGATATCGAGAGCAGTACGGTCTCGACGTCATCTACCTTCTCCCGGTCAATCTCTACGGGCCACGGGATAACTTCGATCTCAAGAGCTCACACGTCATCCCGGCCCTCGTTCGCAAGATGCACGAAGCGAAGGAGTCAGACCTGCCCGAGGTGGTCCTGTGGGGCGACGGCACGCCGACGAGAGAGTTCCTCTACGTTGAGGACTGCGCCGAGGGACTCGAGCTGGCTGCCGAGCGCTACGACGGCATCGAGCCGGTGAACCTTGGCACCGGTGAGGAGATTGCCATTCGCGATCTGGCTGAACTCGTAGCGGATCTCACCGGCTTTACCGGGGAGATCCGCTGGGACACGTCGAAGCCGAACGGTCAGCCTCGGCGTCGCCTCGACGTCACGCGGGCTGAGGAGCAGTTCGGCTTTCGAGCGCGCACGTCACTCCGTGACGGTCTCGAACGGACGATCTCCTGGTATCG
>CAYTCZ010000093.1:0-15477 GCA_964436315.1 uncultured Gaiellales bacterium | reverse complement strand
CTCGGCATGCGCGCGAGCTTCAGCCGCTGGCTCAGCGACGAGGGCCTCGACCGCAGCCAGGAGGTCGTCACCGACGACGTCGAGGTCGAGTCCCGCCGCGTGTCGATGAGCAGCTGGGCGCGGGTGCAGCTCCCGCGGAGTCTGCACCTCGAGCTCCGCTACGACGAGCTGCGGCGTTGGGATTGGGTCGGTGGCTACGGCGACCGCGGGCGGCTGCGGCGCGTGGGCTTGTCGGTCGGGGTCATTCGGTAGAGCCGACGCGCGGTCCCTCTCGTTCCGGGTTGCCGCCGGCACCCCGGCCGTGGCATGTCGGGCGCTCCCACCCAGGAGCCGGAACGATGAAGCTGCCCGATCGAATGTCCAAGACCCTCGATGACGCGCTCTCCCGCGCGATCGAGCGGGCCGTGGCGAAGCTGCCCGTCAAGGCGATCCAAGACAAGCTCGAGTTCATCGAGCGGCAGAATCGTCGGGTGTTCTTCTCTACCAGCACCTACCTGGGGGACTACACGGCGGAGACGTGGATCACCTCGGGGCAGCGGATCCTGGTCGACACTCGCGATCTCGGTATCGCGCGCCACCTGATGTTCAAGGGATTCTGGGAGAAGACGTCGAACGAAGCATTTCGCTCGCTGCTGGACGAGGACAGCGTCTTCGTCGACATCGGTGCGCACTACGGCTTCCACACCATCACCTGCGCCCAGAAGGCGTCGAAGGGCCGGGTCATCGCTGTCGAACCGAACCCGAGGGTTCACTCTCTCTTGACGAAGTCGGTTCGGATCAACCAGCTGCGTGACCGCGTCACGATCCATCGGTGTGCCATCTCGGACGAGCCCGCGGAGCTACTCTTCGTCTGTCCCAGCGACGACCCGGCGCTGGGGCACCTCCTGCCGCCGGACACGGAAACGGGTGAGGACGACGCCGAGCGAGCGCTGGTCGCCGTACGGTCCCTCGACGACTTGCTCGCCGACGTGTCCCGGATCGATCTCATGAAGATCGACGTCGAGGGGCATGAGCTGCAGGCACTGCGTGGTGGTCGCTCGGTGTTGGCGGCGCACCCGGGCATCCGCCTCGCGCTGGAGTACGCCCCCGCTCACATCGAGCGTCAGACCAGCTTGGAAGAGTTCCACGCCGAGCTACGCGATCAGGGCTTCGAGCACGTCTACGAGATCGACCCGCGTGGCAAACTGCAGTCCGCTCGCTACGAGGAGCTGGGCGAGTCGCGCCGCCTGCGCAACCTGATCCTCTCTCGCGGTCGGATCTGAGCATGTTCCGGCGGCTCTTCGGTCGAGCAGAAAAAACGCCTGAAGAGGCGCAGCCGGAGGTAGTGCCGCCCAAGTCGCCGATGCGTACCTACGTCGAGGGCGACGTCGTCGACTATCGGCGAGAGCTCCGAGAGGAGCTGATCGCCAGCGGTGCGGTGATCTCGCCGTCGGCGAGCATCGCGAAGGTGGGCGTCTCTCTCCATTTTCCGGTGTCGATCGCGCCGCACTCGGTTCTGGGGCACTCGACCTCGGTGGGTAAGTTCTCGTTCATCAACTGGCACTCGATCCTCTTCCCGAACGTCACGATGGGGGCCTACTGCGCGATCGGACGGAACGTTCACATCGGGCTCGCGCGCCACCCCACGACCTGGCTGAGCTGCCACACCTTCCAGTATGGGAAGGGGTACTTCCCCGACTTCCCCGGCTATGACGTGGTCGAGCGAAAACGGCACCTCATGCATCACCCGACGGTCATCGGAAACGACGTCTGGATCGGCAACTTCGCGGCGGTCTCGTCCGGCGTGGCCGTGGGGGATGGCGCGGTGATCGGTGCAGGGGCCGTCGTCACCAAGGACGTGGAGCCCTACATGATCGTCGGGGGGGCACCGGCGCGGCCGATCCGTCCGCGCTTCGGGCCCGCGATCGTGGAGCGCCTGCTCGAGCTTCGCTGGTGGGAGCTCCCACTCGCCGCCATTGGGGAGCTCGAGTTCGACGACATCGAAGCCTGTGTCGCTCGCCTCGAGGAAATCCGCGCAGCGAGCGACTGAACGCGCTCAGCGCGCGAATGCCTCCTGCAGGGACTCCGCGATCGAGGCCGGCGAGTGGTCCCGTCGGTGGAGCTCCCGCGCGCCCGCCTCGAGCTGGCGTCGTCGCGCATCGTCTTCGAGGGTCGAGAGCACCGCTTCGGCGAAGGCCGCGGGGTCTTCGGCCACGAGCAGGTGCTTCCCGTCTTCGGCTCGGATGCCGTCGAGCGCCTTTGGCGTGGCCACGATGGCCTTCCCGTGAGCCAAGGCCTCGACCACCTTGATCTTCATGCCCGCACCCCCGAGGATCGGCGCGATGACGCAAGCCGTCGCTTCGTAGCTGCCACTCAGGTCGGGGACGATGCCGAGGAAGCGGATGCTCGGCCAGCGTTTGGGGTCGATCCCCTTGGCGCGGATGATGTTCCCTGCGACAGCCAGCCGGAAGTCGGGCTTCCTCGCGACGATGGTTGGAAGCACCTTCTCGGCGAACCACTTCAGCCCGGTGACGTTGAAGTTCGACATCGAAGCGACCAGCAGGGCGTCGTACTCGAACGACCAGAAGAGGTCGGCTCCCTCGTGACCGCTCGCCTCGGCGAACGCGGGGATGAAGTGGACGGGCTTGGACGGGAAGATCGACTCGAAGGTCTTCTTCTCGTCCGGGTTGATCGCGATGAGGCGGTCGAACTTCGCTAGCTCCCGGTGCTCGCTGAAACGATAGACGTGCCGGTTGATGTCCCGGCGGATCCCATTCGCTTCCTGGTCCTCGATGAGGAACTGCGTCTGGTAGTCGTGGGTGTCGATCACCGAGATGCCGTCGAAGTCGTCGGGCACGACGGGACCGAGCTTCGCGTAGTTCACCAGGAGGAAGTGAGGCTTCACCACGTGACAGAGCTGCTTCACGCAACGTCGGAACACCGGTGGGCAGCTCTCGAGGCCCGCGATGCGGTGGCGCCCCGCCGTGGCGATGTCGGCCGCCTTGATGGCAGCCCACTTCGCGCGGCCCTTCGCGCTCTTGTCGAACTTGGGGTGCCGACGCACCTCGATGCGTTCCAGCCAGGGGTAGACGTCTCGTAGCTCTCGGACGATGTCCTTCGACGAGCGTCCGCCGAAGGACGTGTTCAGGACGGCGAGACTCACTCGTTTGCCGTCGGCCACGAGCGCGCGAATCACCATGTCCACTCGCGACTGCGAGCCACGGTAGATGCCCGAAGGGATGACCGGCGACACGACCACCACCCGATCGCCACCCACGGGGAACGACTCGCCGAGGATCCGGAGCTCAGAGAACTCCATGTGCCGGGTGATCCGTTGGGTGTCTCCGTCCTTGGTGGCGCGCACCTCGGTCTCGAAGTCGGCGAAGCTGTAGACGTCGTCGATGAGGTGGTGGACGAAGCGCCGGACCTTCTCCTCGTCCGGAGGGGTGCTGCGAGCCAGCACCGCCTCCGCTTCCTCCGCGGTGGAGACGCGCTCCGCCAGACCCGGGTGCCCGTAGAAGGCGTCACCCACGTGAAGGGTCGGCTTGCCGAAACAGAGCGAAAGCAGCCCGACTCCAGAGTTGAGCACCAACGTCGCGTCGGCCGCGTCCAGCAGATCGTGGATGTGGGTGCCATCGGGCACGTAGCGGACCCGAGGGTTCGAGGGGCGCAGTCGCATCTTCTCGAGCGGGTGCTTCTTCAGCAGGATGCGCCAGCGACCAGGCTCCGCCGTCTCCAGCCGCTTCTCGAGATTGGAGACGAGCTCAACGAGCCCGTCCAAGGAGTCCACCGCTCCCGAGAAGTAGCGCACGACCGTGTCGAAGGGACGCTGCAGAGGCACGAAGAGGATGCGAGTGTCATTCGCCAGGCCGAGCCGCGCTCGGAGGTCGTTGCCGCCTCGAGGACCCTGGGTTTCCAGAGCCGCGTTGGAGGCTCGCAACTCCTCGATGTAGCTCGCCACTCGCGCCGACTCGTCCGCGCCGAGCGGGTGGTCCCACGCCTCGGGCTGGTAGCTCGGCGAGTCGTAGTTGAATCCATGGTCGAAGAACCAGGAGCGCGGAAGGGCACCCCGGTCGCTCGCGATGACCCGAACACCCGCCTCTCGGAGCGCGCGGTAGCACGCGAGCCGTCGAGGGTTCCCGTACGGGTTGGGCATCAGGACCTGGTCGTGCCGCCCACGCCGGACGAGCGACAGCACGTCCCCCACGTCGTCCAGTTCGTGCTCGCTGGCGAACTCCACCTCTCCGAAGTGGTGGAGCACGTGGCGGAACGAGCCATAGAAGGCCGAACCGGGGCTGCCCAGCGCGAGAGTGCGGGTGGATTCGTCGGACGCCGACCGAATCATCGTTCTCCATCCTTGGCTGTGGTCATCGAAGTGTCGGACCCATGGTCATTGCGACTCCCGCGGAACCACCGCATTCCGGTCGCGTTATCGATGCCGCGCAGCGGCTTGTAGAAGCTGCCATTCACTTGGTTGTAGTGGAGCAGCCAACGGCGCATGCACTGGTAGAGGTCACGATCGAGAGGCGACGGTTCTTCCAAGAAGCTCGCCAACGACCCCTGATGGGTCAGACCCGGCATGTCGTAGATCGCCGTCCCGAGGGTGATGACTGGGGTGCCGTGGTGCATGGACTGGAGCCCGACCGTGCTGTTGATGGTGATGGTTCCTCGCGCATGTCGGAGCAGCGTGGGTAGGTGAATGTCGTGGACGTAGTGGAGGCGATCCGTCAGCCCATGTGCGGCACCCAGCCGTCGGAAGGTTGGTCCGTACTCACGATAGGCGCGGTCCATCGGGTGGTGCTTGAACACCAGGTGGAGATCCGCGGGCCCATGCGCGAACTCGTCGACTACCTGGTGGATGAACTCGAGGACGTCGTCGTAGGGCGAGTGGTGCAACTGAAAGTCGCAGTGGACCTGTAAGGGTACGAAGAAGTAGCGCCCGCTCAGCTCTCCGGTCAGGTGCTCGAGCGCGTGTCTCTCACGATGGGCGAAGTACTTCTTGCGCGCTGCGCTGCGCACCCACCACGCGCTGTGCTTGTAGGCGTTGAGCGGTCGATGGTGGCGGTAGAGCCCGAACGCGCGGTTCCAGTGAGTGAACGCCAGTGCGCTCAGCGTCGAGTACCAGGCAATGGGCCCGAACGACGGATCGACCTCGAGCGCCTCGGGAGCATCCGGCAGCTGGGCGCGTCGGTAGACATCGGGGTCGCGCGGCAACCGTGAGTTTCCGTTCACCCCGTGTTCTTCCAAGGTGATCCAGTGGGGACGGAGGTAGCCCTCCTCGAACGCCCAGACCCGCAGGTCTCGCGCGCGAGCTTCTTTGATGGCGACTCGATGGAGCGGGCGGAGGTCTCCAAAGACGAAAATCCCGTCGATACCGCGACCGGAGACCAGCTCTCGGAAGAACTCGCGCCAGTCCTCCAGGTTTCCCATGTAGTCGACGACGTCGGCGTGCGGGCTCGATGGCGGGAAGAAGAGTCGGTCTCCAGCGTGGAAGTTCACCTTCGTCACCGCGACGCCGGCGGAACCGAGGTCCTGAGCGAACCTCTCCATGAAGGGACCCGCCGGCCCTTGGAGCAGGAGCGCGTGCGAGACCCCAAGGTCCGGGAATGGAGGCGTGGCGCTCATTGCCTTCCTCTCTCGACGAGGCTTCGCCAAACCGCCTGACTGGCCTGGCGGACCAGGTTCGCGCCCTTCAAGACCTGGCGCCCCACCCGGCCGCTGGTCAGGCGGGGGGGAATCCAAGACCTGCGTCCTCGGCTGCGGAGCAACTGGTCTACGACGACTTCGGGAGTGGTGTAGCGACCGGTTACTCGACTCACGTAGGGGGGGTAGCGGATGAGGGTGGCGGCGACGAGCTCGTCGAGGCTTCTCCGTCGACCGCGTCGTGGGTGGGGATGGCGATCCTCGGTGAGGCCCCAGCCGGCATAGAACGGGTGACCGTGAACGACCACTTTCTTCTCTCGGAGCAGCGCTTCGAACCCCACCAGCGAGGTCATCGTATGCACTTCGTCTGCTCGACTAAGACACTCCGCCAGCGACGCGGCAGGGGCATGGCAGTCCGCGAGGCCCGCGATTCGTGAGGGCGAAACGGCGCCGCGGCGATTGCCGCTCGTGACGTCCGGGTGAGGTCTGAATACGAGGAAGGCGTCGGGGCGGCACTCGCGCACCGCTGCGAGCAGGTGGTCGTTCCGACGGACGTCGATGCAGCCGCGTTGGATCGACGCGTCGTCCTCCACCTGCCCCACCACCAAAACCATCGAGCGTCCCGGGGGAACGTCCAACGGGCGGGTCTCCCGCGGGTTGTACTTGCTTAGACCGGACTCCACGATCCGCCGTCTGAGTCGTGCGGCGCGCTCGAGCTCGGCGGGCGTGAAGGTCGCTTCCGCAAGTAGGACCTCGAGGTCGCTCGGGGTGGCGGGGTCGTAGTAGAGGCCGCGGCGATCCACAACGAGCGAGGATGGTGCGTGTAGGTCGCTCCCCAGCCCGACCGAGCGAAGAAAGCCGTCTTCCATCCGCCAGTGCTCCGCTCCCGAGCGCTTGGCGAGCGCGGCCACGGCCGTCTCGTCGCGTGTTCCCCAGCTGACCAATCGTGAACCGGAGTCGACGTCTCTGGCGCGCTCTGGTCGCGCCACGAAGCGAATCCGTGTGCCGGGGCCGTCGAGGAAAGGCGGCAGGAATCCCTGCTTCCAGAGTGAGAACCCAAGGCACACCACGTCCCCTCGCGTGGCCTCCCCCAGCTCTCGTTGCAGTCGGAGGTGCTCGACGATGCGCTCGACCTCGCATCGGTCCCCCGTTTCGGGGTCCACGTACCGTGCGTAGCCAAGGTACGCGGCGGCGACCAGGCACTCGAGGGTTCGAGATTGCCCTCGTCGGTCCGGAACACGACCGCGGTCGTCCGTGAGTCCCCAACCCGCGTACCAGGCAGCTCATGTACGAGCGCCTCGAAACCGAGCTGCGAGGTCATGACCGCGACCCGGTCCACCTGGCTGAAGAGAGATGCCGGATGAGCTGGTGTCGCGAGCAGGCGTACACGTTCGGAGTGCTCGGCGAGTGCGCCATCCTTCCGGCCGAGCATCACGTCGGGGTGAGCCTTCACGATCAGCTCTGCGTCTGGAGCGTCCTCCGCCACGGAGCGGACCATTCCGGCGAAGTCAGTGGAGGGGAGGCCGCGTCGAATGGACTCGTCCCCCGCGGTCTGGTCGACGATAAGGATGCGCTCACGCTCGCGCGGACCGAGATCGACGGCTGGCTGGTGGTTGTACTTGGAGAGTCCGCTCGCTCGGAGTTCGTGTACGAGGTCACGCGCGCGGCGTCTTGTGGTTTCGTCGAACGCGTCTTCGGCGATCGAGAGCTCGAGACGCGAGGGCCTGGTCGCGTCGTAGTAGATGCCGACGTCGTCCACGATGAGCGAGAGCGGTGGCTCGCCAACCACTCCGGGCCGGACGCTTCGCAAGAAGCCGTCTTCGAGCGCGAGGAATGGCGCTCCCCGAGCGGCCGCGACTCTTCGCGGGGCCTCTGTGTTGCTCTTCGCGCCCCAGCCGGCGGCCGCGTCCCATGCTTGGTGTCGGCGCACGACCTTCGCGCCCAGGAACGCCTCCAGGTGGGGGATTCTTCGAATACCCCTCGACGGCACCCATACCGAACGGGGCCGCGAGGTCAACGGGTGGCCTCGTAGGCCGCCCGAGCTCGCTCCAGGTCTTCGGGGGTGTCCACCCCAGCTGGCGGTGCTGCATCCAGCACCGTGACGTGGATGCGAATGCCCATCGTCATCGCTCGGAGCTGCTCGAGACTCTCGGCGCGCTCGATTGCGGAACGAGGAGCGGCGGCCACGCAGCGGAGCACACCCACGCGATAGGCGTAGAGGCCGATGTGCCTCAAGAAGAGGGCGTCGTCGGGCAGCTTCGCGGGAACGCCGTTGCCGAATTCGTCTCGGATCCAAGGAATCGGAGCTCGACTGAAGAGGAGGGCGAAGCCCGAGTCGTCCAGCACGGTCTTCACCGCGTTCTGGGAGAAGAGCTCCTCCGGGTCGTGAATCCGTGCTGCCATGGTCGCGATGCCCGCCGTCGGGTGCGCGGCCAGTGCTTCCGCAAGCGCCATGGGGAGCGCCGGCGGGAGGAGTGGTTCGTCACCTTGGACGTTCACCACGATGGTGTCGTCCCCCCAGCCCTTGGCGGCCGCGACCTCCGCTAGCCGGTCAGTCCCGCTCTCGTGATCGGCCCGGGTCATCAACGCTTCGCCCCCGGCTTCCCGCACGACGTCGGCCACCCGTGGGTGGTCGGTGGCCACCACTACCCCGGCCCCCCCTGCGCGTCGAGCACACTCCCAGACTCGGACGACCATCGGTGCACCCCCCAGGTCGACCAGCGGCTTCCCTGGAAGCCTGGTTGACGCGAAGCGCGCGGGAATCACGATCTGGAACGGCACCGTCGTCACTGATGACGACCTGCTCGATTACGCTTCTGGATGTGAGCCTCGACGACCGACTCGAGGCATCCGCGTGCGGCGAGGATCCCATCACACACCTCGCGGACAGCGCCGTGCCCTCCGTTCGCGCGGGTGATCCAGCCGCCAGCGCTCAGCTCGGACCGGACGAGGGCGTGCGCGTCGCCGGGGGCGATTGCGACCCCGACCCTGCGCAGCGCGGGGAGGTCGAGCACGTCGTCACCCATGAACGCTACTCGACGGGCGTCCACCCCCGTCGACACGAGGAGCTCGCCAAGCGCCCGCTGCTTGTCACCGCGCCCGAGGTATGCGTGGTCCACCGACAGATCGGCCAGGCGGCGTTCCAGTGCCGGGGCCTTCCGGGCCGAGATGACCGCTACCTCCACTCCCTCGTCCTGCAGCAGCTTGATTCCGAGCCCGTCCTTCGAGTGGAAGACCTTCACTGACTCCCCTTCCGGCCCGTATCGCAGGCGCCCGTCCGTGAGCACCCCGTCCACATCCAGGGCGAGCAGGCGAAGGTTCCGGAGTGACTCGACGATCGACGGCGGGAAGAGCTGGTCTTCGCGCAGGCTCACGCTCAAACCTCTTCGGCGTATGGCCGGGACTTCACGACCCGGTCCAGCTCGGTGAGCGTGCCGAGTAGCTCTTCCATCCGGTCGAGTGGCCACATGTTCGGTCCGTCGCTGAGTGCGTCGTCGGGGCTGGGGTGCGTCTCCATGAAGAGACCGCTCACGCCGGCGGCGACCGCTGCCCGGGCGAGCACCGGGACGCCTTCGCGCTTGCCGCCGCTCTTCTTCCCCTGACCGCCCGGCTGCTGCACCGAGTGCGTCGCGTCGAAGACCACCGGCGCGCCGGTCTCGCGCATGATCGCCAGACCCCGCATGTCGCTGATCAAGGTGTTGTAGCCGAACGAGGCTCCACGCTCGCAGACCATGATCTGGTCGTTGCCAGCGGCTCGGCACTTCTCGACGACGTGAACCATGTCCCAAGGCGCCAAGAACTGCCCCTTCTTCACGTTCACCGGCAATCCGGCACGGGCGACCCGCTGCATGAAATTCGTCTGCCGCACGAGGAAGGCCGGCGTCTGCAGAACGTCGACCACTGCCGCGACGGTGTCGATCGGGGTGTCCTCGTGGACATCGGTGAGCACAGGAACGCCCAGCTCCTTCTTTACGTCCTCGAGCACCTTTAGCCCTTCGTCCAGTCCCGGGCCCCGAAAAGAGCTCGCACTCGTGCGGTTGGCTTTGTCGAAGCTCGCCTTGAAGACGTACGGAATCCCGAGTCGCACGGAAATCTCCTTCATCGTCTCGGCGACCTCGAAGACCAAATCGCGACTCTCGATCACGCAAGGCCCGGCGATGAGGAAGAGGGGGTGAGTGGGACCAATGGGGTGTTCGAGTAGCTTCATGACTTCTAGATCCGGAGTAGCACCGACGCGGCGACCGCGATCTGGTAGATGATCTGCGACAGGTCCACCGCGTTCTGGAAGACCTTGTGGTCGATGCGCGGCGGCACGAGGATCTCGTCGCCTGGTTGGATCGGCGCGTCGTCGGGGGCGAGGAGCGCGGAGCCGTCCGGACGCATCAGGATGATGGCGTCGGTCTCCGCACGGTTCGTGTAGCCGCCGGCCATCTGCACGTACTCGCGGACGGTCAGGTCCGGGCGGTACATCATCGCCTGGGAGACGTTTACCTCGCCGCCGACGCGCACCACGTTCGTGCGCCCAGGGATGACGATGGTGTCGCCGTCGTTCAAGAGGACGTTCAGCTGGCGGCCGCCGCTGGCGGTGACCACTCGGCCGAGCGGTTGCACGTTGCGGGCGCGGTCGACGAAGGCTCGCACCAGCTCCGCTTCCCGCACTCGGATCTCCGCCTCGCCCTGCGTGCCCGAGAGCGCGAGCATCGCGCTTCGCTCGAGGCGGTCGAGGCTGTCCATGATCGTCTGTCGCTGTTGGCGCGCAACCTCGGGGCGCCGCAGATGGACGGCGCCGGTGTGGGCGAGCTCCGGATCCACCCGGACCCAGTTGAGCAGGTCCACGAGCCGGGTCCCCCGACGCACCGCGAGCTCGGTCGGACCTTCGTGCTCGCCTGAGAGCCGGACGACGATGTGCTCCGGTCGACCCTCTTCGCGGAAGGTGACCACGTCCCCACCGCGGAGCGGAGCTTCGGCGAACGCCGTCGCACCCACGGTTCGAACGGTGGGCTGACCGCCGCGCACGCCGCGGACGGTGACCTCCGTGCTGCGCGTGGTCGGCGCGATGACCTCGAGCACCACGGCGCCGGTGGCTTGGTCGTCGGCGAGCTCGACGAGCACTGGGCCCTGCTCGGTGCCCGCGACCTCGACGACAGGACCGCGCCGATGCACGAGGATCGTGTCGCCGTCCTCTAGCTGTGGCGTGGCGAGGTTGCCGCGGAGCAGGAAGTCGTAGAGGTCCAGCTCCGCCAGCTCCTGCCCCTCCCGCATGATCGACACGTGCCGGTAGCTGCCGCGGACCGGCGCGATACCGCCCGCCTGCGCGAGGAAGAAGAGGACCGAGTCGGAGGGGATGCCGGCGTAGCGGCCGGGCCGTTCCACGCCTCCGGTGACGAAGACCGCTACCGGGCTGGCGTTCAGCAGGTTGGTATAGACGCCGAAGTTCCCGCGATAGACCGTGGCGATCGAGCGTCGGACGGTTTCGGTGAGCTCCGCGTTGCGTACGCCCGCGAGGTGAATGGGACCGACGCCGGGGATGAAGATGTTGCCCTGGGTGTCGACCGCGAAGACGTCGTTGAGCTGCAGGGCGCCCCAAGCGTTCACGACCACACGGTCGCCTGGAAGGATCGAGTACTCCGGGTTGATCCCGTCCTCGCGCTGGCCCGCGTAGTTCCCATCGAAGAGGTTGGCGCCGAAGGGGCGCGGGCCTCGCTCGGCCGCTTGTGCGGTCTCTTCGGCCGCACCGGTCCGCTGCGCGCCCTGGGTCTCCTGGGCAGACACCGGGCTCGCAGCTACGAGCAGCGTCAGGGCGAGGGCGAGTCTCGGTCGCACGCGCTCAGACGCTCGCATGCTCACGCACCGAGGCGATGAGGAGCGTTCCGATGCCCATCAGCGCGAAACAGAGGACCAGGACGGTCAGCGTCGACCAGAGGACGTTCGGGTGGGTCGCGTCGCTCGGCTGCGAAGGCCCAGCCAGCGTGACCAGGTAACGATGCTGCCTCGCCGCGTCCACGCGTGCCATCTCGAGCGACGCCAGCGCAGAGGTGTAGGCGCGCTCGGCAAACTCCTTCTCGCCGATGAGGGGCTCGAACGTGCTGATGGCCTGTCGGAGGGAGGCGCCACTCTCTCCGACGAGGCGCTCGTTCTGCTCTTCGAGCTGCCGTTGCAGCGCCGAGACCCGCCGCTGCTGGGCAACGATCTCGGGCGAGCCGCTCGGCGCGGTGCCGCGGAGCGCGCTGAGCTCGGCGCGGGCAGTGGCGAGCTGGCCCTCGAGTTGCGCTCGAAGCTCGTAGAGTGCTTCCGCCGACTGAACGGGGTTGAGCTCGGCGCCCTCGCCCTGAGCCTCGTTGACCGCGCGCCGTGCTGCCACTAGCCGCTCCTCGGCTCGCTCGAGCTCGGTGCGAGCCAAGGAGATCCGATCGTCGCGTGCTCGCGCCGAGAGCTCGTTGACCATTTCCTCGCTCTTGTCGAGGATAGCCTGCGAGAAGCGGCGGGCCGACTCGGTGTCGAAGGCGCGGACGGTTAGGCGAAGAAGGCCAGAGGTGTTGTCATAGTCGACCTCGACATGTTCGAGGTAGTAGTCGTGAATCGCTTCCGTCCCGGCGTCTGCGTCGAGCCGGGACAAGTAGTCGATCGAATCGTCGCCGTAGTGGTCGAGGAAGCCGTGTTCATCGACGAGATGCTCGAGCATGTCCCTGCTCAAAGCGTGCTCCTGCACCAGCTGTGCGTCGCGGCCAGCGTTCCCGGGAACGGATGCGAAGATCAGCTCGAGCTGGGGCGCGGAGGGCCCGTCGGCAGCCTGAACCGTGAACGACGACAGAGACTCATACTGGGGGGTGACCAGGAAGCTGTAGTAGATGCCCGCCAAGACCGTAGGCAGTACAACTCCCAGCCCCAGTCGGCGGATCAGCCGTCGGGCCCGGAGTTTGCGGAGCTCCTTGGCGGTGTTGACGGTTGGCCCGGTTCCTCGAAGGGGTGCGTTCATGCGACTGCCTCGTAAGCTTCGGCGGCCTCGTCGAGATCGTCGAAAAACCGGAGGTGGCCATCCGTCAGGACAGCGGCGCGGCTGCAGTATTTTCGGATCGTGTTCATCTGGTGCGAGACGATGATCACCGAGCTCCGCTCTCTTCGGTCGGCGAACGCTGCGTGGCACTTGGCCTGAAACGACTTGTCGCCCACGGCGGTGACCTCGTCGACGAGGTAGGTGTCGAAGTCGAGCGCCATGCTGAGCCCGAACGCCAGGCGGGCGCGCATGCCCGAGGAGTAGGTGCGGACCGGCATCCGGAAGTACTCTCCGATCTCGGCGAAGCGCTGGGCGAAGTCGACGGCGTCGTCCACATCGGCGCCATAGATGCGCGCCACGAAGCGGGAGTTCTCCTCGCCGGTGAGGCTCCCGTTGAACCCACCCGCGAATCCGATCGGCCAGGACACGCGGCCGCGACGCTCGACCTTGCCCGCGTCGGGCTGCTCCGCGCCTCCAAGGATGCGCAGGAGCGTCGACTTGCCAGCGCCGTTCTTGCCGAGGATCCCGACCGAGACCCGCTCAGGAAACGTTGCGTCGATGCGGTCGAGCACCACATGGTCTCCCGCTCGAGTTCGGTAGGCCTTGGTCACTTGGTGCAGCTGGATCATGTCAGCTGCACCTTTGGACGCACGCGACGCTCGAGAGTGAGTCCCACAAAGAAGAGGCCGATGATCCAAGCCATCACGTACGTCGGATCGGCGTAGGGTGAGTGGAAGCTCGGGAAGAACCCGGACCGAACCATCTCCACGCAATGGAGCACGGGGTTGTAGAGCAGATACTCCCGGGCTTGGCTGGGCAGGCTGGACGCGCTGAAGAACAGCCCGCTGATCCAGAACATGGGGCGAAAGAGGGGGCCTCGGATCCGGTCAACGGTCGGCGAGAGCACGTTGAGACTGCAGAGCACCAGACCGAGGCCCATGCCCAACGACCCCGCGAGGCCCAGTCCGCTGAGCAGTACGAGCAGGTCGTCGATGCGGACGTGCGGGACAGTGAATGCCCAGCCGCCAATGATGAGCACGAAGACCACTCCGTAGGTCGCCATCTCCAGGAGGCCTCGCGCCAAAATCAGGTCGAGGGTGTGTACCTGGGGGTAGAAGAGCAGAGCCTTGTTGCCGTTGATGGCCTGGCTGCCCTTGTCCGCGGTCTTCATCACGAGCTCGTAAGCGATGATCCCCGTCGCCAGAAAAGGGACGATGGGCATACCACCGGGTGACGAACGACCGGCGATCGCGAAGAGACCGGCGAACGTGCCGATCCAGAACAGCGGTTCGAGCAAGGCCCAGAGGTACCCGAGGTTGTTCTGCCCGAAGCGGGTTCGGGTCTCTCGTAGCGCGAGCGCGTGCACGACGCGCAGTTGCGCCGCGAGCCCGCGCGCAAGCTCCGACGTGTTCGAGACCAGGGCCGGAGAGCCCTCCACGCGCTCGCTCATGGCGCCTCGCCTCCTTCGATGACGGACGCCTCGGACCCGCTGCCGAAGACGTCGGGGACGAAGACCCACACGTCGGCGGCTCGGTCCTCGCAGGCGAGCCGTGTTCGACTACCGAAGGCCAGCTCACGACAGCGTCGACCGCTGGCAGCTGCGTAGATCGGACCAGGTATGACCGCTCCGCCGCCGAGCGTCACGGACTCACCGGCGGGGAGCGCGGCCGCCCGCTCGAGGGCCGCTTCCTCCGTGGGGGTGGTCGCCATCTCGACCGACGGGCTCATCGATCGCGCGTACGCGATCTCACTCTCGGTCGGCGGAGCGCTGGCACAACCGCACAAGAGCGCCAGCGCGATGGATCCGCCCATCCGGGCGCCACGGGGGCGTCCTCGGAAAAGACTCGGCCATTCCTCGAGAGACAACATGAGACGACAAAGGGGTCAGCGTTCTAGCAGTATCCCGCACACACGCCCCCCGGCGTCCAGAACCACGAGAGCGTCCCGCTGACAGCGGCGCATCTCCTCGAGGGCGTCGGCGACGTAGGCCTCGGCGTCGATCACGGGCATCTCGCTGTCGTCGAGTAGCTGGTCGAGGGGGGTCTCGAGCCCACCTTCGGTCTCCAGCTCGGCGCGCAGCTCCTTCTCACCGAGGATCCCGCACAGCCGGTTCCCGTCCGACACGAGCACGAGGGGGACGCGTGCTCCGACGAGAGCCAGCGTCGCCTCCTTCACGGTCGCGCTCCGGGGCACGATGGGCAGCGATTCCCGGCTCATCGCGTCGCGTACGCGCGCGAAGCGACGTCCGAGGCTGCCACCGGGGTGCAGGCGCGCGAAGTCCTCGGCAAGGAAGCGGCGATGGCGGATGAGACCGATGGCGAGGGCGTCACCCATGGCCAGGGTCGCCAGCGTGGAGCTGGTCGGCGCCAAGTTGTTGGGGCAGGCCTCACGGTCGACGGAGACGTCGAGGGCCACGTCGACCTCCCGGGCGAGCCCGGAGTCGGCCCGGCCCACGAGGGCGATCGTTCGGATCCCCCGCCGGCGCAGGTGAGGCACGAGCTCGACGACCTCTCGAGTCTCACCCGAGTAGGAAAGGAGCATCACCACGTCACGCTCGGTGATCATCCCGAGATCGCCGTGGAAAGCCTCGGCGGAGTGGACGAAGAAGCTGGGAGTGCCCGTGGAGGCGAGGGTGGCGGCGATCTTCTGTCCGACGATGCCGCTCTTGCCGAGACCGGAGAGGACCACGTGGCCCTCGCACTCCGCGAGCATGCGAAGCGCTCGAGCGAAGCGCCCGTCGATCTTGCCAGCGACGCCCTCGACCGCGGCGGCCATCTCGCGGAGCGACTCCTTGGCCGCATGGGCGACCGGATCGAGCACGGTGACCTTCGCACGGGTCTCCGAAGCCAATCCCTTCAGCG
>CAYTCZ010000092.1:0-15559 GCA_964436315.1 uncultured Gaiellales bacterium | reverse complement strand
GCCGCGTCTCAGCCGCCAGCCGGGGGTGCTGCACCTACCGGGATAGGCTCTAAGCAGGTTCGGGTTTCTTTGGTGTTTGGCCCACTGCTGCAGAGCAGGTAGGCTCGCTCTGCTCTCGTGACTCATCGGGGTCTGGTCTACGTGGGTTTCGAGCCGGAGCAGGAGGGCCTCCGGGAGGCCCTGTGCACCCTTGGGAACGGCTACTTCGCTACTCGGGGAGCTGCACCCGAGGCGGATGCGGACGAGGTTCACTATCCCGGGACCTACATCGCGGGTTGCTTCAACCGGCTCGATTCGCAAGTCTCCGATCGCGTCCTCGAGCACGAGAGTCTCGTCAACGCGCCGAACTGGCTCTGCTTCACCCTTCGGTTCGAGGACGGCGAGTGGTTTGACCTTCGGCGCGTCGACATCCTCGACTACCGGCAGGAGCTCGAGTTGCGCACCGGCGTGCTGACTCGCCGGGTTCGTTATGTCGACTCGGAGGGTCGAAGGACACTTGTCACGCAGCGGCGGTTCGTGAGCATGCGCGACCCGCATCTCGCAGGACTTCAGACCACTCTTCTGGCCGAGAACTGGTCCGGGACGGCGACGATTCGCTCTGCGCTTGACGGTCGCGTCACGAACTCCGGTGTGAAGCGATACCGGGAGCTCACGACCAAGCATCTCGAGCCGGTCAGCACCTCGGAGGACGACGGGGTGATCGTCCTCTCCGTGGTCACGAATCAGTCGAGAATCGGCATCACCGAAGCATCGCGGCTGCGCATTCGCGAAGACGGCTTGACGCGTCCGACCGATGTCACGGTCATCGAGGAGCCTGGCTACATCGCGCAGGAGGTTTCGATCGAGCTGCACGAAGGCACGCCCATCACGCTCGAGAAGATGGTCTCTCTCTACACATCCCGGGATCACGCGGTCGCCGAACCGGGTCTCGACGCGCGGAAGACGGTGAGGCGAGTCGGTGACTTCACCGAGGCCCTGCGTCAGCACACGCTCTCGTGGGATCACCTCTGGGAGCAATGCATGCTCGATATCGGCGAGGGAGAACGTGCAGAGCTCATACTCCAACTGCACATCTTCCACCTGCTTCAGACAGTCTCGCCCCACACGATCGAACTCGACGCGGGGGTGCCGGCCCGGGGTCTCCACGGGGAGGCCTACCGCGGGCACATCTTCTGGGACGAGGTATTCATCTTCCCGTTCCTGAACCTGCGTCTCCCAGGCATCACACGGGCACTCCTTCGCTACCGCTTTCGCCGGCTCCCCGAGGCGCGCTGGGCAGCGAAGGAGGCCGGGTACGAGGGCGCGATGTATCCGTGGCAGAGCGGCAGCGACGGCCGCGAGGAGAGTCAGACCTACCACCTCAATCCACGGTCGGGCAACTGGTTTCCGGATCACTCCCACCTCCAGCGGCACATCGGCGTCGGGATTGCCTACAACATCTGGCTCTACTACCAGACGACCGGGGACCTCGACTTTCTCGCCTACTGGGGCGCGGAGATGATCCTGGAGATCGCCCGGTTCTTAGCAAGCGCTTCCACCTACAACCGCTCGCTCGATCGCTACGAGATCAAGAAGGTGATGGGGCCCGACGAGTACCACGAGGCGTATCCAGGCTCTGACGAGCCAGGGCTCGACAACAACGCGTACACGAACGTGATGGCGACCTGGACACTGATCCGCGCGCTCGAGGTGCTCGAGCTCGTGCCCGATATCCGTCGCCAGCGGCTCTGGGAGAAGCTCGGACTGAGTCGAGAAGAGCTCGACCGGTGGGAGGCCATCAGCCGCAAAATGATGATCCCGTTTCACGACGAGAGGATCATCAGTCAGTTCGAGGGGTACGGAGATCTCGCCGAGTTCGACTGGGACGGGTATCGCGAGCGGTACGGAGACATCGCACGCCTCGATCGCATCCTCGAGGCCGAGGGTGACTCACCCAACAACTACAGACTCTCGAAGCAGGCCGACGTCTTGATGCTCTTCTACTTGCTCTCAGGGGATGAGCTCTCCGAGCTCTTCACCCGGCTCGGCTACGAATTCGACGACGACCTGATCCAGCGGAACGTCGAGTACTACACGCGCAGGACCTCTCATGGATCGACGTTGTCTCGCGTCGTAAACGCCTGGGTGCTTTCTCGCCTTGATCGGCGGCGCAGCTGGGAGTTCTTCATCGAGGCGCTCGAGAGTGACGTCTCTGACGTCCAGGGTGGCACGACGCCGGAAGGGATTCATCTGGGCGCTATGGCCGGGACGGTCGATTTGGTGCAGCGCTGCTATGCAGGGGTGGAGGCACGCGGCGATGTCCTGCGACTCGACCCGCAGCTTCCGAACGAACTGGGCCGACTCCGCTTCGACGTCCGGTATCGCGGCTCCTGGCTCTCGATCGAGATCGACGACTTTCGAGCCCGGGTCGGCCGACAACCAGGGCCCGATCGCCCGGTCAGCGTTCGCTTACGCGACGAGATCGTCGAGCTCTCGCCCGGCGAGACGAAAGAGTTCTCGCTGGCGAAGCGGGAGTCCTAGGCTGCCAGACCCCGTTACTTGGCCTCGATTGCCACCGTGTGCGGCGTGGCCTCGACAGCCTTCTTGGTGTGGATCTCGAGAACGCCCTTCTCGAACGCGGCGGTGAGCTTCTTCGTATCCGCCTCGGGTGGCAGCTCGAAGCGTCGCTCAAACGCGCTCTCAAGCCGTTCGCGTCGATAGAACGCCTTCTCCTTCTCCTCCTTCTCTTCCTTTCGCTCGCCCTTGATCAGGAGCGTGTGATCCGTCACCTCGACGCTCAGCTCTTTCTCGTCGAAGCCGGGCGCCTCGATCTCGATGACGAACTCATCGTCCGTCTCGTAGACGTCGCTGGCTGGGAGTGAAGTCGGAGTAAAGTCGAAGTCCTCGAACATCCGTCGCATCCGGCGATCCATGGCCTCGAGTTCCCTCATCGGGCTCCATCTCACGACCTTCATGGCTTACACCTCCTTCCGTACTCGATTCGACCAACGATAAGATGCCCAACGCTAGCCACCCTCAGCATCGCTCCTGCTCGTCCGGCTCGCATCGGCGAAGCCGACGATTCTTCCTCGGACAAGTACGGACGTACTTCGAGGCGACGTTTTTCTGTCCGCAGAAGTCGTCAGGCGAATCGCTTGATTCCGAAGGAGTAAGCTGAGCTACGAGAAGCGGTCCGATGGTTGACCTCACGCAGATCGACGAAGTGCTGTGGGAGATCCCGGCGACCGCGCGTGCCGACATGCGCGTCCCGGCCCGCGTCTTCGCCGATCGAGAGCTGCTCGAAGCGATTCGCGAGGATCGCTCACTCGAGCAGCTCGAGAACGTCGCGACGCTTCCCGGAATCGTGGGCGCCGCTCTTGCTATGCCGGACATTCACCTGGGGTATGGCTTTCCGGTCGGCGGCGTCGCTGCGACGTCGGTCCCCGACGGGGTCGTCTCGCCGGGCGGTGTCGGCTACGACATCAACTGTGGCGTGCGGCTACTCACGCTCCCCATCTCAGATGAGGATCTCGGAGCTCGGAAGGAGTCCCTCGTGCATGAACTCTCGCGCCAGATTCCGGCCGGCGCGGGGAAGGAAAGTACGTTGCATCTCAGCAGTCAGGAACTCGATCCAGTCCTTCGAGACGGCCCACGCGCTCTGCTCGAGCGCGGGATCGGAACCGAGCAGGACGTCGAACACACCGAGTCCGAGGGCCGGCTCGATGGCGCGGACCCGGGTGCGGTCTCCGATCGCGCCCACGCGCGGGGGAAGGGGCAGCTCGGAACAGTGGGATCGGGCAACCACTTCATCGAGTTGCAGCGGGTGAGTCGCCTGTTCGACGGGCGGGCGGCCGCGGCATTCGGCATTCGAGAAGGGCAGCTCACGATCCTGATTCACTCCGGATCCCGTGGGCTCGGCCATCAGGTCTGCACGGACTACGTGAAACAGATGGACTCAGCCCTCCAGCGCTACGACATCGACCTGCCCGATCGCCAACTGGCCTGCGCGCCCCAGTCCTCCCCGGAAGGAAAGTCCTACCTGGCAGCCATGGCGGCAGCCGCGAACTTCGCGTGGGCGAACCGGCACGCGATGGCCCACGCCGTTCGCGATGCTGTCCGGCGTGTGCTCGATGACGAGACCGCGCGAGGCACGAGGCAGGTCTACGACGTCGCGCACAACGTCGCGAAGATCGAGACGTATGAGGGGCAGGAGGTCTGCGTGCACCGCAAGGGCGCGACCAGGGCGTTCCCGGCCGGTTCAGACGAGATCCCGAAGGACTATCGGGACGTCGGACAGCCGGTGTTTATCCCGGGCAGTATGGGCACGAGTAGTTTCGTCCTTGCGGGCGAACCTGGCTCAATGGAGCGCTCGTTTGGCACGACGTGCCACGGCGCCGGAAGACGAATGAGCCGCACCGGAGCCCGCAAGAAGATCGGTGGTAAGGAACTTCGACGCCAGTTGGAAGATCAGGGCATCACGGTTCGCTGCCCGTCGAACCGTGGCCTGGCTGAGGAGGCCCCGTTCGCTTATAAGGACGTCGAGCAGGTGGTCGATGTCGTTCAGGCCGCGGGCCTGGCGCGGAAGGTTGCACAGCTTCGCCCCATCGGCGTCATCAAAGGCTGACTCGCGCCTCTGGACGGCTGGCGCTCCCGGCCGGCGGAGCCGGCCTTCGCCGCCAGCCTGCCGCCGCTGGCGGCAGGATCCTGCGCTCGCGACCCTTGGCCGTGCCTTGTTGCACTGTCCGTCGGGTCGCTCGCTTGGCTCCCTTGCCAGCGACGACCCAGAGGCCCGAGAGGTGCGTCCTGATGACGCTCGCGGCGCGATCGTTTGCCCTCGGGCTTCGCCGTACCTCGCTGTACTGTCCTGCACTCTCGGCCTCGCGCCTCTGGACGGCTGGCGCTCCCGGCCGGCGGAGCCGGCCTTCGCCGCCAGCCTGCCGCCGCTGGGGTCCGTAGTTTTCCGAACCGCTCCCGCGGTCGGTCCTGATGCGTGAGCTTGGACCACTGAGGACAATGTTCACGGAGGGTCGCAGCGACGTCCTGAGGAGAAGAGGAAGATGGAAGTTCGAAATCTGATGACAACAGACGTAACGACAGTCGGGACGGATACTCCTCTGAGACAAGTTGCCGAGACGCTCGCCGCACAACGCGTCTCGGGTCTTCCTGTCGTCGATCAGGACGACCGAGTGCTCGGAGTGGTCTCGGAGGCCGACATCCTCGAGAAAGAGGCTGGCCCTGGTGACGAGGGGCGAGGCGGGATTCTCGGATGGCTCTCCGGCCGTAGTAGCGACGAGCTCGACGCAAAGCTCGCGGCGCGAAGTGCGGGCGAAGCGATGACACAACCTGCAATCACCATCAAGCCGACGACCCAAGTTGCCGAGGCTGCCTCGATCATGACGGAGAAGGGCGTGAACCGGCTCCCCGTCGTCGAGGACGACAAGCTCGTCGGGATCGTGACGCGCGCTGACCTCGTACGAGCATTCACACGACCTGATCATGAGATCAAGCATGAGATCGAGGAAGACGTCGTTCTCCATCGCTTCTGGATTTCGCCGGGCTCGGTGACCGTGACTGTCGCCGACGGCGAGGTGACCCTCATGGGCGAGGTCGAGACTGAAGACAACGCCGAGCTGCTGAGCCGCTACGTGGCCCGCGTTCCCGGCGTGGTCACGCTCAACTCACAGCTCCACTGGCGCGACTCGAATCGCTCCTGAGCAGTTCGCGCCAACGTTGACGAGGCCGGCGTGCCCACTTGCGGCTGAATTTCGCGGTTCGGTATTTCTCCGAACGATGATTGGGAGGCCCTACCGATGCCGCCCTGCCCGTTCGGCGAGATCATGAAAGGAACTCGCGAAAGGGAGGTGACAGTGCGCGCTGAAGTGATCAAAGAGCTTCGACCGGGTGACGCGATCACGGTTTCCGGTCACCGGGTCGGCGAGAAGCCGCGGCTCGGCGAGGTGGTCGAAGTGCTGGGCGAAGAGGGTCATGAACATCTGCTCGTTCGGTGGGACAACGGCGAGGAAACCATCTTCTATCCAGCCGAGGACGCAACGATCGAGCGCGCCCCGCACGCTAAGCGCGAAGAGGTCCGATAGGCAAGGAGACCCGTTCCGCCGCCTGATCGCGGCTCCAATAGGCTGCGCCGGGTGACGTCTTATAGACGCCTCGGGGAGTCGTCCCTGTGAGCCAGAGGGCTCTTGTCACTGACGCCTACCAGCTGACCATGGCCCAGAGCTACTTCGCCCAGGGCATCCACGAGCGACCCGCAACCTTTAGTCTCTTCGCCCGGAGTCTCCCGGCCGGGTGGACATTCTGGGTCGCGGCCGGTCTCCCCGACGCGCTCGATTATCTCGAGGAACTTCGCTTCGACGATGAGGATCTGGCGTACCTGCGTTCGACCGGTCTGTTCAGCAAAGCGTTCCTCGACTACCTCCTGGAGTTTCGGTTCACGGGCGACGTGCGAGCCCTTCCGGAAGGAACGCTCTTCTTTCCGGACGAGCCCGTCCTCGAGTTGACCGCCCCGATTCTCGCGGCTCAGATCGCGGAGACCTACGTCCTGAACCAAGTCCATTTCCAGTCGCTGATCGCGACGAAGGCTCGGCGATGTGTCGACTCGTCTGATGGACGGCTTCTCATCGACTTCGGACTGCGACGCACGCACGGAGCGGAGGCCGGACTCAAGGCCTCACGTTCGAGTTACCTCGCGGGCTTCGATGCGACCAGCAACGTGCTCGCCGGGCGTGAGTTTGAGATTCCGATCGCCGGGACGATGGCCCACTCCTTCGTCGAGGCGTTCGAGTCCGAACTCGAAGCCTTCCGAGCATTCGCTCGCTCCTATCCAGACAACTGCGTCCTTCTCGTCGATACCTACGACTCCATCGAGGGGACGAGGCGCGCTGCTCGAGTCGGGCGAGAACTCGTCGAAAGCGGCCACCGTCTGCGCGGCATTCGGCTCGATTCTGGCGACCTTGTCTCACTGAGCCAAGCGGCACGGAAGATCCTCGACGACGCCGGTCTCGTCGACGCCGTCATCTTTGCCAGCGGAAGCCTCGACGAGGTCGAGATTGAGCGACTGGCCGAAGCTGGCGCTGAGATCGGTGGCTTTGGGGTGGGGAGCCGACTTGGAACCTCCGCGGATGCGCCCTACGTCGACATGGTCTACAAGCTCGTCGAGTTCGACGGAGAACCGACGCTGAAGCTCTCCAAGGAGAAAGCCACCTGGCCTGGGCAGAAACAGGTCTGGCGAGTGTCGACTGGCGACAGCTTCCAAAGCGACGTTATTGGACTTGCTCGAGAGGACGGTCCGGATCAGGGCAAGCCGCTGCTCGAGCCTGTCATGAGGCAGGGGAGGAGCGTCGCCTCGGGATTGCTCGAGGATGCGCGACGGCGCTGCGCGAAGCAACGCGCCCTGCTGCGATCCTCTCGGTATGAGGTTCGGCACTCGGACGCGCTCGTCGCGCTCCGGGAGGATCTCACCCGCCGCCTGGGGGGCCGATGATCGGGACGGGTTAGCCGCTCATCGACTCGAGCGCCGACACCGGTCCGAGCACCACGACGAGGTCGCCGGGGCTCAGCAGCGGCCCGTCGACCGGCGAGGCGACCAGATCGGAGTCGTGGCGCCGGAGTGCGAGGATCCGCGAACCCGGAAATCGCTCGTGGGCGTCCGAGACGGTAATGCCATCGAGGGGCGAGCCCTCGGCAACTCGGACTTCCTCGAGCCGAAGGTCGGGGGCGAACGTCACGAGGTCGATGAAGTCGACGACGGCGGGACGAAGCGAGAGGAACGCCATCTGCTTTCCGCTCACAGCGTAGGGGGAGACGACGCGGTCAGCGCCGGCCCGTCGCAGCGTCTCGACCGACTCGGGGCGTCCGGCTCGGGCGACGATCGTCAAGTCCGGATTGAGCGCGCGTGCAGTGATCGTGATGTACACGTTCGCTTCGTCCGAGTCGACAGCGCAGACCATCCCCTGTGCGACTTCGATTCCGGCGTCCTTGAGAGTGGCTTCCTCGGTTGCGTCCCCGACGATGTGCGGGATGCCGGCGTCGTCGAGGGCCGAGGCATGGCCGGCCTCCGGATCGATGACGACGACGTTCGCGCCGTCCGCGAGGAGTTCCACTGCGGCCGCAGCACCCACGCGACCGTAGCCACACACGATGAACTGATTCCGGAGTTTTCCGACTCGCTGTTGCACCCGTCTTCTGCGCAGAGACTTCCCTAATTCGCCCGACGCGAGCAACTCGGTCCCGGCCCCAACCGCGGAGAAGACCGCGACGAGACCAAGCAGGAGAACCGAAATAGTGAAGATCCGACCGCCGTCATCGAGCGGATTCACCTCTGCGAATCCGACCGTTGTCAGCGTGATGACGGTCATGTAGAGCGAATCGATCGCACTCCAGTTCTCGAGCAGTTGGTAGCCGAGAGTCCCGTAGACGATCGCGACTAGGAGCAAGATGAGCGAGAGACGGAAACGCCGCAGGATTCCGTAAGCCCAGACGAAGCCGACAGGGACTGTCGGGACACGAGCCTCCATATCCCTATGGTCCGTCCCGGACGGATTTGAGGCATCCGCGACGACTCGGATTCCGAGCCCGGGAAAGCCGCAGGCGACGCCCCGGGGCATCGTTTCCCGTCTCGTTCCACGGCTTATCCGAAGGCGTTGTCGAGCGCCAGCATGATCATGAAGCCGAACAGAAGAGCAACGGTCGCGTCGCGCTCGTGTCCTCGAGCATGGCTCTCTGGAATGAGCTCGTCCACGACGACATAGAGCATCGCTCCGGCCGCGAACGCGAGACCGAATGGGAGCAGCGCGCTGGCGATACCGAACGCGGCGAAAGCGAGAAACGCGGCCGGGGGCTCAACGAGTCCGGTGAGTGCCGCGGCGCCGACTGCGCGCCAACGAGAGACTCCTGCCTCGAGGAGCGGGGCCGCTGCTGCGAAGCCCTCGGGGATGTTCTGGATTCCGATCGCCACCGCGATCGGAATGCCGAGATCTGATCCCCCGGCGGCGAACGCCACTCCGACCGCCATCCCCTCCGGGATGTTGTGAATCGTCAGAGCGGACAGGAGCAACGCCGCGCGATCCCAGGCCCCGTTGAGGATGGGGTCGTGCTCGACGAAGTAGGCGTGCGCATGGGGAACCAAGCGGTCGAGACCGAGCAGGCAGACGCCGCCGATTGAGATGCCAATGAGGACCGCAACGAGGGTGCCCCGGTCAAGCGCGGGCACGAGCAGGCTGAACGCCGTTGCGGCGAGCATGATCCCCGCCGTGAACCCGAGAAGAACGTCGAGGACTCGCGGTGACGGCCTCGGGATCAGGAGCAAGCCGAGGCCGCCGAGAGCCGTGGCCAGGCCGGGGATGACCATCCAGACGATCGCGGTCGTATCGAGCGAGTGCTCGGCAGCGATGACGGGGCTCACGCTCTAGCTTCCGTCACGAAGCGAGATGCACGGGCCGGCGCCGTCGCGGCTCAGGGCGTGCTTCGCGTCGCCTCGAGCAAGACACGTCGCTCGGCGGAGGCGATCAGCCGTCGTGCGCGATCAACGACGTCGAGGTTGACCGAGATGGCGTCGATCCCGGCTCGGACCAAGAGCTCTGCGTACTCCGGATGAACTGACGGAGCCTGGCCGCAGATCGAGGTTCGCAGACCGAGTTCGCGGGCTCGTGTGATCAACATCTCGAGGTAACTGACGACGGCCTCGTCGCGCTCGTCGAACAGGTCAGCGAGCAGTTCCGAGTCGCGATCGGCGCCG
Organism: uncultured Gaiellales bacterium; assembly: GCA_964436315.1. Taxonomy (GTDB): domain Bacteria; phylum Actinomycetota; class Thermoleophilia; order Gaiellales; family Gaiellaceae; genus CAYTCZ01. The sequence continues at coordinate 5,829 of CAYTCZ010000092.1, read as the reverse complement.
AGCATCAGCTGCGTCAGATCGTTCGAGCCGATCGAGATTCCGGCGATTCCGAGCTCCGCGTACCGGCCGAGGTGGAAGAGAACCGACGGGACCTCGGCCATGATCCAGAGCTCGAAGTCCGGCGGCTCCAGAAGTCCAGATTGCTCGATCAGAGCGCGACATTTGGCGAGCTCCGATGGGGTGCGAACGAAGGGCAGCATGACGTGGAGGTTGCGATGACCCGTGGCCCAGACCCGGCGGATGGCGTCGAGTTCGAGCCCGAACAGATCCGGTTCCTGCGTGTAGCGAAGTGCTCCCCGGTAGCCGATCATAGGGTTGGCTTCCTCCGGCTCGAACTCGCTCCCGCCCTTCAGGCCGCGAAACTCGTTGGTTCGGAAGTCGATCGTTCGGTAGGTGATTGGTCGGGGCGCGAATCCCTCGGCGAAGGTGGTGAGACCGGCGGCCATCTTGTCGACGAACTCTTGCTCCCGTCCTTCCGCGAGCAGCGTGCGAGGATGCTTCCCGTCGAGCGCCTCGATGACCATGAGCTCCGCCCGGAGCAGACCGACGCCGTCGACCTCCAGTGCCGTCGCCCGTTCAACCTGCGAGGGCTCCGAAAGATTGACAAGAAGCTGGGTGCCCGTCACGGGAGGGCCCCCGGCCGCGGCGGCCGCAACCTGCACCGGAGCGGGCTCCTCAAGATCTTTGACAACGCCTTCCAGAATGAGACCCCGTGTCGCGTCAACCGTGATGACTTCGCCGTTACGGAGCTTTCGCGACGCCTCTGACGTTCCAACGACGCACGGGATGCCGAGCTCACGCGAGACGATCGCTGCGTGGCAGGTCATGCCGCCCGAATCGGTAACGATCGCTGCCGCGCGGCGCATGAGTGGCACCCAGTCGGGGGCCGTCATATGGGTCACCAGAATGTCTCCGTCGTCCAGTTGACCTGCGTCGGCGAGGGAGGTCAGGACGCGAGCAGTTCCGCTTGCGCTTCCCGGGGCAGCGCCGAGCCCGCGGAGTAGGACTTGATGCTCTCCCTCGGGCGCGGACGGCCCCGCAGCCTCAACTGCTCCCGCAGCGGTTACGGGCCGGGATTGCAGTATCCAGGCCATCCCGTCGGGGTCATACGCCCACTCGGTGTCCTGGGCGGCCGCGTAGTGCCGTTCGATTCGGCGACCGAGCTCTCCGAGTTCGCGGGCCTCTTCATCGGTCAGAACCGGACGCTTCGCCTCGGCGGGACTGAGTTCCCGCGTGACCGTCCCGCCGTCGGCTATGGGTTCGATGACGACCTCTTTGCGCTTCACCTCACGGGTGAGGATTGTCAGTGTCTCCTTGTCGACGACATACCGGTCGGGAGAAACGCGGCCCGCCACGACCGTCTCGCCGAGTCCGAAGGAACCTTCAATGACGAGCCGATCCCGGGCCCCGCTCGACGGGTCGATCGTGAACATCACACCCGCCCTCGTCGCCGGCACCTGACGCTGGACCACGACGGCGATGTCCATGTCGGCCTGGCCGAAGCCTTTCTTGGCTCGGTAGAAGATCGTTCGACCGCCGAACAGCGATGCCCAGCACCGGCGGACCGCGTCGACGACGTTGTCGGCGCCACGGACGTTCAAGAACGTCTCATTCATGCCCGCGAACGACGCAGCCTCGGTGTCTTCTGCCGTCGCCGACGATCGCACAGCCACTGGAGGATCTGCCTCGTCGTCGGCGGCCAGTGTCTCGTAGGCCTCTCGGATCGCAGTCTCAACCGCGGCTGGAATCGGTTCTTCCTCGACCAGGTGACGAACCCGATCGGCGGCTCGAGTCAACGCGGCGGCGTCGTCAACGTCAAGGTCAGCGAGGCTTCCGGTTATTCGCTCGCGCAGCCCGGCACCGTCGCAGAAGGCGGCGTAAGCGGGCGCGCCGACGACGAATCCTTCTGGCACCGGAAGGCCGGCTTTAGTGAGTTCCCCGAGGTTGGCTCCTTTCCCGCCCGCGTACAGGACGTCCTCACGCGACAGCTCTTCGAATGGCCGCGTGGGGGCTTCGATCAGTGCCTCCGTGCTTTCAAGGGTGTTCTGGGTCGTCATCTCAACCGCCTCTGTTCAAACTCACTGACATCGATCTCGATCGGAAGGACGTTCGCTCCGCTCGTTGGCTTCGGCGGGATGGTCCAGCCCGTATGCTCGGCGAGGAACGGCGCGAGGTAGCGGCCGACGATCTTGCTGGGCGGCCACCAGAGCGGCTCGGTCGCGACCGTGGAGGTGTCACCGTGACCTCCCCCAATGTCCGCGCGCAAGTAGCTGGGCTCACCCCCGGTGAGTAGTAGGCCGCGAAGCACCGGATCGAACGGCGCGGGTCGGAGATCCGCTCCGGCGTCGGCTGCGATCGCCTCCGCGGCGGCGTCCCCCTGTTGGGCGGCGATACCGCCTTGCTTCACCGGAAACGCCGTGACATCACCCGCGGCGAACACCTCGTGATGTTCCTCGACGCGGCAATGTTGATCGATCGGAATGAAACCTTCGGTGTCGTGTGGTAGCCCGGGGAGGAAGGGACCCCGCAGCGTCGGGAGCGAGACGACTCGGTCGGCTTGTACCGACCCGCTCGGGATGACCTCGAGTTCGCCGTCTCTGAACGCCCGAGGATAGTGATCGGTGTACAGCGCGATGCCTCGCTCTTCGAGGTGGACTAAGACCGCCTCGCTCGCGGTGGCACCGAAGAGCCCTAGGGGCTGATCCTCCGGCGTCACGAGCATGATCTTCGTCTTTGCTCCCTGCTCCGCAAGATGGGTCGCGGTCTGAATGGCGAGCTCGTAGAGCGGGAGTGGCCACGAGACTCCGCCGGGCAAAGCGAACGCGATGCTGTCAATGTCGCCATTGCGAGCGCCTTCGAGTAACTGTCGAAACTCGTCTGCGTCAGCATGACCCGTAAATGAGAGTGCGCCGGGCAGAGCATCAAGTGTCTTGGCTCCCGAGGCGACGAGCAGTGCGTCGTACTCGATGTCCACGCCTCCGCTGGTCTTGGCAGAGCGACGCTCGGCGTCGACCGACACGAGTTCGCCGAGATGGAGGACCGAGTCGTTCTCGGCCGCAAAGCTCGTCAAGTCGAAGTAGTAGGCCTGTCCGGTTCCGAAAGGTTCAGCGACGGCCAGCGGCCGGTACGTGAAATCCACCTGCGGAGACAGGAGTTCGACCTCCACGCGCTCCGACGCCAGATCGTGCAACGCGAGCATGGCTTCGATTCCTGCAACTCCCGCGCCCGCGATGAGAACTTTCATCGCTCGACCTTCCGGTCCGAGCCAAAGCAAACCGCCGGTATGGGCGAGGAGGGATCCACGAGCCTCAGACTCGCACGGAGAGCAGCAGGCAGCATCCGCGGCAGCACGTATTTGCGCGCCGGAAAAGCCGCAGCCGCCTAGTCCACCGCTAGGGACGTGCGTCCCACGCGATTTCGGTTTCAGGTCCCTCGAAGAGGTGTTTTCGGAAGCGTGGGATATCGGCGGGTCGACCGACGACGACGAGCGTGTCTCCAGCCTTGAACGTCTCATGAGGCTCCGGGGCGGGAATCGACTCCTCTCCCTCACGGAGAATCGCGATCACAGTCACGCCGGTCTGGCGGCGAAACTGGCACGTGGCGATGCTGTGGCCGGCGAGCGGACTCGTCGACGGGACCTCGATCCAGTCGATCTCGAGATCTCCCAGCGTGAGCTCCAGCTCCTGGACGACCTGGGGACGCATGTACGCGCCCGCGACGACCGCACCGAACTCACGTGCCTCCGGATCCCGGAGTTCGAGGACCGAGTTCGGATCGTCGGCGTCGGAATCTTCGAACGAGTAGATCTCACGCCGGCCGTCGTTGTGGATGATCGCGACAAGGCGTCCGCCGCTGGCGAGTTCAAATGTGTAGCGGGTTCCGACGCCGGGAAGTCGAGTTTCCTGAACTTCGCCGTTGCTCATGTCTCTATCTTGCCTTCTCGCGGCTCGAAGCGCGCCTCAACGGCCCGCCCGATCCGCTTGGAGTACTGCAGAGTGACCACGCCGAGGACGGCCGTCACGACGACGAGGACGCCAATAAACGCCGAGACGAGCTCGCGGTCTGCGACCGAAAGAACCGTTGCCGCGAGCGCGAGCTGGCCAAGGACGAGGGAGAATTCCCCGCGCGCGACAAGGGAGTTTCCGGCCGACACGCCGCGGCGGAGTGCCAGACCGGTGAGTCGGCCGGTCACGACCCCTGCGGCGATCTTGGCGACGACCGCCAGGGCGACTCCCACGAGCGCAAGCGCAACGATCTGTCCCGACTCGAAGATCGGTGCGAGGTTGACACTGAGGCCAAAAGCGAAGAAGAAGACGGCTCCGAACAGATCACGGAAGCTGAAAAAATGCTCTTCGATCTCTGATCTGACCGGACTGTCCGAGAAGAGGACACCGGCCATGATTGCGCCAAACGCGATCGAGAGCCCGATCTCCTCGAAGAGAACCGCAATGCCCACGACGACTGCGCCTGTGCCGATGATGAAGAACTCGCGCTCCAGACGCTCGAGCGCCCGCGAGAGCAAGCGAGAGAGGCGCCGGGCAAGCAGGCCGAAAACGACGAGCGCGGCCAGCGCGATCGCGACTGTTCCGACTGTCTCGCCGGTCGATGCGTCACCGGTCAGAAGGAGAGTGCCGACCACGGCGAGGAAGAACGCGATGATCACGTCCTCGACGACCAGCACCGCGAGGATGAGGTCGGTCTCGCGATCGGCGAGGCGCCGGAAATCCGAGAGCGCCTTGACGATGATGCCGGAGCTCGAGACGTAGACGGCCGCGGCGATCACCAGGACGGCGAGCAGATCGTCCACGAGCAAGACTCCGGCGATCACGCCGGCGGCGGCTCCGAGGATCAGATCAGTCGATCCACCGACGGCGATGAAACGTCCTGCAGCCCGAACACGATCGAACGAGAACTCGAGTCCAAGGAAGAAGAGGATGAAGATGAGCCCGAGGTCGGCGAGAAGCTGGAGCGGCTCCGACGGCTCGACGACTCCAAGCTCGCCTGGGCCGTTGGGGCCGAGGAGGACGCCTCCGAGAAAGTACGCCGGAATCGGCGATTGACCAAGTCGATCGGCGAGCCAGCCGAGTCCGAGGACGAGTCCGAGGACGATCGCGAGGTCGATGAGTTCTTCCATCGTGTCGGGAGCCTAGTGGTCGTTCCGGTAGGTGGGTGCGGCCTGTCCAAGCGTCGGCCGACTGCTCGGGGAAAAACCGTAGGGTGCGGCGGTTTTTCCCCGATGACAGCGGCAGCAATGAGTGCGAAGATGGCGCCGGCACCCGACGGGAGGTACGTGCATGAACGTGCTGGTCGCGTACAACGGACTGGAGACGGGCCTCAAGGAGAGTCAGTTCGCGCTCGAGGAAGCCGCCCGAGTTGCGAAGCAGTACGGCCTCGGCGCACAGCGAACAGGGCCCGACCTCGATGATGGGCGAATCGTCATCCTCAGCGTGGTTCCATCGGGCACGAGTACGGGCGCGCAGCAGGAATTCGGTCCTCACGCTCACGACGATGTCGCCATTGCTCACAGGTTTCTCCGCGAGCGGGGAATCGACGCAGAGATGAAGACCTCGGTCGGCGATCCAGCTGACGAAATCATCAAGGAGGCTGAAAAAGGCTCGTACGATCTGCTCATTCTCGGCCGCCGAGATCTGGGCCCGGTCGGGCGGCTCGTACTCGGCAGTGTGAGCGAGAAGGTCACGCAACGCGCACCGTGCCCGGTGGTCGTTGCGACCAAGGACGGCGTCCATCGGTTCGAGCAGGCGAGGGACGAGAGCTAGCTATAGCTAGTTCGCGCTCGCACTGCTTCTACGTCGACTCATGCTCGTCCGC
>CAYTCZ010000091.1:0-15621 GCA_964436315.1 uncultured Gaiellales bacterium | reverse complement strand
GCCGCGGCGAGCTTGCTCTTGAAGTCGGACATGACGGTAGTCTACCGACTCGCGAGGCCACCGACCGCGCTCTCGCCGACGCTCGTCCACACCACTCCAGGAGCGCACGGAGGTTGCGGGTCACGAGCGCACGAAGGCTGAGCTCCTCTCCATGGCAAACTGCTCCCGTGGCCTTTCCGGCGAGCTTCCATCGCGCCATCGTCGTCGCGCTCTCGTTGATCGGGTGCCATCGAGGGCCTCCCCCAGCGGCCGTCACCGACAGGGAGGTGTTCAGGGCCGAGGCCGAGTGGGCCTGTCGCTCCGGACTCGTGCTGGAGCCGTCTCGCGGGGTGGAACCCGAACGAGCGATCGGCTGGGGCATGCTGCCGATTCGACTGACCTGGTCGGAGGGCGTCGCCGAGGTCGAAACGGAGGCGGCGACCCACCGCTTCGTCAGGGCTGGAGAGGAGTCGGGAGGAGCGCGCTACGAGCGTGTGGCTATGGACGGCTCGCGATCGTCTGGGTCCATGACGCTGACTCCCCACGTCGTCTTCCTGCGAGACGATGGGGATTTGTGGGTGGGCACCGTCAACCAGGGGATGCGCTTGGCTCGGACGACTGCGCGAGGTTTGACTGCGCCGGTGTACCTCCAGGGAGATGGGTACCCGGTCGGTGTTCTCGCGACCGATGACGGCGGTGCCTTCGTGGTTCGCGTCGAGAGCTTTCAGCAGCACCATTTCGCGGCCGCTCCCGACCGACTGCGGGTAGCGATGCTGGACCACCAGGGGGCGCTGCTCGCCGAGGGGAGTCGCTTCCTCTACGAGGCGGGCGAGTGGCTTCCTCCGGTTCGGGGCGGCTGGGTCGAGGGCTCCACCGCTCACCTGATGTCCAGCTCCGGAGCGCCGGTGGTTCAGGTGCGGCCCAGAGATGGGTGTCAGTTCGAGCCGCCTGGGCCATGCGATCCACGCACTCGTGCCTCTTCTGAGCTGGCATCGACCGAGCCCGCCATCGTCGTCGAGAGCGAGCACCAGGTGGAAGAGGATGACCAAGTCGTGGGTACGCTCGGTCCATTGGTACCGGTGCTCCGCTCTCGAGCGCACGGCTGGGCTCGGCGCTATCCGCTACCCGCGGAGAGCCACCCCTTCTGCGAGGTCTACGTGGACCACCTGGGCGCGTACGATGACGCCGAGGTCGTCCTGATCCGAGGGTGCGACCGGCACTGGGTGGAGCTTCTCGATCGAGAGACGGGCGAGGTGGTCGCTGCCCAGACGCTCGCCGAAGCTCCGTTGGCGCATGCCGTCGCCGCTTGCTTCGCGAGCGACGGTGAGACCGCATACATGGCGAATGCCGATCGAGAGGCGCTGGTGCTCCGGCAGCTGGATGGCCCCTCCTGGATCGAGGTGACGCGGATCGCTGGACAGTGGGGGCGAGGGTGCGAGCTCCACATCGGCGACGAGGACATCGTGTTGGCGAGCCGGAGGGCGCATCTCTGGACTTCCATTGGTGCGGTGGCGTCGCTCGAAGTGCGGTTCATCGACAGAGACTCGGGCGAGATTCGTCGGGCCCATCGCTCCTCACGGGAGGTGGGCAGAGCCCTGATCCACCGGAGTGGGAGCGGAGAGACCCAAGTGATCTGGTCCGACCGCAGCGGGTGGAACTTCAACCTCTGGCGGTTCGACCCCGACGGCAGAGAGGTGGCTCACCGTGCGCTCTTCACTCGTCCCCTCACCCACGTCCGTGAGGTACGCGACGGGCCCAACGGGCTGGTACTCAGCTGGACCGGTGATGGAGGCGAGGGGGAGGTGCCGCTGTGTCACGGGCGCGACGATCCACGGGAGCCGGTAGGCCATGGAACGCCAGCTCTGGGCATGACCGTCTTTCCGTCATCCCGATGAACGGCGCTACCAAGTCCGTTCAGACCTCTTGCCGAAGACCGATCGACGCCCCAGGCCAGGAGATTCTGCACAACAGGCTGCTGCCAATGCACCGTGCGATGGGCGGCCTGGTGAGAGGCCATGATCCGATCGAGAGTGAAGTTTGCTGCAACGCGCACGCTCGAACGCGATGAGGGCGCCGTTCACTACGCGGTGATTCTGCGAGACCGCTTCGGCGTGGATCTGGCGACGCTCGCCGGCACGGAGGGTCGACGGTCTCCGTGGTCACCACCCGCTCCGACCTCACTAGAATCGGCTGCGGCCAGCCTCCCCTCGGCTTTGCGGTCGCCGATGCGGGGGTGACCACGTGTTAGAGTGCGATGATGGCGGCCTCGAAGTGGCGAGTGGGGTCGCCCGCGAGCGTCTTCGGATCAAACCGTCTGCCCAAGGCGTCCGCCGGATGAGTCATGGCTCCGCTCTGCGCACCGGGCTCGCGCCGCAGGCGGCGAGGAGAGCGAGCAGGCCAGCACCGGGAGGGACGCCAGAAGCCTGCCTCGGACTCGTAGATGGGCACTCCGCACCATGTCAGATCCAACTCACGCAGGTGATCTCGTCACGAGGAGTGCGTGGTTCACATCGGGTGAAACTGGATGTCTTCCATCACCTTGACGTTCCCCGGTACCGTCGCTTGAAGCCACTCCAGCTCGTCTCCGGAATGAAGCTTGACGATCACATCCGGCAGGAACTTACCAACGCAGTGTGCAATGCCCCGCTTGCTGAGCACCCTGGCGAAGGCTGCCTGATCAGCCTCGCTCTCGAACCGAAGGATGAGGGTCTTTCGCACCCCTCAAGCGTTGGTCACGGTCTTCTCGCAGTCAATGATCCCAGCCCCGACGCAAGTAGCCGGTGCGGCGAGCGTGCGCGCATGAGCTCGGATGAGCTCTTTCACGTCCGCAGGGCTCATGTTCGGCTTCTTCGCCAAGACCAACGCCGCCAGCCCAGCGACTTGTGGACAGGCGCCGCTCGTTCCCCACCACTCCATGTGTTGATAGCTGCCACCCCAGACCACCTCGCCGTACGTGGGCGCGACGACGTCTGGCTTACTCTGGGTCACGGACCACTCGCCTGGTCCGCGACTGGAGTTCGAGTGCTCTCCGCCCACCAGCTGGTTGGACTCGTTCCAGTCCACTGTCCCAACGGTGATTACCTCATCGATGCTGTTGACCGACCAGATCGTGTTCGGCCCAGCTGCGGCCCCACTGTGCTGACACAGGCCGTGGGCATGGTTGTTCCCAGCCGCGAAGACGAAGACCATCCCCTCGGCGATGCACAGCTTCACGAGGTCCAAGTAGGGGTGGTTCTGAGGAACTCCAGGCGTGGAGCAGGTATAGAGACCGTAGCTGTTCGACACGACCAGCCTGCCCTGGATCACACGATCCTTCTTCTTCTCCAAGAGGTCCTCGTAGATGGCGTAGAGGTCGCTGGCGGCAAATGTGGTCCGGGCAGTGAGGAGCTTCGCCGAAGGAGCTACGCCGGCGTAGCGGCCGCCGGTCTCTCGGGAGCCAAGGGCGATCGCTGCGCACATCGAGCCATGTCCCTTCGGGTCTGCCAGCGCGGTAGAGTAGGAGGGTGCCAACGAATGCGACGAGCGGTGTGGGAACTGCTGGGTCGTGAGGTCAGTGCCGGTGTCCACCACCGCGATGGTCACTCCGCTGCCTGTCTGCATCTCCCAGGCGCGGGGGGCGTTGATGTGGACCATCACGTCCTCCATCGTCTTGGTGCGCCACGGCGGCGGTGAGGCAGGCCCGGGCGTGGTGGCTTTCAGTGCCTCTCGCCTGTGCCATTCGTCCGGTGGCGAGAAGTCGAAATCAGCAAAGATCTCGACTCCTGGTGTGCTCCGCAGGACTGCGGCCTGATTCTGGTCCAGGTCAGCCACGACCACACTCGCGTCGCCTCTAGGCCGACCGCCTTCGCGACCGAAGCTCATCGACTCGAGTACCTGCGGCCCCCCCGTGGAGCGGATGAAGAACTTCATGGTCAGGAAGACTCACTTCCGCTCGACGAGATGTCAGTAGGCCGAACGAGGTAGCTCGTTCACACGGTCTCGGCGACACGTCGCACACGAGACCCCCGGGCCTCATGTGCCACTTTTGACACAAAAGTCCCAAGATGGAGGCAAGAATGGCTTCTTTTTCGAGTGTCTTGATACTCTGTTGGACGAAGCGCGTCTGCCTGATAAGCTTCCCACACCCGAGAGCCCCATGTTGAGCAAGCAGGAAAAAGGCGACCAATAGCCTCTAGCTACCCGGCCGCAGGTCGGGGCTAGCCATGCGCACACTGGGAGCCAGAACGGCTCCAGTGGACAGGTTCGTCCACCGTGCCCGCCGGGTGGGTGCGTCAGCCGTTCGGCGTATGGCGTCGCCATCTCAGGGGTGAGGTAGTTGGCTCATGGCAGAGCAACTTCCGATCGGGGTGGCACTCACCGCTGACAAACTGCGGTTGGAGCTCGAGCTGAGCCAGGTTGCAGCCTCCTCCGTGCTTTGGACGGCGCGGATGGCCCGTCGTGTACGCTGGGTGCAAGACGAGCAGGCTCGGAACGAGTTTGAGGAAGAAGCACTCGCGGACCTCGTGAGCCTCGTTGGTTGTCAGAAGAGTGCGACTGAGTTTCTCGAGGCGGTGTCGCATTCATCCCTCATTCAGGTGTCCATCTCGATTCCCGACGATGCACCGAAGGACTTCGCCAATCACGTGCTCCGAATGCCTTGGGAGAGCTTTCTGGCGCTCGCGACGTCCAAGGAGCGCATGCATCGGCCGCTCATCGTCATCCGGCACTACCAGACCGATGAGCGATCGGAAGAGCGCTTGGATGGACGCTCTCAGGATCCCGGGGGGCCCAATGCTGCATACGTGCAGTGCAGTCCGGAGCCGGTCGCTCGCCGTTTCAGTTTCGCTTCCGAACGCCTGGTAGCTCGGCTCGCCTTCGAACCAGGGAAGTTCAGGCAGCTCATCAATCCCGACCTCGAAGAGCTCGGTGCCGTGGGAGCTTCGCGGCCGCTGCTCGTGCACTGCGCTGGTGCTGATGTCTCACAGATGCTCATCAGCCTGCTCAGGCATGGTGAGTTCAAGGACCAGCTTCGCCAGCACGCGTCTCAGAAGCATCTCCTGCTGCGGAAGAAGAACGGCGCTAGCGACATCGCCATCGTGGACCCGGAGCAGTTCGCTGATGCGATCGTGCGGGAGCACGTACCCGCGGTCGTATGCTTGAACTTCTACCACTCCAGCTGGAGTTACGCGCCGGCGCTCATCCGACGAGGGGTAAGTCACGTCATCGGTCTCCACGGTGAGGTGGATGATGAGCTCGCCGAGATGTTCTTCTCGGAATTCTACCGGCACTGGACCAACCCTGGCGTGACCTGCTCCGATGCTTTTTGTCGAGCCTGGCTCTACGTGCATCGTGAGCTCAGGGAGGCCGTCGCGGGGACGGGCTTGGTCCTCTGGTCTAGCGTCGATGTGGCGGCCAACCCAGAGCGCGTCACCACACTGCAGTATCTGGCCCGCCAACCGCTGCACTCACACCCAGTCCAGCGATCCGTCGATTCTGGTGCCGTGGTCGGCGACCCGGGTGAAGTGTACTTCGACGTGTCGGTCTTCCCTCGCCTCAACTACGCGGCGACACAGATGAGCGGGACTCCGTTCCGTCGACTTCGAGTACTCATTCCGCGTCTGCCGGAGAACACAGTGGCTTCACTCCACCTGTCCGTAGCTCTGCGTGACGGGGATACGGCGCTGCCGTTCGAGTTGTCCCGAAGGATCACCGGGGCCGTCACGGAGTTGAGTGGCGTCATTTCGATACCTCTCGTGAGTCCCCTGCTCCGCTCCAGGCTCAGGAAGGAGCCGGTTCGAACCACCCTGACGGTGAAGATGTCGGTAGGGGCAGCCTCCTACTGTCGGAGCTTCCCGGTGGAGCTCTCGCCCATCAACGAGTGGAACTTCGGCGGAACACTGACTGGGGACGTGTTGCCGTCCTATGTTCTACCGAACGATCCTGCGGTCGCGGCCACTGTCGGCGCGGCGACTCCCATTCTGCGCGCGCTGAAGGACAACCCTACGGTCGGCTTCTCCGGCTACCAGCAGTCCAACCAACAGGGGGAAGCGGCTGACCGGCAGTCTGACGAACAAAGGGAGGCGGGCGAGCGGAACTGGGCCATCGACCAGGCGAAGGCGCTTTGGCACCAGCTCGCCGGCGACAGTCCGCTGAGCTACATCTCGGCCGCCCCGGGGTCTCTGCTGGGACGACAGCGTCTGCGCACGCCGACCGACGTCACGAGCACGGGACACGGTACATGCGTGGACCTCTGCCTACTCATGTGCGCGTGCCTCGAGTACATTCGGTTGAAGCCCGTGATCGTGCTCTACCAAGAGCACGCGGTCTGCGGATTCTGGACCTCGAGCGAGGCCTACCGTGAGTTCGTGCTCGCGCCCTCTGGAGCGCGCCACAAGGTCAACGCTCCGCAAAGCCGATCCTGGGTGATTCAAGGGGATTTGCTTCGGGACCTCCAAGAGCTCGTCAAGCCCGCGCCAATCAGCCAGGGCTCGAGCGAGTTTCTACCGCCCGCTCTCTATTTGATGGAGATGAACCTCATGGCGAACCAGGAAGGGGTCTCCGACTCGAATGAGACGGCGGTGAGAGATTTCGGAAAGCGACTGCGAGAGGCGCTGGACGGCCAGCCCTCACACGTTCGCGCGGTGCTGGACATCGCGAAGGCGCGCACTGGAGGTGTTACCCCACTTCCGGTTGGCGAGTACTAGGTGCCGGGTGGGCCGGGTGATCCCTTCCGGCACAGACCGAACGGTCAATCCCTCGTTCGAGTGATGGACCGCTCTTTGAATCGCGCGCGATAGAAGCCGCAGGAGGGTTTATGCCGAAGCCCAAAGGTCTTCGTGGGGATGGTCGGGGAATGAAGCCAGCCAGGCCGCAGGCGGTTCAGCCGCGGCTACGAATGATCGCCACCGGAACCGTCGGTCAGAATCTGGGGCGAGCGGAGTTGTCATCGTCGATGGCCGTGACTACGCGACCCGGTGCGTTCCCGGCAACGCCAGTGCCCCGATACGAGGCGCAGCAGAAGCGTGCATTCGATCGTGCCCAGCTCGAAGCCTCCCTACCCAAGGATGCAGTCGCAGCACCGATGATGGATCTCGCTGCCGTTCCTCTGGACGCCGTCCAAGGGCTAGCCGAGGACATTCGCGTCAGTGTGTTCGTTCGCGCCGATGATCGTGAAGCCCTGGACGGACTCGTCGCTGACCGCGTGTTGGAGCCGGATGAAGTCACGGGGTCGCGGGGCGAGTTGGCTACGGCGGCCGTTGCCCCGCACCGAATTTCGTCCATTTCGGCCGACCGACGCGTGCAGTTCATGGAGCTCGCCGAACACCTTCGAGCGCCGCTGCCAATCACGAGTGCCGACTCGGAGGCCAGGTCGGAGCCACCGCAGCGACGACGGCAGGCGGCGCACGCTGCTGCGCATGGAGACGGCAAGAACATCCTGATTGGCATCATCGACGTGGGTGGGTTCGACTTCGCCCACGAAGACTTCGTCGTTGGCGGCAAGACTCGGTTCGTGAGCATCTGGGACCAAGGGCAGTCGACTTGGCATCCCCCAGCTCCCTACGAATACGGGCACGAGATCACGACGGAGGCAATGAAGGCAGCGATGGAGGCCAGCGCTTCGGGCGCGGGCCTGCCAGCGACCGAGCTCGAGCCGCAGTCGTCGATGACACCTGGCTCCCATGGCACACATGTCGCGAGCATCGCCGCGGGCAACCATGGGCTCTGCCCGAAGGCCAAGATTGCGGCGGTGCTGGTTTCACTGGGGCCCGAGGACTACGACCGCCGAAGGTCATTCTACGACTCCACCCGACTGGCACACGCAGTGGACTACCTTCTGGGCGTGGCGAGAAGGGAAGGGGTGGATGCCGTTTCCATCAACATCAGCCTCGGCACGAACGGTCACGCGCACGATGCAAGCAGCGCCACGAGTCGATGGATCGACTCCGCGCTCGCGACTTCGGGCCGGGCGGTGTGCGTCGCGGCTGGGAATGCGGGTCAGGAGAGCGCCAGCGAACCTGGGGACATCGGCTGGGTCATGGGACGCATCCATACGAGCGGCGAGGTGAGTGCAGCTGGCTTGGCCCGTGACCTCGAATGGATCGTTGCTGGCAACGGCCTGGTAGACGTATCTGAGAACGAACTCGAGCTCTGGTATTCGCCAACCGACAAGTTCGAGGTCGAGCTCTTCGGACCGGGGGGCCAACACGTCGGTCCGGTCGAGATTGGGCAATATGTGGAAGACCTCCCGGTCCCGGGGGAGATGACCGTTAGCATCTACAACGAGCGCTATCACGCCGCGAATGGGGCCAACCTCATCTCGATCTATCTGACTCCTGGGGACTCAGGCGTCGCAGCAGGTCGGTGGACGGTCCGCGTCCGAGGCTCACAAGTCCGAGATGGGCGCTTCCATGCATGGGTCGAACGCGACGATCCCAGGCCCATCGGACGCATCGGAGACCGCCAGGCCTGGGTCTTCCCGAGCTTCTTCAGCGAGACCTCCATGGTGGACCACTCCACGGTGAGTTCGCTGGCGTGCGGTCAACGGATCACTTCGGTAGCAAACCTCGATGCCGGCGCGAACAAGGTGAACATCACCAGTAGTCAGGGGCCGACGCGTGACGGGCGATTCAAGCCAGACGTCGCCGCGCCTGGCACGAACATCGTCGCCGCACGCGGGTTCGACTCCCAGAAGCCGTGGATGGGGATGACCGGGACGAGCATGGCCAGCCCGTACGTCTGTGGCGTCGTCGGATTGATGTTGGCGTGCGAACCACGGCTGACCGCAGCGCAGGTGAACGCCATCCTGCACTCGACCTCGCAGCCGCTGCCTGGGTCCAACTACGAGTGGCGGAACGACGCAGGGTACGGGGTCATCGTCCCGGATGCTTGCATCGAGGAGGCGCTCGCGGTGTTTCGACGGGAGCGAGTCTGATGAGGCTTCGAGTCTTCGCATCCGACATGGGCGACTGCCTGCTGCTCACCAGTGACGACGCGAACGGCGACCCTCACCACATGCTCGTGGATGGCGGGATGTTCGACTCCTACGACCGAGCCGTCGCGCACGCTCTTCACGAGCTGCGAACGAGGGGCGAAGTCCTGGATGTCGTCTGCGTTTCACATGTAGACCAGGATCACATCGCCGGCATCCTGCGACTCTTCGATGACGAGGTCGCTTGGAGGGTTCACGACTATCAGGTCGGCACCCGGGGGGCTGTCGACCGCCCGAAGCCTCGTCGCCCTCGGCCGCCCGAGGTCAAGAACGTCTGGCACAACAGTTTCTACGATCAGGTTTCGTCGAACCAGGGCGCGCTCGAGGACCTCTTGGTCAACGACGCGCAGGCGCTGGAGCTCGGCCTGAGCACCGCGGCCGAAACGCTCGGTGCGACGGGTGATGCTGCTCTGCTGCGGGAGGCGCTGGCTCTCCAGAACCTGACCAGCAGCATTCGGCAGGGCCTGATGCTCTCCAATCGACTGGGTGCCGAGCAACTGGGGGTGCCGCGGAATGACATCGCCGACGGTGGCTTCATTCTGGTCTACGAGGACGACGACCCGTACACGCTGGGCAGTGCTTCGATCCGGGTCATCGGTCCCTTTCTCGAGGACATCGCCGAGCTACGCAAGAAGTGGAACCGATGGCTGCGATCGAACGAGAGTGCGGTTGCCAGGATCCGCCGTGCCGCCGAGCGAGATGCCGGGCGCCTCGACAGCGATGGGGTCGAGAGCGTGATCGCTCCCCTGCGAGGTCTCTCTGACGAGTTGGGCAACCGCGAACGGGTCACCGTTCAGAACCTGGCTTCGATCATGCTCTTGGTCGAAGAAGATGGGGCCCGAGTAGTGCTCACCGGTGACGGCCATGGAGACGACATCCTCGAGGGCCTGGCCGCGATCGGCGAGGGAGGCCCCCAACATGTCGAGGTCTTGAAGGTTCAGCACCACGGGAGTGAGCACAACATCGATGCCGAGTTCTGCGAGACCCTGACGGCAGACACCTACGTGTTCTGTGGCAATGGCGCCCACCACAATCCAGAGATCGCGGTGGTCGAGACCATCGTCGAGGCACGCGAGGGCGATGAGAAGCCGTACCAGCTGCTCTTCAACGCGGCTCCACATGCACAATCCGTCGACAATCCGGTCTACCGCGAGCACATGCGAGATCTGAGGAACCGCGTTCGTGACTTGGCTGCTGCGTCTGGAGGCCGCCTGAAGTTCAAGTTTCATCGTGGCAAGAGCTTCCTGGTCGAGGTCTGACACTCGACCTCACGGGCTTTCGCGCGGGCACACGAAGCACCCAGCACGGCTGATTGTTCGTCGAATGCTCCGAATCGCTCGAACGAGGTATGGCCCGCCACATGGGGGCCAGGGCAGCATTTCACCTCCATCGCCAACGAAGCAGGAGGGGATATGCTGCGTCTGGTCGACATACAGGGCGGAAACGAGTCGGGAGCTAGGGTTGCGACCCTTGGTCCCGGGGGTTCGGCAATCGAGGCGGAGCGACTCAACCGGTGGTCGGTCGACGCTCACCTCTATCGTGGAGAAGCTGCCGTCGAGGCGGGGCTGTTTGGTCGACTCTTCGGTGTGAAGAGCAACGCCGTTCAGGCGGGTGTCGTTCATCAGGCAGCGAGATACGTGATGCTCGACGAGGGCGAGGCCACGGAGCGAAGCGTTGGTGTGGCGGTCCGTCTCAATGTGGCGATCAACCAGTTCGATGCAGAGCTGCAGGTCACCCTGCCGAATCTCGCTGCCACCGCCCAACTATCGGCGGCCGAGGCACGAGTGGAGATCTGCGTGCTCGGGTACACGGGACCGCTCGGAAGCAACCTCCCGGCCCCGTCGAGCTTCGACGTCGAGGCATACGCCACCTACCTCCAGGCCTTCGAGCGTATCCAGAGTCTCGTCTTTGGCGACGCAGGTCTCGAGTACGCGGCTCCCACCCTGCTGGCGGTCAGGAGCGAGAGTCCTCGAGCGCAGTGACCGGGTACGCGGAACACCATGGAAGGGAATGAAGAATGAAAGTCTTGGTCGAGTTGGAAGTGACGCCGTCTCCTTCATTCGGACCGGCGGTTCTCCCGCAGATTCCGGGGCTCGACACCTCGTTCAGCCCGGTCCCGTTCCACTCCCCGCGCGGCGTGGCGATGGGTGGTCCGGCCGCTCCGACGGTGGTGGTTCGCGCCGACATCCCTTCGATCGAAGACGTCGACGATCTCACGCAGCTACCTCACGTGCATGGCGTCTGGAGCGACCCGAAGATCGAGGCCTTCCCCATAACGCTCAACCCACCGGTCGTGACGAGCCCCCTTCATCCGCACACCGTGGCCTGCAATTCGACGGTCGCTACGGGCAACGGCGAGGACGTGGCCCACGCGCTCGGTGCTCCGTACGTGTGGGAGAGAGGGTTCAGCGGCCAGAACGTCGTGGTTGGTGTGTTGGATGGAGGTATCGACGGTTCCATCTACCCTGTCGACGGAGGATGGTCGCCTGACCCCAACCACCCTCCGGGCGACTCGCAGGTCGTGTGGGGCGGACACGGAAATATGTGTGCGTTCGATGCACTCGTCGCGGCTCCGGACGCGCGGCTGCTGGACTACAGCATCGGTCGGGCGATGGGGGGGGTCTCAGCAACACTCGGCGCTGCGCTGCAGGCCTTTCAGCACGCCATCACGAGCTACCGACTGAACGGCACCCCTCAGGTGCTGAGCAACAGTTGGGGCCTCTATCGAGACAGCTGGGACCAGTTCCCGCCGGGCCATCCATCGAACTACACCCACAACCCAAACCACCCCTTCACCCGCAAGGTCGTCGAGGCCATGGATCTCGGAATGCTCGTCACCTTCGCCGCGGGAAACTGTGGCGACGGGTGCAGTCCCGCCGGCGGTCGCTGCGGTCCAGACGTCGGACCGGGAAAGAGCATCCGGGGGGCCAACGGGCATCCTCGTGTGATCTGTGTGGGTGCCGTCGACGTGCAACGCAACTGGGTTGGGTACAGCTCGCAGGGCCCCTCGACGCTCGACCCCCACAAGCCCGACCTCTGTGGCTACACGCACTTCGAGGGCCATACGCAGTGTGACAACGGGACGTCTGCGGCATGTCCCGTGGTGGCCGGCGTCCTGGCCCTACTGCGCAGTGCGTTCCCGGAGCTCCGTCAAGAGCGCGCGCGTGAGACATTATGCGATAGCGCGGTGAATATCGGTCCGGTGGGATGGGACCGTGACTCCGGCCACGGAGTGGTCGTCGCATCCGCGGCCTACGAGAGCCTGCATCGCTTCATGAGTCCCCCTCGCCCGTAGAATGGCCACCATCCATCGGACCGATGGCAGGTGCACCGAAGACGCCGATGAGCTCCGGGAACCCTTCGAGGGAGTCCAGGCGCAATCCATCTGGAACCTCGACGGTCAATATGAACGTACCGCCTCCCATTGGGACTGGGAGCATCGCTGGCACGGGCGCGATGCCGAAGCGCTCGAGTCGAGCGAGCAGCTCCTGGGCGGACTCCTCCGAGCCGCTGAACTCGAGCATCACCTGCATGGGCCTCCACATTGTGTCCGTTTGCGCTGGCGTCGTCGACGCCAAGCAGCACCCAACCCCAAGCGAGAAGAGGTACCATGAGTGAAGAGCTGACGATTGGCCCAGACCACGAGGACTGCGAACAGGTCGACCTGGAGGAGACTGAAGCGAACATCACTGATGGCGCGGCGATGTCAGCCACCATATGCGGTCTGCTCCGATACCTTCGCACTGACGGCGGATACCAAGTGTTCATTGGAATCAACCACGGCACGTTGTGGGTCAACTTCTCGAAGAATGGTCGGATCACATCGCGCTTGCGTCAGTCCATATCGGTTGACCAGATCTATCGATACGACGCAAGGAACGCGAGCGTCGGGTTCACCTGCATCTGAGTGAGCCTGGCTGTGTCTGGGACGTCAGCGCGTCGCGAGCGACTGGCGATGCGCTGCCGTCCCCGCACGCGGCGTCGCTGGCGACCGGGCGAACTCGAACGGTCAACGTTCCCACCGCCGAGGAGGCCCTCCCACTAGGCCGTCGAGAGTCTGCTCAGCGAGGAGCCAGTCGAGGTCCCCCTACGCGGCTGCCCAGCTCAGTCCCCGTCCGTCACGGCATCGAGGAACTTCATCCCGCTCTCGCCAACCCCGACGACGTCGATGGCGAGCGCGATGCCGAACGAGAATCCGAAAGAGCGGTCGTCGGCGAACGCCGGGGGCTCGGCATTGCCGTCGTCTCCGCGGGCGACGATGTAGCCATCGAAGGCCTGAGAGAAGTTGGACGCCTCGACCGCGGTGGGTGAGTCATCGAACGCCAAGCCGAGCAGGCCCAGCACGTAGGCGTTTCGAGAGAGGCTTGGAATTCGGAACCCCATGCCGAGATTCCAGCGACGAAACGTCGGTACGCGCGTGTCCCAGAAGCTGGGCCCGAGGCCGAGGGCGATGTCACCGCATCGGAAGCCGAACAGAAGACTCGCAGCCGCACCGGGCTCCAGGCCTCGGTCGACCAGTCGGAACACTTCGCTCGCAAGGGGATCGAACCCGATCGAGGCGTCGGCATCGGCGGCGACCTCGCTCCACTCTCGGGCTCGAGGCCAGTAGATGCCCCCTGCTCCCAGGGTGACCAGGAGGATCGGTGCGACTCTCGGCTCCGGCTCGATCGACACCGTCCCCACCACGTTCCCACCGTCGCCCGTCTTGCATGGGGACGCGGAGCAGAAGTCGACGATTCGCGCGCGGTTCCGCGACAGCAGTCCGGCGTCGACGAAGGTGACTCGTCGGCGGGAGAGGAGCGGCCCCTGCGGATCGAGCGCTAGTGAGCTCGTGAGGATGCTGCCGGCCGCCTTCAGCTCCGTGAGATTCATCGGCGCGAGTACGGCAGCCGCAGTGGCTGCAGCGACCGGGCTGACGTAGCCGGTCGGATGCGCCTCTTGGAGGCGAATCAGATGGAGCGCCGTGAGGAGATTGCGGAGCGCCGCCATGCGGTCGGCTGGCGACAGGTTCCCTGGTGTCAGGGCGCTCATCCGTGGTCCGTGCGGAACGTCAGTGGGAATCCGTCCCATGAGGGTGATGTCCGACGGGTTCACCGTGCTGGTGTTGGACAGCTTGCGTACGAGTGCTTCGAGCTCGTCCTTCAGGGTCGGAGCCGCTGGCGGCGCGAGTGGAGCGACGCCGCCAATCACCGAGCGCATGAAGGCCATCAGCGCCTGGTCGAGAGCGGACTGCCTCGGCTCCCCCTCTCGCGTGCTGGTCCCGAGTGACGTGCCCTCGGGCACCCCGGAGAGCACGACGATCTCCCGAGAGCCGGGGCGATGGCGGAGAGTCGCTGTGCCTGGTCCGTAGGTCGCCTGGGTGATGACGACCGGGCCACCGTCGACCTCGCTTCCGAGCGCTGCGGCCGGAGACGGAAGGTGGAGAGCTGTCGCGTGTCCCAGCCTGGCGTCACTCGCCGCCATGACCAGATGTGTCCAGAGGCGTTCTCGCGCCTTCGCGATTTTCGGGGCGAGTGGAACCAGTGCCTCGAGAGCGCCCTCGAGCTGGCCTCGCGTCGAGTTTGGGTCGGCCAACGCGTCCAGGTGTCGGTCGAGGGCTCGGAGCGATGCGGCCACACCTCTGGCGGCCGGCTCGATCCGAGCGACGATCCGCGTCGCCTCGCGAATCTGCTCGAGGAGTGCGTCCTTGGCCGTCTTCGCATCGGTGGCCAGCTGCCGAGCCGCGGCATCGGAGGGGGCCTCGCGATACTTCTTGGCGAAGGCCTCGCCACCACCTCCCAGGACCGCGGCCCGCGCCAGCCGAGCGACACGCGCGCGGACACGGACCACCTCGGCGCCATCCGACGCGGTCGGCCGAATCACAGTGACGTCGACGGGATCCACGGGGTTGCTCCCTCCCCCGAGCGCGATGGCTTCGCCCTCGCGCACCACACCGCACCACGTGACGGTCTGCTGGCGCGCAACGACCAGCGCGAAATCGCGGTCCGAGCCGTCGGCGACGAGCCCCAGACTCCAGCGACCGGGGTCGCTCGAGACGGTCAGTCCGCGGGTCGGATGTAGCTCGAACCGAGCGTCGTCAGAGGGAACATTGGTCGTCGTGAAGTCCCAAGCCTGGGAGCACAGCTCCTGGTGGAGGCTCTTCAGTTCGTTGCAGGACTCGAGCAATCGTCGCTCCGTCTCGCATCGTCCGTTGCACCTTGCTCGCTCCGCGGCGATGTCGGAGCAGTCCCTCGCCGCCGCGATCGATGGATGGGCGGCGAGGGCCGCCACTACGAGGAAGGAGCAGAGTAGGCTTCTCATCATGCGTCCACCTAACCACGGAGGTAGGGCTGACCGAATACCCCGTTTCAGGTAGTGACGAAGGTCGACGAGCCAGCGTTCTCACCCCTGCATTGTGGAGCGAGACCCAACGTGCGAGGTCAGCTTCGGGAGCTCGCACGTGAGGTCGGACCCCTACTCGCACCCCGTGAGAAGGAGGAGCAGCATGGGTTGTCCGAAGAGAGCGACTCCATCGCGGCTAGCACGGTCCAGGACGCGCTCGATGAGGCGACGAGGAGTTGAAGATCGAGGCGTGGTCGAAATCGACCGCTTGGAGCGACCATGGGACTGCTCGTTCGCTCCTCCGCAGCACGCGTCAGTCGCGGGCCAGGTGCACTCGCCGGGCCAGAGAGCAG
>CAYTCZ010000090.1:1826-15663 GCA_964436315.1 uncultured Gaiellales bacterium | reverse complement strand
CGATCTACGTCGACGGCGGCCTGACGCTCTTCGCCGACTTTCGCGAGCCGTGGTCATCGGAATGACCGTCTCCACCGCACGGTCCTCGGATGGGTCTTCAGCCGGTGGGGACGGCCGGTGGTGGCCCTCGCCCTTCGGGTCGGAGGACCAGCTCGGAATGCTGAACCACATCGACAACGCCAAACGCCGCGAGGCGATGGCACTCGTCCGTGAGGGTCGAATGTACGACCTCGGCCACGTCCTCGACGAAGGGTGCCCCGTTTTTCCGGGCCGCTACTTCCGCCAAGCCTTGATCACGACCGCCCATCACGCGAACGAGGCGATGCCGTTCGGCGACAACCGCATCAACTGGGTCACGGAGATCGTGAACGGCACGCAACAGCTCGGTACACATCTCGACGCGCTCAGCCACCTGCAGATCGGCGATCGCGGCTACAACGGCTGGACGGTCGCCGAGCTCGCTTCGCCCTCGGGCGTTACGCGGCTCGGAGCCGAGACAATCCCTCAGATCGTCACGCGCGGCTGGCTCGTCGACGTCTCCATGCGGTGCCCGGGAATCGGCGGTGTCATCACCGTGGACGACCTCGGAGGCATCGAGCCCGAGCCCGGCGACGCCGTCCTCTTCCATACGGGCTGGAGCAGCCACTGGGATGACCCGGAGATATACCTCTCTGGAGAGCCAGGCCCTGGCTACGAGGTGGCGGAGTGGCTCGTCGATCGCGGCGTGGCGCTCACCGGTTGCGACACCTGGAGTTACGGACCGGTCCCGGCCGAGGACTCAGCGCGTCCCTTCGAGGTCCCGCAGATCTTGAACGTTCGCCACGGCGTCTTCGTCGTCGAGAACCTCGATACAGCCGAACTCGCCGCCAGTGGCTCGCGCGAATTCGCCCTCGTCCTGACCCACGCCAAGCTGCGCGGCGCCACCGGCGCCTGGGTCTCACCGATCGCCCTCGTCTGACGGGAGGTACCTCCATGTGCGACCACTACGACATCATCATCATCGGCACCGGCGCGGGGGGCGGAACGCTTGCGCACCGCCTGGCGCCGTCAGGAAAGCGCATCCTGCTACTCGAGCGCGGGGACTACCTGCGTCGGGAGCCCGACAACTGGGACAGTCGAGCCGTCTTCGTCCGGAACAAGTACAAGGCCAAGGAGGAGTGGTACGACAAGGACGGCAAGACATTCCACCCGGGGCAGCACTACTACGTGGGAGGCCAGACGAAGTTCTACGGCGCCATCCTCTTCCGGCTGCGCGAGCGCGACTTCGGCGAGGTTCGCCATCACGGTGGAATCTCTCCCGCCTGGCCCCTTTCCTACGAGGATTTCGAGCCGTACTACACGGAAGCGGAGCGCCTCTACCTCGTGCACGGCGAGCGAGGGGAGGACCCGACCGAGCCGCCCGCCTCCAGGCCCTACTCGTACCCGGCCGTCAGCCACGAGCCACGCATTCAGAAGCTCCACGACGACCTCGTACGCACCGGCCACAAGCCGTTCCATCTCCCCGTCGGCGTCAATCTCGACGAGTCGGACCCCGAGCGGAGCCCCTGCGTCCGCTGCACGAGGCTCGACGGCTTCCCGTGTCTCGTCGATGCGAAGGCAGACGCGCACGTGCTCTGCATCAGGCCGGCGCTCGAACACCCCAACGTGACGCTCCGGACCAACTCGCGGGTGGTACGGCTCGAAACCGACGAGAGAGGCGGCCACATCACGGGTGTGATCGTCGATCAGCACGGCGAGCGACAGAAGTACTCGGCCGACATCGTTGTGGTCTCTTGTGGGGCGATCAACTCGGCGCTCTTACTCCTTCGGTCGGCCAACGACCAACACCCGAGCGGCCTGGCGAACTCCTCGGACGTCATCGGGCGCCACTACATGGCGCATATCAACTCCGCCCTGATCGCGATTTCGAAGGAGCCGAACCCCACGCGCTTCCAGAAGACGCTCGGGGTCAACGACTACTACTGGGGCGCCGACGACTTCGACTTCCCGCTCGGGCACATCCAGATGCTCGGTAAGACCGACGGGCAGATGCTGCGCGCCGGCGCGCCGGTTCCCACCCCGGGGTTCGTCCTCGACTACGTCGCCAGCCGCGCGGTCGACTTCTGGCTCACGACCGAGGATCTTCCGAACCCGGAAAACCGCGTGACGCTAGACGGATCGGGACGCGTCCACATCCATTACACGAACCGAAACCTCGAGGGTCACCGACGGCTGCTCCGCAAGCTGAAAGGCCTGCTGACCCACCTCGACATGCACGAACGCCTGATCCCGAACCAGCTCATCCGCGACGAGCGCATCCCGATCGCCGGCGTCGCACACCAGTGCGGCACCGTCCGCTTCGGAACCGACCCGGTCGACTCGGCGCTCGATGTGAACTGCAAGGCGCACGACCTCGACAACCTCTATGTCGTCGACGCGAGCTTCTTCCCGTCGGCTAGCGCCGTCAACCCGGCGCTCACCGTGATGGCGAACGCACTCCGGGTTGGCGACCACCTGCTCGAGCGTCTCGATGCGGAGGCAGCGCCGCCGGTCGAAAGGCGCGTGGAAGCTCCGGTCGGCGTCGAGTGACGGTCTCGATGTAACGGCGGGTCGGTCTCGGAAGACAAGCCAAGGAAACCCAACGCGGGGAGCGGCAGAAACGTCGCTCCTCACCCGAATTGGAATGAGCCAAGCACATTCAACTCTCGAGAGCACGACGGTGGGACTCAGTCCCGTGATGGAGACCGACGCCCACGAGGGCCCGGTCTACGTCTCCGACGAGGACGCTCTGTACTTCACCACCGTTCGAACCGATCGAGTCGCCCTCAAGCGTCTTACCCTTGCCGACCGGAGCGTCTCGGTCGTTCGCGCGGACGCCAACATGGCCAACGGGATGGCCCTCGATGGCGAGGGCCGCCTCGTCATCTGCGAGCAGGGGACCCTCACGGAGCCGGCGCGAATCACACGACTCGACCGAGCCAAGGGCGAGGTCGAGATCCTCGTCGAAGCCTCGGACGGGCTTCCACTCAACTCCCCGAACGATGTCGTCGTCCGTAGTGACGGAACGATCTGGTTTACGGACCCGAGCTACGGCTACCTCCAGGGCTTCAGGCCGGCGCCGCAGCTCAGCGACAACGTCTACCGGTACGACCCGGCCTCGGAGGAGCTCACCGTTGTCGCCGATTCGTTCGACAAGCCGAATGGCCTCGCCTTCTCCCCCGACGAAAGCCTCCTCTACGTCGGCGATAACGGCGCCCCTCACCACCTCCTCGTCTTCGAGGTGGAGGACGGCGCGCGCCTCACCGACCGCCGCGTCATCGCCGTCGGCACTCCTGAGCACCCGGACGGGATCAAAATCGACGAGCACGGGTACATCTACACCTCGTCGGCGGGCGGGGTCCAGATCCTCGACGAGCAAGGGGGCCTGAGCGGGGAGATCAACCTGCCCGGCGCCGTCAACTTCACCTTCGGCGGCCATGAGCGCAACGTCCTCTACATCACCGCCGACACGGCCATCTGGGCTGCTGTCCTGAACGTGAAAGGAGCTTCACCATGGAGCTGATCCGAAACCGGCGCATCATCGACGACGGCGGCGCCGAAGCCGTCCTGGCTGTGGCCGACCAGACGGCGAGGGCGAAGGGGCTCCGCGTCGCCATGGCCGTTGTCGACCCCTGGGGCGAGCTCGTCTCGATGCGGCGCACCGAAGGCACTCAGATCGCCAGTTCCCGCGTCGCGCTCGACAAGGCCCGCACGGCTGCGATCTTCGTCCGCCCGAGCCGGGAGATGGAAGAGCAGGTCACCAACGGCAGAATCGGGGCGCTCGCGCTCCAAGGCGCCTCGTGCCTGATCGGCGGCATTCCGCTCAAAGTCGGCGAGGAAGTCGTCGGTGCGATCGGGACGAGCGGCGAGACGCCCGACGAGGACGAGGCCGTCTCCATCGCAGGAGCGGCGGCGGAGTTCTCAACTGTCGAAGCGCCGGCGCTGACTCAGACGGGAGCGAAATTCGCGGTCGAGGCCGTCGGCGCGGCCGCAGCGGAACGCGGGGTCTCCCCGGTCGTGTCTGCCGTCGATGCAGGAGGCGCGCTCATCTACCTGCACCGTCCAGACGGTGCCCAGGTGGCCAGCGTCGAGGTGACGACTGACAAGGCGCGCACGGCGGCCATCTACCGGCGGCCGAGCAAGGACTTCGAGAATCAGGCCTCGGGGGGCAGGCCATCCGCGCTTCACCTCGCCCGCGCCGTGCCTCTCCAGGGAGGTGTCCCGATCACCTATCAGGGAACGGTGATCGGGGCGATCGGTGTCAGCGGTGCGTCGTCGGCAAACGAGGACCAGGAGCTCGCGATCATCGGAGCCTTGGCCGCGGAGCAGGCCGCCGAGTCCTCAAACGGTCGCACAAACGGCGCGACGTTCATCTCGCGCACCGCGCTCGAGAAGAAATTCCGCGCGGGCGGCCTGCTGCTCGACACCCAGGGCTACAAGCTTGATGCAGGGCGCCGCATTGAGCCGGGCGAGGTCGAATACCACGAGCACGTCGTCGACGTCATGCACATCGTGGAAGGCACCGCAACGGTCGTCACCGGCGGCGAGATGGTGGATACACGCGAAGTCGCCCCCGGCGAGCTCCGGGCTCCACGCCTCGAGGGCGGGACGAAGCAGAAGCTCGGCGAGGGCGACGTCTTCGCGATCCCCAGCGCGGTGCCACACCAGTTCGTCGAGGTTTCCGACCCGTTTCTGTACTTCGTCGTGAAGGTCGAGAGCTGAGATGGCAACCGTCGAATCGATCACCCGTGCGGCGAAGCTCCCCGGCCCGGTAGAGCTTCTGCCCGGCCGTCCGGACGCCATCGTCGACCTCCAGACCGCGGAAGGCCTCTCAGTCGTCGGCGGCGAGTGGCGCTACTCCGACTGCACGGTCGAGGAGATCGACTTCGTCGAGGTCGGCGCGGCCGATGACCCGCTCGGTCCCGGCGACCGACCCAACCGGACCTACGACGTCCTTCCGCACGCCGAGGCCGGCGACTTCGACGATTCCGGCTGGCGCGTACTCGAACCGGCGGAGACGGCGCTCCGGCTGGCAGCGGGTCGCGTCTGCTTCAACTGGTACCGAATCGCAGTGACGATCCCCGAAGCGGTCGGCGACTTCGACCCGACGGGTTCGACCGTGATCTTCGAGGTCGTGCTCGACGACTACGCCGAGATCTGGGTGGACGGTGAACTGCCGCTCGCGCTCGGGAACGTTGGCGGCCAGGTCGTCGGAGGGTTCAACGCCCCGAACCGCGTCGTTCTCACCCGCGATGCGCGCCCGGGCGATCGGTTCCAGCTCGCAATCTTCGGGATCAACGGCCCGATCTCTGCCTCGCCGCGGAACTACATCTGGATGCGAACCGCAACGCTCGATTTCTACTCGGCCGAGCGCGCGCAGCCCGCTCACGAGGCACCGCTCGAGATCGAACGGAGCGACGCCCGCCTCGACGATCTCGTCGCACCGGAAACCCGACTCGAACGGATCGCCGGCGGCTTCGAGTTCACGGAGGGGCCCGTCTGGACGCGCGACGGAGCACTGCTCTTCAGCTCGCCAAATACGAATGCCATCTACCGGTGGACGCCGCTCGGCAGCGTGACCGTGTTTCGGCCCAAGAGCGGCTTCACGGGCTTCGAGATCGGCCGTTACCACCAGCCTGGCTCGAACGGACTCACGCTCGACCCGGACGGCCTGCTGACGATCTGCCAGCACGGCAACCGCCGCATCATCCGTGTCAACCCGCACGGCGATATCACCGTCCTGGCCGATCGCTACGACGGCAAACGACTGAACAGCCCGAACGACCTCGTCTACCGCTCCGACGGGACGCTCTACTTCACCGACCCGCCCTTCGGCCTCCCGGAGGTCTTCGACGATCCGGCCAAGGAGCTCGATTTCAGCGGCGTGTTCCGGGCCCGAGACGGCGAGGTGGAACTGGTGAGCGACGAGTTGGCAGGGCCGAACGGCATCGCATTCTCGCCCGACGAGCGATACCTCTACGTCGGGAACTGGGATCCCGACAGCAAGGTCGTGATGCGCTACGAGCTCGACGAAGCCGGCTATGCACGGGACTCGAGGGTCCTCTTCGACATGACCGATGCGCCCGGCGAAGACGCGATCGACGGGATCAAGGTCGACCGGGAAGGAAACCTCTACGTCTGCGGACCCGGCGGAATCTGGGTCCTCTCCGCCGAAGGCGACCATCTGGGCACGCTCGTACTCCCCGAGGATCCACACAACCTCGCCTGGGGTGGCGAGGACGGCAGGACGCTGTACGTGACTGCGCTCACGAGCGTCTACCGGCTGCGGCTTGGCGTAGCCGGAATCCGACCCGAGTAATCACCGACACTCGAAAGGAGAAAGACGATGCTCAAGGATCTCAAACCCGGGGATACCTTCCCCGACTTCGAACTCCCGGACGAGAACGGGATGCTTCATCGTCTCTCAGAACTCCAGGGCTCGAATCCGATGGTGCTCCAGCTCGGCCGCGGAGAGCACTGCCCCCGCGAACGCCAGCACCACCGCGAGCTCCTGAAGTTCCATGAGTGGTGCGGCACCCTCGAGGGTGAGCTGGTCACGATCCTTCCCAACGACCTCCACGAGACGCTCAAGCTGAAGATGACGACGGGGGCGCACTGGACCTTCCTCGCCGACGTCGATCTCGAGGTTCGAAGCACGCTCGGAATCGAGGAGTACGTCGACGACCATCACACCGCATCTGTCCCCCACACCGTACTGCTCGCGCCTGGACTGAAGATCTTCAAGGTCTACGTCGGCTTCTGGTTCTGGGGCCGGCCGTCGATCTACGACCTCTGGGCCGACCTTCGGGAGCTTCGCATGGAGTACGACTACAACTTCGACCCGCTCGAGCCCGGCGTCCGGGAGGAATGGCAGGCCAGGCACCCCGAGCGCGTCGCCAAACGTCCATCCGCCAAGCGGCGCGCGTCCACGAAAACCCGCAGCCGGACCAGGGTTCGAAGCTAACGAAGGAGGGCATACCATGCGTTCGCGTCCAGAGGCAAGCCAGAACGAGAAAGGCGCGCTCGGCGCGCTCGCCATCGGTCTCGGGGCGGGAGTCATCGGTACGAGCGTCATGACGGCCTGGCAGGAGGTCGCGGCCAGACTGCGCCGGTCAATGACCGTCAAGCACATGGACGACGAGGATCCCTGGGCACACGCTCCCGCGCCTGCCCAGGTGGGCCGGCTGATGGTGAAGGCAGTTTCCGGGCGCGAGGTACCGCCGGAGCGAATTCCGCTCTTCACGAACGCGGTTCACTGGGGCTTTGGAACGGTGATGGGAGGCACCTATGGCCTTGCGCACGCGTGGATGCCCGAAAGGACGGCATCGAGCGGCTCGCTCTTCGGCCTCGGCGTCTGGGCCCAGTCGTACGCAACGCTGGTCCCGATGGGCCTCTACAAGCCTCCGTGGCAGTATCCGGCGAAGACGATCGCCAAGGATATCTCCTACCACCTCACGTACGGCGCTGGAGTCGCGGTCGGCTACAAGATCCTCGACCGGGCTACGCGTCGCTAGAGGAGATCGAGCTCTCGGGCGCGCTCGACGGCTTCTGCCCTCGTCGAGACTCCGAGCTTACGGAAGATGCGCTTCGTGTGCGTCTTGACCGTGTTGTACGAGACGTAGAGCTCAGCCCCGATTTCCCGCTGCGAGAGTTTGGACGGAAGTAGGCGGAGGACTGCGAGCTCACGGTCGGTCAGTAGATCGGGCCGGAAAGACGCCGCGGATTGCGCCGGGTGTCCTTCGCGCTGAGCGCTCGCCTGGAGCAACTCGACCAAAATGCCGCCTTCGTGCAGACCGTCAACGATCTCGCGCGCGTCCTGGAACGCAGTCGAAGCCGCCCGAGGCTCTCCGACACGAGCCTGAGCCTCCGCAAGCACAAGCAAGCAGTACGCCGTCTCGACGCGTGACGCCCCGCGCCGACCAAGTTCGACAGCTCGCTGCGCCGCGCTGACAGCGCCCGAAAGCTCTTCCCGGCCACTCAGGACTTTCGCGCTAGCTGCATGAACCATCATGGTCACCCAGTGCTCACTGAAGCCATGCTCCTCGCTCAGACGAATGGCTACATCGACATAGTGAGTAGCCTCGGCGAGTTCGCCTCGTTCAACCTTGATGACGGCGAGGTAGCCGAGCACGCCGAGGATCGAAAGCGTGTTCTGACCAGGCTCGGCAAGCTCCGCCGCTCGCTCGAGCGCGACGGACGCCTCTTCGATCTCTCCTCTCCAGTAAAGGCTCCTCCCGAGCGCCGCGAAGGCCATCGCCTGCCACGGGGAAGGGTCATTCTGCTCGAGCTCAACTGCCTTTCGGGCTTCCTCGATCGCCTTGACGAGCTCTCCAACCCGATAATGGCGAACGGCCCGGTAGATTGCCGTTTCCGCCTCGACCGATGCAGCACCGACTCGGGAGCCGCTTGTGCCCTCGGCGTGCTCGGCCGCATCCAGCCACTGGTCGAGCTCGCTATAGCGTCCGAGGGTCAGGAGGGTGCCCGCCCGTGCGAGACAGAGCCGAGGGTCGCTCAGCACGGCCGTATCGGGGAGAGTATCGAGCCAGTCGACGACGGTTCCGAGCCGGCCTTGGTTCAGAAAGGTATTCCAGTGCTCGGCGATCAACTCGGCCGCCTCATCGACATCGCCGGCTGTCGTGGCGTGGTGGACGGCAGTGGAGACGAAACCAGCGTTCTTGGCCCACTCCGCGGCTTGACGATGGAGCGCAGGGACGAGCTCTGGCTCGGCGAGCGCGAGCTCGTGCCGGAGCAGCTCGCCGAACAGGTGGTGGTAGCGATACCACTCCCGCCTCGTGTCGAGCGGGATGAGGAAGAAGTTCGAGCGCGAGATCTCCTCGAGCAGACGAGCCGAGTCGTTCCTTCCCATCACCGCATCGCAGGCGGAAGCAGAGAGACGCTCGAGAATCGAGGTGCGAAGGAGGAACTCGCGAACGTCGCTGGGTTGTCCCGCAAGCACCTCGGCACTCAGGTAGTCGACGACGTGGCGGTCGTCGCCAGCGAAGTCCTCGATGAACGCGCCCCGATCGCTCCGATCGCGTATCGAGAGCGCCGCCAGGTACAGCCCGGCCGGCCAGCCTTCCGTCCGTTCCCGCAGTCTGGAGGCATCCTCGGCCGAGAGCGCGAGCCCGTGGACGTCGTTCAGGAGCGCGCGCGCCTCCTCGCTCGAGAAGGAGAGGTGTTCGGTGTCGATCTCGACCAGCTCGCCGCGCCCGCGCAGCCGAGCGAGCGGAAGCGGCGGCTCCGTCCGGCTGGCAACGACCAGGCTGTGGGCCGAAGGCAGGTGCTCGACGAGAAAGGCGATCTGCTCGTGAATCTCATCGTTTCGGATCAGGTGGTAGTCGTCGAGCACGAGCACCGTTTCTGCCGGAAGATTCGTCAGCTCGTTGATGAGCGGAGGCAGGACGTCGTCGACGAGGTTCCCTCCGGGTACCGACAGCACATTCAGAGACGTCCCCCCGATGTCAGCCACGATCGTGCGGAGAGTCTCGATCGCGTAGCGCCAGAAGCGGGTGGGATCGTTGTCGAGTCGATCGAGAGCGAGCCAGGCGAACGCTCGATCCTCACCCTCGGAGAAATACCAGTCCGCGAGCAGCGTCGACTTGCCCCAACCGGCAGGAGCACGAATGAGCGCGAGCCGGGGAGCGGGACGCTGGCGAAGGATGTCGAGGAGCGGATCGCGCGAGACCCGTTCGCGCGCCACCGGTGGATCGATCTTCGTCCAGATCAGCGGCGTTCCCGCGAACGGCCCGGCCAGCGTCGACACGCGAATAGCGTAGGCCAGCAGTGGCAAGCGAAACAAGCCCTGGTCAAAGGCGGCCGGGTTATGACCCCATGAGCCACGGTCAAGCGCTGGCGAGGTAGGGCTCGAGCGCAGCCCTCACCTTCGAGCGCGCCCGGTGCAGAAGGACGCGTTGGTTCGCCTGGGAAACGCCGAGTAGCGCGCGCACCTCGTCAGAGCCCCACCCCTCGACGTCGCGCAAAGTAATGACCTGGCGTTGCACCGGAGGCAGCGTCTCGATCACCTCGCGGATGAGAGTAAACGTCTCCTCCGCGAACAAGCGCGCTTCTGGGAGCTCCTCCCACCTCGCTGGCGGCGAGGCCCAGTGGCCAGGCCACTGCCGATCGCCAGAACCCAGGAAGCGCTCGGCGTCGACGGCGGGCTCCGCTCCTTCTTCATCGGGCCTGGCGATGGCCGTCATGGGGATGCTCCGCCCCTCCCTCTCCGCTCGAGTCTTCGCCTTGTTCGTGAGAATCCGGAAGATCCACGTCTTGAGCGTCGAACGCTCTTCGAATCGCTCGAGCCCACGTATCACCCCAAGCCAGGTTTCCTGAGCGACCTCCTCCGCCACTGCCCGATTGTGGACGTAAACCATCGCGAGGCGGACCAGGGAAGCGTGGTAGAGATCGACGAGAACGGCGAAAGCGTCCTGGTCACCGCGCCGAAGGTCAGCCAACAACTGGCGGTCCTCGGCCGGAAGAGTGAAGCTATCGCCCTCGCGCGTAAGCTTCGGCCGTTCCTGGATGCTCGAGGTACCGAGAACCGTCACGAGACCTCCTCAACCCGCACGAGTTCGAGGCCAAAGTCCTGCACCCGCTCGAGCAGGCCCCAGAGCTGGGCCTGGTCGCAAAACTCGCTCAGAAAGGTCGTCTTCCCCCCTCCGGACTCGACCGTCCCGGCGGGAAACACCGAGGTGAAGCGTTCGCTCAGATTCCCTCGGATCGTGATTCGGTAGGTCTTCGGATTCGCAGTCACGCACTCAAAGCCACTTGTCTCGTTCACCGCGGCCAGCATGCACGCGAACCGGGTGAGCTGTCTTCACCCAGTTCGTCAATCACCCGGGTGAACTTCCGAAATCGGCTCCTGCGTCGCCTCCGGTCGGAGGGCAGGCAACACTCGCCGCAGCGACGTCGGAGTCCGGCTTGCCGAGTCAGCTGGTTCGAGCTTCGAGCGGGCGAGTGGGTGCCAACTGTGTCTCGCGCTTCTCCTCGCGCCGGAGCATCGTAAGCGCAGCGAGTGGAAAGACGAGGACCGAGATGAGACCGGCCGCAATGAAGGCGGCAGCAGTTGCCTCGCTCAGAAGCCCGAGTTCCCGGCCGATCTCTCCGGCGACCACGATGAAGCTGATCGACGTCGCCTGCAGGAGGCCCGAAGCGGCAAGCTGAAGCCCAGAGAACCCACGATAGAGGACGACGGGAAGCCCCCGGACCACGATTAGCGCAATGAGAAAGATGGGCACCTGCGCTATCGCCGAGGCGCTGGCGACGAGCGCCTCGAGGTCGAAGCGGATACCGCTCGTCACGAAGAAGAAGGGGATGAAGACTCCAAAGCCAACCGCCTCCAGTTTCTCGCGAAAGCGTGGGTGCGTCATCATGACGTCGCGATCAACGAGCTTCAGGATCGCGCCGGCGAGAAAAGCGCCAAGGATCGCTTCAAGCCCAAATTGCTCAGCGAGGACGATAAAGACCGCGAGCAGGAGAAACGCGCCGCGCACCCGGATTTGTGCCGTCGTGTCCTGGAGCCGGAGGAGCACCGCCGAGAGGCGGCTCCAGCGCTCGAACTCGACGATTGTGAGCGCCACCACCGCGCAGAGGACGCCGAGGAACCCAAGAAGGAGAATTCGCGTTCCTTTTCCTGATGACTCCATCGAGAAGAAGAGCGAGAGCAGCACGATCGTCAACACCTCGGCGAGCGACGAGTTCGCGATCACGTACTGGCCGAAGCGCGATTCGACCTTGTCGGCGTCCTTGAGCACAGCGATGACGATGCCGAGCGAGGTTGCCGACAGCATGATGGCGACGAGGAGCGGGGAGTTGACGAGACCGCCTGCCGTGAGCAGGAATCCCACCAGGACGGCAATGCCTAGAGACACGAGAAAACCGAGGCCGGTCACCTCGAGCAGGCGCCCCCGCAGCCGCTCAAAGTCGACTTCGAGCCCAGCGATGAGGAGCAGGAAGGCTAGCCCCACGAGTGCGAACAGACCGATGGCGGTATCGACCTCGACCCATCCGAGCACCGACGGCCCGATGATGATGCCGGCAATGAGCTCGAGGACGATCGCCGGCAGACGAACCTGCGGGAAGAAGCCGAGGAGAAGCGGCGCGCTGAACGCGGCGGCCGCGACAATCGCCAGGTCCGTGGAGATATCGGGCATCCCTTAGCCAGTCTCGTCTCCGGGCGAGCCGTTACGGCACGGACCAGAGACATCAGCGCGTTCGAGCGGTCCTCAGCAGTTAGCGGACCCTGAGCCCGTGTAACGGATGGCCGGCCCAAAGGACTACGTCGAGACGACTCCAGTTGGAAGGGAGCTTCGCGCGATGAATAACTCATACGACGTAGTTATCCTGGGCGCCGGTCCCGGAGGTGAGGTCGCCCTCAACACACTCCTCAAGGCTGAGCGCCGTGTGGCCCTCGTCGAGCGGGAGGTAATCGGCGGCGAGTGCTCAAACTGGGGCTGCATCCCCACGAAGACCCTGCTTCGGCCCCCCGAGCTGAAGGGCAAGTGCTCTCGGGCCGCAGGCGTCCACGCGCCCGCGCTTGATTTCCCAAAGCTGGCCGCCTACCGCGATTACATGGTCTCGAACCACGACGACTCGGGACGCATCGCTCGCTACACAGAGCGCGGCGTGACTGTGCTCAAGGGCCACGGGAAGCTCGCCGGGCCCGGCCGAGTAGAGGTCGACGGTCACGGCCTAACGGCCGATGCCGTTATCGTCGCGACCGGGGCGGAAGCAGTCGTCCCACCCATTCCCGGCCTCGCGGAAGCCGGGTACTGGACAAACCGCGACGCGACCGACTTGACGGAGATCCCGGAGAGTACCGTTGTGATCGGTGGCGGTGCGGTAGGGATCGAGCTCGGTCAGTTCCTTGCCCGCTTCGGCTCCCGGGTTAGGCTCATCCAGGGCGCCGACCGACTCGCCCCACGCGAGGAGCCCCGAATCGGCGACCTCCTGGGTGACCTTCTCGAACAGGACGGTGTCGAGGTTTTCCTCGGTGGCCGCGCGGAGCGAGTCCGGCTCGAGAACGGTGATCGGGTTGTCGAACTCGACGACGGCCGAGAAGCCCGGGGCGAGGTGCTCCTGGTGGCGACCGGGCGTCTCCCGAGAACACAAGGTATCGGCCTCGAGACGGTCGGTATCGCGCCGGGCCCGCGCGGCGTCGAGGTCGACGAGCGCTGCCGAGCTGCCGATGGCATCTGGGCGATCGGAGACGTCACCGGTATCGCCGCGTTCACGCACGTGGCCAAATACCAGGGGCGAATCGCTGCGGCCGACATCGTCGGCATCCCTGTCAAAGCCGATTACCGAGCGGTGCCAAGAGTGTTCTTCACCGACCCGGAGGTGGCCGCCGTAGGCATGACGGAGTCCGACGCCCGCGAGCGGGGCATCGACATCGTCACGACAACGATCGACCTCCCGTCGTCGATCGCCCGTCCTTACACCTTTCAGGAGAATCCGCAAGGAACGTTAGGGATCGTGGTCGACCGTGCGCGGCGTGTGCTCGTAGGAGCCTGGGCTGTCGCGCCCCTCGCGAGCGAGTGGATCCATCAGGCTGTGCTGGCGATTCGCGCGGAGATTCCCGTCGACGTCCTCACGGACACAATCGCGCAGTTCCCGTCGTTCTCGGAGGCTTTCGGCGCCGCCCTGCGCTCCCTTCCTGACGAGCGCCTGATGACGATGATGGATCACGTTCCCCACCCGAGAATGGCCGCGGAACCAGCAACGCTGACGTGATCACGGCCGTCCCATCGCAGTAGGCGATCACATAGGCCGCATCGTGCTCGACGGCGGCCAGGATCGCATCAAGCGAGACACCCTCCCA
>CAYTCZ010000090.1:0-1726 GCA_964436315.1 uncultured Gaiellales bacterium | reverse complement strand
TAGTCCTCGACACGGGGTCCGGGCGAAACGATTCGGCGCCTGCCGAGTCAGTTCCCAAAACGACCGAGAAGGAGACTCATGTCGCTAGCCGCCCATCTCATCGTCCCATCGAACCGAACGATTCCCGTTTGGGCCAGGGTCCTCGCCGCTCCGGTTGTCGCGGTGATCACGCTCGTCGGACTTTGGTTCTTCGCGGGCCAGCTGACGAACGACTTCAAGACCTCCATGGCGCTGACGGTCGTCTGGTTCGGCCTCGCTGGGTTGATCTCTGTGTGGACGGCACAGCGCTGGCGCGGACTTGCCGTACCGGTTCTGGCTGCCTTCGTGTTCACCTCAGGCTCCGTTGGCGGCTACCTGGCCTGGTCGACCCTGCGCGATGTGGAGGTCAACGAGCAGGTAGCGGTCGGCGTCTCAGCCTCCGAACTCGACGCGGCCGGGTCCGAGGCGCTTTCGGAATCAGTAAACGTCGAGGTTCTGAGCGGCGAGTTCGTCGGCCAGGCGCATGGAGCCTCCGGCCGGGTGGCCGTCGTCGAACTCGGAGCGGGCGGACGTGTTCTGACGTTCACTGACCTCGAGACCGACAACGGCCCTGATCTTCGCGTCTACCTGGTAGCCGGGGCGGTTCCGGACGGAGGCGACGCGGGGGACTTCGTCGATCTCGGCGGGCTCAAGGGCAATCGCGGAAACCAGCAATACGAAATCCCCGACGATGTGGACCTGGCGCGGTACGGAAGCGTCTCGATCTGGTGCCGAGCGTTTTCCGTCTCGTTTGGGATGGCAACTCTCGCACCCTCCTGAATGAACCAGCCACACGAAATCACGCGCTAGCACGAGTTCGATGAATGCTTTCGACCTCATTCCCGGCTACCAGACGCAGATCGCGCTGGCCGGCAGAGAACCGCTTGTCGCACTCCTCGTCGCTTTCTTGATCACGTTCGCATTGACCAGGCTCTACACGCGGCTCGCCCGCGTCTGCGGCTGGGGAAGCGGAAGCGTCGGGGGTGTGCACCTGCACCACATGGTCGTGGGGATCATCCTCATCCTGCTCAGCGGCCTGGTTGCGATCGCGATCCAACCCGAGAGCCCAGGTATCGAGCTGCTCGGGATCATCTTCGGCATCGGAGCGGCGCTGACTCTGGACGAGTTCGCGCTCTGGCTCTATCTCCAGGACGTCTACTGGGCAGAGGAGGGACGAACCTCGATCGTTGCCACTCTGGTCGGCGTGCTCGTGGCCGGCCTGCTTCTCATCGGCACCGCACCTTTCGGGGTCGACGGCGAAGCCGAGAGCGGGCTCCTCGTTGCGTTCGTGATGGTGGCTGTCAATATCGCGCTGGCGCTTGTCACCTTTCTGAAGGGCAAGCTCACGCTCGGGGTAGTCAGCATCTTTGTCCCGCTCGTCGGACTCGTAGCCGCACTCAGGCTCGCGAAGCCGAGGTCACCCTGGGCGCGCTGGTTCTACTCGGAACGGAAGCTCGAGCGCGCCGTGGCGCGGTTCGATGACGGCCATACGACGTTGAAGAGCGCCCGGCTTCGTCTACTCGACCTGATCGGCGGCGCCCCCACTCTCAT
Source organism: uncultured Gaiellales bacterium (assembly GCA_964436315.1). GTDB lineage: Bacteria > Actinomycetota > Thermoleophilia > Gaiellales > Gaiellaceae > CAYTCZ01. Next base: position 157 of record CAYTCZ010000090.1, on the reverse strand, counting down.
GACGATGTCGAGGCGCATCCCGGTGCCGGTCTCTCTCCAGATGCCCGGGCTTCGCATGGCGCGGGCTGAGAACCGACGCGTCGACGAGCCAGAGGGATCCGACTAAGAGCCTATTCCGGTAGGTGCGGTGCCGTCGGGGACGGATGAGACCAAGCAG
>CAYTCZ010000089.1:0-17070 GCA_964436315.1 uncultured Gaiellales bacterium | reverse complement strand
GCATAGATGTCGGAGCTGGCATCCGCAGTTCCGTCGGCGATTTGTTCAGGGGAGACGTAGTCAGTCGTTCCAGAGAGCTGGATTGACTCCCTGGCTTCCTCTGCTGTGGAGGCGGGCTTCGTCAGCCCGAAGTCGGCGAGATAAGCGTGCTCCTTGTCGCCTTCGCGCGAGATAAGGACGTTCGACGGTTTGACATCCCGGTGGACGAGTCCGCGGTTATGGGCGGCGTCGAGGCCTTCGGCCGCCTGGGAGAGGAGATTCACGGCGCGGCCGGGCTCGAGCGCTCCTTCCACTTCGAGCAGCGCTTTCAAATCCGTTCCCTCGACGTAGCGCATCGCAATGAAGAGCTGCCCGTCGTGGTCACCGGCCCCGTAGATCGGAATCACGTTCGGATGGTCGATCGAGGCTGCACGGCGCCATTCCATGCGGAAGCGGTCGCGAAAGTCTTCGTTTTCGGAGAGCTCGGGGCTCATCAGCTTGAGCGCCACCTTGCGCCCCAGAGCGAGATCCTCGGCCCGGTAGACGACGCTCATGCCGCCTCGGCCCAGCAGCGCTTCGATCCGGTAGCCGGCGATTTCGGTACCGATCAGCGAATTGAGGCCCACCTCCATGTCAATGCCTCCTAGCGCCCTATCGAGGATAGTGCGATTGCGCTCGTGTGTCAGTAGCTCCTAGACGAGATCCCGGGCTTCGGGTTCGACGGAGATCGGCTTGTTTGCGGGCTCATTGACAGGCATCGCGAGAGCGGTATCCGGCTCATCGGCCCAGACGGGCTCGCAACCTTCTTCGCGGAATAGATCCACGACGGCGAGATAACGCTCGATCTCGCTGACGACCTCGCCTCCGTCAATCTGCCAAGACTCTTGTATGTCGGGCCGTCCCTGCATCTCGAACTCCTTACCGTCGGTCTCGCTCACTGCGGGAAGACTGAGTTCAGGAGCTTGAAAAGCCCTGGAAGACGGCTTGAATGGGGCTAGGCGTCTACTGCACGCCCCACGGCGGAGGAGCGGCGGGTCCTGCACGGTCGGCCAACCGACTCCGGGTCGTCTGGCCGCGGAACGGCCGCTCGATGCGGTTACTGAGAAGGAGCCGCCGCGCAGTCGCCGCCTGGCGCTCGACAAAGCTCGAGAAGACCTCGGGCGGGGGATAGCGGTCGGATTGTGCTGTGACCCAGACCCATCCCTTGGCGATGTCGATATCGGTCGGCGTGCCGCCGATCTCGATGAGCCCGACGATGCCGCCGCTAAATGGACTGACGCGAAGAAGGCGGTTCGTCTCGTCGCTACCCAGCCAGATCGAGCCGGCGCCGACCTCGAGCGCGAACGAGCAGCGCCTGAACCCGACGATGCGCCGGACCTGGTTTCTCGCCGGATCGATCCTCGCGAGGAAGCCGCGCCGGACTGTGCACGCCGAGACCCATACTGCGCCGGCTCCGGCTGCGAGACCGTGCACGTGTTCGCCGACGTCAATTTCGGCCACGACCTCGAGCGTCTCGGGATCGATGCGGCCGATGATGCCTTCACCGAGATTCCCCACCCACACAGAGCCGGCACCGAACGCGACCTCGCTCTGTGGGAGCAACCCGCCGACGACCTCGGTCACCTCCTTGGTTTGGGGATCGATCCTGAACAGAGAGATGCCGGTGGGCGTACTGCTCGGCGCGGTTGCCCAGAGAGCGCCGTCACCGAAGGTGAGCGAGGGGAGCACGATTTCGGAAAGGGGGGACGGCCGCGGGAGCTCCATCGTCTCGACGACGCGGTCGTTCGCCAGGCGAGAGACCTTGGGCGCCAAGCCGCCGTTGATGGCCCAGGCCTGTCCGCGCGCGTAAGCGACATCGGTAGGCGATCCGTTGAGCTCCAGCGTTAGCTCTTCCTCGCGGGTGGTCGGATTGACCTTCGAGAGGTTTCCCGAGCCGAAGTTCGCGATCCAGATCGCCCGATCGGCTCGGACAACACCGGATGGGCCGACGCCGACGTCGATCACTTCTTCTGCGAGGTCGGTCGCCGGATCGACTCGCAGGAGTGAGTCGCCTTCGAGTTCGAAGGTAGGGGCGGTGTTCGGCGTTCTCGTTGGGCCTGGAGAAACCACGTCGGGTTCGGGAACTGCGACGGTCTCAGGGGTGGCAGGTTGAGGTGCCGGCGCAGGCGCTTGCTGCGCCGTCGGCTTGGGTGGTGGTCGTGGTGGAGGTGCTCCGACCTCGTCGTCGCCAGAAATGAGATCGATTCCGGCGATGACTCCGACGACACCGACCGTGAGGGCGAGCAGGGCCAGTGATCTCCAACGGACACGGGGTCGAACCCGCCGAATCCGATGTTCCGAGGAGGGCAGGGAGGGGCGGTTCTCGCCAGCTGCCTCTTGGTGCTCGGACGGTTCGGCGGCCAGGGAAGCCGAAAGCGGTGGTCGGATCGCGGTGCCGGAGAGCGCGTCGGTCGCGGCGGCGATGAACTGCTCGCCGGTTGAGAAGCGGTCTTCGGGGAGGTTGGCCATTGCGATCGCGATGACTTCGTCGAGCTGTTTCGGCACCCGGCTCGAACGTCGGCTGGCTCGAAGCGGCCGATCGGCGAGATGCGCTGCGAGCAGGCGCTCGCGTGAGTCGCGCGCGAAAGGATGGGTACCGGTCAGGCACTTGTAGAGCAGGCATCCAAGCGCGTAGATATCACTCCGTGGGTTTGGATCCTCTGCTCGAATCTGTTCGGGTGCCAGGTAGCTTGAGCGAACCGCGTTCGATCTCTTGACGGCGTCGTCCGGGCGAGAGAGACCGAAGTCGCAGAGGCGGACGCGTTCGGCGCCAGGCAGCCGCCCATCCGTCGAGATCAGGACATTGGACGGCTTTAGGTTGCCGTGCCCGATCCCACCGGCCCAGCGTGCGGCGTCGACCGCCCTGGCTGCCTGTGCCAGGAGGCCGACGGCCCGCCTCGGCTCCATCGCTCCCCCGCGGGAAAGAACCTCGTCGAGGGTTGAATCTGCAAGCTTCCAGCAGACGAAGCTGCGGCCGTCGACGAGGCCGGCGGCAAGGGTTTCGACGATGTTCGGGTGGGTGAGGGAGCCCAGGAATCGGTTCGTTGCGAGCCATCGCGCTCCGATTCCGGCGGCGGAGACGTCGACATGGAGGATCTTGACAGCCACGGTCTCCTCTTGCTCCGTGCCCGTGGCCACATAGACAGCACCGGAAGGACCCTCGCCCAGCATGCTCACGATGGTGAACTGGGCGACCTCGCCCCCGAGATACGGACCCGTGAGGACGGATCCCGCCATGGATGGAGGGTACGCATGGGCTCCAGCGCCTGTCCAGCGTGTATCCAGACGGGCTCCAGGGAGCTTCAAGTCCTCTTCTCGATTCTTCACTTCAGACATGACGCCCAACGACTCGAAAGCCAACAACAACAGGAAGGTCGCGGTAAGGCCGTGGATAGCATTCGTGGTGGCTCTCGCCGCGGCCCTCCTCATGGTCGTGTCGAGCGCCGGTGGAGAGGGCCGCGAGGGCGAGTTCGCGGCGACGGCTCAGCCAGTCTCCGTCGGTGAGCTTCCGGTTCTCTGAGACTCGGTCAGCGTCTACCCAGCAGACGCTCGAGTTCGAGCTCATCGCGGAGCGGGATGCCGTAGAGGCCCGTCCGCGGAATCGCCGGTTCGAGCCTGCGGGAGGTCTCGACGGCACTGCGGTGCACGGCGACAAGTGAGAAGGCTCGCCGCCGATAGAAGCGGAGCGCCTCAAGGTTGTCGTTTGTGGTGATCAGCCAGAGCCGAGAGCAGCCGGCGTCTTCTGCGGTATCGGCGACGGCATCGAGGAGCGCAGTTCCGATGCCTCGACCCTTGGCGAGGCTGTCGATGATGATCAGCTGGCACTCGTGTGCCTCGATCGCGTATGTTGCGAGTCCGATGCGACGGTCCTCTTCCCAGGCCACGAAGCCGGGAAGCGTGGAGGGGTCGTAACTGTGGCCCTTGAGACAACGTGCGTGGCGCCCCAACGCTGGGTGAGAAACTCAGTTGCCCAGACCCGGTCTGTTGGCGCGAACTCTCGAATCTCGATGTGCATCGGAGCCGCGGCCGATCAGATGGGACGATGGGTAAGCGCGATTGCGAAGAGCGGGCGGCGGATGATGATCGCGAGTGACAAGTGCTGATCTTTACGTAAGGGCCATCTGGATGGTTAGCTAGCCCCGTGAATCACCTGCACTTCGGGTTGATTCTTCCGAACTACGGGGATGCGCTGAGTTCCGAGCGCCTCGTCAGTTCAGCAAGGGCTGCGGAGCAGGCTGGTTTCGACTCGGGTTGGGTAACCGATCATCTACTCGTCCCTGCCGAGTATGCATCCACCTACGGCACGATCACAGAGGCGCTCGTGACCGTGGGATTTCTGGCCGGCCAGACCGAGCGTCTCGAGCTGGGGGTGTCGGCGCTGGTCGTCCCTCAACGGAACCCTTATGCGGTGCTGAAGCAGATCGTGTCGCTCGACTACCTCTCTGGCGGGCGAATCGTGATGGCAGTTGCCGCGGGATGGATGAAGGACGAGTTCACCACGCTCGGCGTACCCTTTGACGGCCGCGGCAAGCTTTTGGATGAGTGGCTGGCGCTCGCCCGAGCGAGCTTCGACCAGCCGGCGGGCCCGGTCAAGCATGTTGGGGGACTCCCGTTGAGAGATGCCTGGCTAGCTCCCAACTCGGCCCGCTCCGGCGGACCTGAGTTGTGGGTGGCGGGCGTTTCTCAGGTGACGCTAGCGCGAGCGGCCAAGACCGGGGTCTGGCATCCAGTCGCGCTGACGCCCGCTCGGCTCGCCACGATGGCGGCTGACTTCCGGCAGCGCCGAGCGGACGGCCGAGTCATTCTGCGCATCAATGCCCATTTCTCGCCCGAGCCGGACCGCGGCGGGACGGACGAGCGAGGACGTCACGCGATCACCGGGCCATCGGAGTGGATTGCCGAGCGCCTTGACGAGTACGTCGAGTCTGGCTGTGACGGCTTTGTTCTCAATCTTGGCCACGACGCCCCGGCCTTGGAGGAGCGCACGCAGCGTTTCGCCGAGGAGGTTCGGCCGTTGCTTCAGAGCACGTTTCCGCCGGCCGCCTGATGGAGCGAGCGCGGGCCGGCGAGTTGAAACCCTCTCTCAGCCGAAGACTCGTGGAGTGGCCGAGGACGAGTGCCGAGGGCGGCCGGCGGTGCCGAGAAGACGTCCGCGCACCGGTGGGGCTCCGCGCGGGTTTTCGGCGGCAAGTGGCACGGAATCGTCGCACTTCATGTGTACCCGGTGCACTCCGCCCCGATAGCGTTCGGCGTGGGAACTCGCGTCCCCCAGGGGGGCTGAGTTTGCCTATGGTCGCGGCTCAGGACGTGGGCCGGCGCGTGATTGTGCGATTCGTTCCCTTTGGGGTGAGCCGCCGGCTCGACGCGTTCCTGGCTACGGAAACCAGGCAGGACTCGCGCGGCCTGCCTTAAAAACCATGTAAGCGTTGTCGGTTCCCTCTTGTGGGTGGAAAGCGTGTCTGCTTTCTTGAGGCTCTGTGCTTCGTAAAGCACTGATTCTCGCCCTGCTCCTCTTCGTCGGCGTTCCAACTCAAGAAGCGATGAGCGCTGCCGTGAGCGAGGAGCTCGTCCCAGGAATCACCTATACGCGGGACGTTCGGAAGGTTGGGGGCGCGCGCGTGGTGGTTCATTCGATTGTGGCGCCCCGACCCGGAGGGCTCTACGACCTCAAGCCGGTTCTCTCGAATGAGACGGTCGTTGGACGGGAGCGGCTTACCAACATGCAAAAGCGTCTCTCGAACAGCGCGACGTCTGCCGGGGTCAACGGCGATCTGTTCTCGTTCGCGACCGGCCATCCGAGCGGGATGCTGCTGCGGAACGGCGTGCTCGAGAGTCGGCCCCTCGGCACGCGCTCTACGCTCGGAATTAACGTCGAAGGTTTGCTCCGCGTCGATCGGATTACGTTCTTCGGCTCCTGGCAGATCGGCGGTCAGAGCAAGGCGCCGTTCATCGAGTTCAACCGACCGCTCGAGACGAGACCGAACATGGCGGGTCTGTTCACGTGGCGATGGGGGGCAAGAACACCCAAAGTCAAGGGAGCGACCGACGTCGTCATCTCCAATCTGCCCACGGTCGTGCCGAACTCGGACTTGACCGGACAGATCGTGGAAATCCGACGGGGAGGCGGCACCGCGATTCCGCAGGGCGGCGCCGTTCTTCAAGCGATCGGATTCTGGTCGGATCGGCTCCGCGACCAGTCCGCTCCAGGCCTGCCGATCACTCTGCATTTGATGCTCAAGCCCTGGTGGGAGGACGTTTCCGATGCGATCGGCGGCGGGCCACTGCTCGTGAAGAACGGTCGTCCTGTCTTGAACGCCGGCGAAGCATTCACATCGAGCCAGGTGCGTCCCCGAAATCCACGCACGGCCGTCGGGCAACTCGCGGACGGTCGAATCCTGCTCGTTGCGGTGGACGGCCGGAGCGTTGGCAGCGCTGGCGTGCGCGTCAGGCAGCTCGCCCGGCAACTCATCCGCCTGGGTGCCGTGACTGCGATGGCGCTCGATGCTGGCGGTTCGACGACGATGGCCTTTGACGGCAGGCTGCTGAATCAGCCGTCCGATGGCTCGGAACGGCCGCTCGGTGATGCACTGATGCTCCTGTACTTCGGAGCCTTCGCTCCTGAGGCACGCTACCCGATTCTTTCGCCGAACGGCGACGGCGTGGCGGAGGTCCAGCGACTCGCCTACCGCGTTGTTCGACCGTCATCAGTTGACGTCAAGCTCCTCGGACCAGACGATTCGATCGTGTGGGGTACTAATGGCCCGCGCGACCCGGACACATATGGCGTCAGGCTCAAGAAGGGCTTGAAGACTGACGGTGAGTACCGGTGGATCGTCTCAGCGATCGACGACCAAGGGATCGAGACGAGCATGACCCAGACCTTCACCGTAAACAACACGCTGGGCTTTTTGCGGACGTCGAAGAAACGGATGAAGGTGCTTCCGAGGAAGGGCGGGAAGCTGGTCACGTCTTTTCGGGTCGCGAGCGTTGCCCGACTGAACGCACGGATCTTTGACGCAAACGGCAAGGTAGTGGACCGCCTGTTCCGGGCCAGGAACCAGCAGCCAGGGCGCTACGTGCTCGAGTGGGATGGAAAGGACCGACGAGGTCGCGTTGCCAAATCGGGTCTCTATACGGTGAAAGTCACCGCGATCAACGAGATCGGCAAGGTCAGCCTCGAGCGCTCGGTGTCGGTCAAGAAGGTCAAGGCGAAGAAGAAGGCGAAGCGGAAGGCGAAGTCCGCGTGGTCGCGCGGGTAGGCTCTCGACGTGGGCGGCATTACCGAGACGATCACCTCCTGGATCGGGGACTACGGTCTCTACGCGGTCTTCCTGCTGATGCTGATCGATGCCGTCTTGCCTGCCGCGAGCGAGCTCGTGATGGTCTATGGCGGTGCGCTCTCAGCGGGCGCGTTTGCGGGTTCCAGCGTCACGCTCTTTGGTAATCAGATCGATTCGGGCTTCGAGGCCTTTATCGCAGTCGCCCTCGCCGGAACGATTGGGTACACGATCGGCGCAATCATCGGCTGGGCAATCGGCCTCTACGGTGGTCGCCCCTATCTCGAGCGACATGGACGGTGGCTCCACGTCACATCGGCCAAGTTAGAACGCTGGGATCGTTGGTTCGAGCGCTACGGTGACGCCACTGTCTTCGTTTCCCGCGTTATCCCGGTCATCCGCTCGTTTAGTTCGATTCCAGCCGGGATCGCCGAGATGCCGTTGCCTCGGTACACCGTTCTCACGTTTCTAGGGTCAGCCATCTGGTGTTTCGCCCTTGCCGGCGTCGGCTACGCCGTCGGGTCGAGCTGGGAGAGCTTCCACCACTCCTGGCGGTATCTGGACTACGTCATCGTGGCCGCAATCGTGGGCGGGGTTGCGCTCGTCGCATATCGCACATGGAGGCGGCGGAATCGCTCGGCTTCGGCTGAGACGGCGGCCACGGCGGATTCGACCGAGAGCTAAGACTCCGTAAAGACCGTGCGTCCCGCTTTAGTGCCCTGGAGTCACAAGGTACACTCGGCCGGTGCCCGTCCCGCTTGTCGATGTGAAGGCGCAGTACGCGCCGCTCCTCGATGACGTGAAAGACCGGATCTCCGTGGTCCTTGACTCGGGACGGTTCATTCTCGGACCGAATCTGGAGGCGTTCGAGCGTGAGGCCGCAGATTACGTCGGTGCCCGAGAGTCCATCGGAGTGGCAAATGGGACCGACGCGCTCGTCCTCGTGCTTGATGCGCTTGGCATCGGGAGGGGTGACGAGGTGATCTGTCCGGCCTTCACGTTCGTCGCAACGGCCGAGGCGATTGCCCGACGCGGGGCCACGCCAGTCTTCGCGGACCTGGACCCTGGCACCTACAACCTCGATCCAGCGCGGGTGGCGGATCTCGTTACTCCGCACACTCGGGCGATCATCGCTGTTCACCTCTTCGGGCGCCCCATGTCGCTTAAGGATCTGCCGTCCGGAATCCCCGTCATCGAAGATGCCGCCCAGGCTTTCGGTGCCAAGATCGGCGACGTGCGCGTCGGTTCGAGCGGAATCGCGTCGACCTTCAGCTTCTTCCCGACGAAGAACCTGTTCGGGCTGGGAGACGGCGGGCTCGTCACGACAAGCGATCCGGAGATCGCTGAGCGAGTTCGCATGCTTCGACTCCACGGATCCCGTGACAAACGGGACTTCCATCTGATTGGCTACAACTCGAGACTCGACGAGCTCCAAGCTGCTGTACTGCGCCTGTTCCTCGAACGGCTCGACGGCTGGAATGCGCTTCGACGTGAGGCTGCGCTTCGATACGCTGACCTCGGCCTCGGAGAACTTTGTACCGTCCCGGATGACGAGCCGGGTCACGTCTACCACATGTACGTCATCCGTACGCAGGAGCAAGAGCGCCTCTCGGGCGCCCTCGCCGAAGCTGGAATCGGTCATGCGCGCTACTACGCGCCGCCGCTGCATCTCCAGCCGGTCTTCTCGTATCTCGGCTACGAGGAAGGCGACCTCCCCGAGAGCGAACGGCTAGCGGCCGAGAATGTCGCATTGCCGCTCTGGGCCGGAGTAACGCCTACACAACAAGAAGAGGTCGTGAACGTGATCCGAGCCAACGTCCCGGCGGGGGCGAAGTCATGAGCGCGCTTCAGCGGCATCTCGTGAACCGCCACCGCATCTGGCAAGCGGCCATCGACGCCGGCTTGATTGCGCTGGCCTGGTTTGCGGCGTTTCAACTCCGGTTCGAAGATGTCCCCGTTTACTACGAGGGATATCTCGAGGCGCGCGTCTTCGTCGTGGTCATAGCGGTGAAGCTCGCGGTCTTCGCGCTCTTCGGTTTCTACAACCACTGGTGGCGGTACGTCTCGATTCGCGACATGTGGGCCGTTGCCCGCGGAGTGCTGGTCGCGTCCCTCGTCGCGGCGGTCGTGATCATGTTGTGGGATCCGTACGTCGTCCGGCTTCCCCGTGGGATCTTCTTGATCGACGGGGTCGTTCTCCTCGGCCTGATTGCCGGCGTGAGGCTGCTTGCCCGAACGGTGATCGAGCGGCCCGGCCGCTTCGGAATCGTTGCGCACGGCAAGGAGGCGCTCGTCGTCGGTGCGGGCGACGCGGGTCAGATGATCATCAGGGAGATGCAGCGGAATCCCAAGCTCGGATACACGCCGATTGCCCTCGTTGACGATGATTCGCGTAAGCGGAACCTGAGGGTCCATGGCGTGCGCGTGGTCGGGACGACGAAGGAGCTCCCAGTCCTCCTTCGGCAGCGACAACCCGACGAGGTCATCATCGCGATCCCCTCCGCCGCCGGTGAAACGCGACAGCGCATCGTCAACTACTGTCGCGCTGCGGATACGCCGGTCAAGACGCTGCCTGCGGTACACGAGTTACTTACCGGCGATCTCAACCTCTCGGCACAGCTGCGCGAAGTCCAGGTCGAGGACGTGTTGGGTCGAGAATCGGTCGACCTCGACCTCGCCGCGATCGCGAACTACCTCCGCGGTGAGGTGGTGCTTGTCACAGGCGCCGGCGGCTCGATCGGCTCGGAGCTCTGCCGGCAAATCGCCGAGGTACGACCGCGCCAGATCATCCTCGTCGACCACTCCGAGAACGCGTTGGTCGAGATCGAGCGCGACCTCGCTCTCGAGCGCGAGTTCCGAGCGGTCGTTCCTCTGCTGGCGGACACGAAGAATCCTCGTCGGATGAGGGAACTCTTCGAGCGCCACGGACCAGGCGTCGCCTTCCATGCGGCTGCCTACAAGCACGTCCCGATCATGGAGGAGAACGCGATCGAGGCGGTTCGAAACAACGTCCTGGCAACGAAGGTGATGGCCGACCTCTCCTCTGAGTTCGGAGTGAACCGCTTCGTGCTGGTATCGACGGACAAAGCGGTCAATCCGAAAAACGTCCTCGGTCAGACCAAAGCCATCTGCGAATGGATCGTCGAAGCCGCCGCGGCGCGAGAGCAGAACGGGACACGATTCATCTCCGTGCGCTTCGGTAACGTCCTCGCTTCCTCGGGCAGCGTCATCCCGCTCTTCCGCCAGCAGATTGCCCGCGGCGGGCCCGTCACCGTGACTCATCCTGACATGACCCGCTACTTCATGACCATCCCAGAGGCGGCGCAGCTGATCGTGCAAGCCGGTGCCATCGGGGAGAGTGGGGAGATCTACGTGCTCGACATGGGAACGCCGATTCGGATTCTCGAGCTCGCCCACAACATGATCAGGCTCTCTGGCAAGGAGCCCGATCGCGACATCGAGGTGCAGTTCATCGGAATTCGCCCCGGAGAGAAGCTCCATGAGGAGCTCTGGGGAGACGGTGAGCGTGCTGTTGCCACATCTCACCAGAAGATCCTGCGGTGCGCCTGTCGGCCGGTCGAGCCCAACTGGCTCGAAGATGAGATCGCCGAGCTCGAACGACTTGCAAACGATGGCGAGCCGGTGGAGCTAGTCGCCCGTCTCAACACGATCATTGCCGATCCGCATCGCGTAGATATCGCAACGCCGAGCGCGTTGCCGGCCGAGTAACGCCCGACTTCGTCCGACAACAAGAGCTGCCGGTGGAGCCCTGGCCCTTGGGGCCGGTAAGCGATGCCGTAAGCGGGCGTCGTGCAAGCGACTGACTCAAACTCGGCACTAACTGCGCGCAAGCGGAGCGTGACTTCCGGGTACCGTTCGTGCTGGGGTCGCGCACTCCCCGGGGGAGCGGTGTCACAGTCCGACTCGTTGCTGAGGCGGCGTTCATGGAGGCGGTGTAGGGAATCCGCCGACCTCGGGCTGTGCGGCTACTACGTGTCGAGCGCCGTGAGGAGCAGTTCGAGCAGGCTGCCCGGATCTCGTCTCACGCGCTTGCCGGTTGGCTCCCGTTTCACGAGCTCCAGGGCTCGCGGATCGGTGAGAGGTCGGAGTCGTCCCTCTCGAATCAGTGCTTCGTCGACGCCGCCGAGTCGCCCACCATAGGTCGTGTACACCGGCACGCCGAGGGCGGCGGCCTCCCGATTCATCGTCCCTCCGGCCGAAACGACGAGATCAGCGAAGGCAATCAGGCTCTGCGCGTCGACGGCTCCGTCGGGCACGACGACTGCCGGCAGGTGGAGGCTGCGGACGTAGTCTCGTTGCGCCTCCGTCCGCGGGAGGACGACGGCGCTGACCTGTGCCTGATTTCCGAGAAAGTTGAGAACCTGGGGGAAGAGCGGGTTCGATTTTCGGTGGTAAAGAGAAACATCCGGCGGTGTGCGGACGACGACGCGCACTGAGTCCGCATCCGAGCCGAAACGGGCGATGACGGCGGGGTCTGGCTCGAAGTCCGAGAGGTAGTACTCCTCTTTAAGGCCTGGATATTGCACAAGTTTCGGCGGACGAACGCCGTACTTCCCGAGGCGAGACGGAGGAATCGTGTCCGGCACGACGACTCGGGTTGCCGAGCGGCAGCCCAGTTGGTGCTGGAGCGTGGCGAACTCGTAGTCGAAGGTCGTCGAGCTCGGTATTCCGAGGCGTCGGGAAGTCATTGTGAGCTCGTGGGAGCCGTGCGCGAGACCGAGGTCGAACCTCCGATCCTTCGCCCACGTCCGGAGAGCCCTGAGCCGGCTGGCCATCGACTGGAACTTGCCGAAGCGCGATCGACCGCCGTGGTGTCCGATCACCTCCGCGCTCAGGCCGTGGAGTTCGAGAAGTTCCATCGTCTGCGCGTAGTCCCGCGCGGTCACCTCTACTTCATTGCCGTCCGCTTCGAGGATCCGGATCAATGGACGGAATACGAGCACGTGCGCACTCGCCGTCATGTCGATCCACACCCTCACGGCACGACCCTCTCTGTTCCTTGCGCGTGACCTACTCGCGAAGAACTGCTTATCCGGCCGACCGATGCCGCGGTCGGTCGCTGAAGCGACATCGCGATGCTATGCCCAGCGACCTTCACACCCCCACCTTCGTCTCCACCCAGCGCTCGTGCCACAGGGAGAACGCGAGGAGGCCCCAGATCTGACGGCTGAGGTCCTCCCGGCCGGAGACGTGGTCGTCGACGATCCGAGTCACGACCTCCGGTCGGAAGTAGCCCTGACGCTTTACGCGGTCGCGGGCGAGCACGTCTCGGGCGAACGGCTCGAGCTCACCTCTCAACCACGCGGCGGCCGGAATCGAGAATCCACGTTTCTTCCCATGAACGATCGATCGTGGTAGCAACGGTGCAACGGCCTTGCGAAGGAGGCGCTTCTTGGCAAAGCCTCGCACTTTGTGTCGGGTTGGCAGCGCGAAAGCGAAGTCGGCGACCATTGAGTCGAGGAACGGAACGCGCGCTTCGAGGGAGTGCGCCATGCTTGCGCGGTCAGTCTTCACGAGCAGGTCGTCGACCAGGTACACGCCCAGATCGACGTCCTGGAGCCGTGCGAGAAGCTCCGCTCCGGCGGTCTCACGGTAGCGTTTGCGGAGGAGGTCGACTGGATCGAAGGCGCCGTTTGCGCGCTGACCGATCAGCTCGGACCGAGCGTCTGCCGAGAAGATCTCCTTCCAGCCGTGATGCCGCTCCAGTGGCGGAAGATGCGCGGATCGGACGAAACGTTTCGCTCGGTAGTCGACGCTTGCCTTGCGTGACGAGCTCGGCAGGAGGTCGATGACTGGACGCGTTCGTGCGGCTACCGGGCCGATTCTCTCGGCGAGGAGGTCTGCCACGTAGGTGTAGTAGCCGCCGAACAGCTCGTCACCCCCTTCGCCGGACAGAGCCACCTTGACGTGACCGGAGGCGAGCTCGGAAACGAGATACGTTGGCAGGGCGGACGAGTCGGCGAACGGCTCGTCGAACACCTCGGCGAGCCGAGGAAGCAGCTCCGCGGCATCGGGCCGGACGACGAGTTCCCGGTGGTTTGTGTCGTAGCGTTTCGCTACAAGTCGGGCGTCAGCGAGCTCGTCGAACGAGCGCTCTTCGAAGCCGATCGAGAAGGTTCGAATCTGCTCAGAACTCTCCTGTGACGCCAACGCTGTGAGAGCCGCCGAGTCAATTCCTCCGGAGAGCAGAACTCCCACTGGAACGTCGGCGATGAGATGTGCGCGGACCGAGTCCCGCAATCGAGCGCGTAGTTCCTCGATCAACTCCCCTTCGCGCTCGCTTCGAACGTCGTCGGCCGATGCCGGCGCCACGCGTGCGAAGCGCTCTAGACGGGTGCTCCCTTTCTCGCCAACGAGAAAGTGGCCGGCCGGCAGCTTCGCCGTTCCCCGCCATATCGTCAGCGGCGCCGGGATCGAGTTGAATGCGAGGAACGCTGAAAGCGCGTCTAGGTCGACGTCTCCGTGCCGAAGCGCCTTCAGCTCGGAGGCAAACCACAGCGTTCCGGTATCCAGCCGGTAGAACAGTGGTTTGATACCAAAACGGTCGCGGGCGAGGACAACTCGTTCGTTCCGCGAGTCCCAGAGAGCGATCGCAAACATGCCCCGGAGCTCTTGGAGAAATTCGAGACCTCGTTCCTCGTAGAGATGGACTAGGACCTCAGTGTCACTCTGCGTGCGAAACGAGTGTCCACGGCGGAGCAGATCGGCTCGGAGCTCTGGGTAGTTATAGACCTCGCCGTTCTGAATCACGTGGACGGAGTTGTCCTCGTTCGCAATTGGTTGATCGCCTCCTTCGAGGTCGATGATCGAGAGACGCCTCATCGCGAAAGCCGCCGGGCCCTCGATCAAGGAGCCGTCGCTGTCGGGACCCCTGTGCACCAGGGAAGCGTTCATCCGCTCGAGCGGCGTCGCATCGACCGGGCTGCCATCGAGGGCGACGATCCCGCAGATTCCGCACATCCGCCGGAGTCTAGTGTGCGCCTCAGCGCGCGTCGGCCGGCGTGCGGGCGAGGCTCCAGACGGCGGACGCCGATTGACGCAGCACGCGCCATGCGGTGGCCAGAACGACCCGAAGATAGAGACGGACGGAGCGATCGGCGATGTACTCGAGATCGTGGGCGAGCTTCTCGGCCCATGACTCCTCCCGGCCCATCCGCGTCTGAGCGAATCCTGTCAGTCCTGGCCGGACGACGAGGCGCTGCCAGTACTGCGGAACCTCAGCGGTGAGCTCCTCGAAGAACTTCGGTCGAATCGGCCGCGGACCGACGATGCTCATGTCGCCGACGAGCACATTCCCAAGCTGAGGTATCTCGTCGAGCTGAGAAGCCCGAAGCCACCGTCCGACCCGAGTCACTTCGTCGCCGGTGCGTCGTGTCAATTCGTGTCCGTAGTAAGGACCGAGGCGATCCTCGGCGTCGGGACGGAGTGTCCGGAATTTGAACATCGTGAATACGTCTCCGAAGCGCCCGACCCGCCGCCCTCGATAGAAGATGGGCCGCCCGGAACTCGCGAGAATCGCGACTCCGGCCAGAAGCCAGAGTGGTGAGAGGATCAGGAGTGCGAGGCCCGAGATGAGCACGTCGAGCACACGGAGCGTGTAATCGACGCGACGGGTCGCAAAGCCCTCAGGCGCAAGTTGCGCGTACCGCTCTGCGAGCGACTCGGTGTGCACGGGTGTAGCCATGCGGGTCGGCTCTTCTCGCGAGAGGATAATGCGCGCGCCAGCGACCGCTCTTCTCAGGGTGCGGTTTGTAGCGCCGAGGTTTGACTCGAACGTCGGTGTCTAGGCTAAGCGCGGTGCTACGCCGGCTCTGACGTACGCTCGTCCTCCTGCTTCCCGGCCATCGCGAGAGCTCGAGCGAGCACGGTGAGAAGAGCCGTGTTCAGGGTCGGGTTGTGAAGCAGGAAAGTCGCCGCGAGCGGCACGAGCAAGATGAGCCAGTGCACAGTTTCTGTATCGGCCTCCAGCTTCGTCGTTCTGAGTAGCGGGCCCCTCATCCGAGGCATCTACGCAAACGCGGCGAGCCCGTTACGGGCTCGCCATCCGCAGGTTCCGCAGATCTGTCTTTCCCGGCCAATTCTCAAGCCGGCAAGAGGGAGTGCTGTTCGTATGCTGCATCGCGGAGTAGACAGCGATCGCGGAACGCCGCATCACTGATCCGAGCGATTCCACGCCCTGTGTCGTCAACCGAGCCTCGACTCGGCTTCGTCGCTCTACCCTGCAGTCGATGCGACTGCTGATGGTTCTCGTGGCCGTAGGACTCCTCGTTGCCGCATGCGGAGGCGCAGACAGCGGTGGCGGGTTGGACCCGCCGCCGCCAACTGCTGCGCCCGACCCATCGACCACAGCGCCGGAACCGGAACCCGAGCCGCCCGCGCCACCTGGACCGGAGGATCCGACGGAACCCGGCGAACCACCTGAGCCCGCCGAGCCGGCTCCGGCGGAGGAGCCTGCTGTCAGCGAGGACGACGTCGTCCTCGGGCTCCAGGAGATCGTGACGGGGCTGTCGGCGCCCCTCTACGTCGCCTCCACATCGTCGGAGCCCGAGCGGATCTACATCGTCGAGAAACAGGGAACCGTTCGAATTTTCGAAGGCGAGACACTATTGGAGGCGCCGTTCCTCGATATCCGCGATCGAGTCGCATCAGACGGTTTTGAACAGGGCCTTCTCTCCATGGCGTTCGATCCGGAGTACGAGACAAATCGACGTTTCTACGTCAACTACACAGACCTCTCCGGCAATACCGCGATCGTCGAGTTTCAGGCGAACTCCGAAGGGACCGGAATCGTCGACGACGCCGGACGGCTGCTGCTCACGGTGGAGCAGCCCTTCGGCAATCACAACGGCGGTCAGCTCGCCTTCGGGCCGGACAATCTCTTGTACATCGGGACAGGCGACGGTGGTTCGGGTGGCGATCCGAACGCGAATGCGCAGAACCTCAACTCGCTCCTCGGCAAGCTACTCCGGATGAATCCGGACGACCATGATGCGTTTCCATCCATTGACGCGTATGGGCTTCGAAATCCATGGCGCTTCTCATTCGATCGCGACACGGGAGATATCTACATCGGCGATGTGGGACAGAACGCCGCCGAAGAAATCGATGTTCTTCCGAACGATCGAACCAACATCGCGAATCTCGGCTGGGACGTCTTTGAAGCCGATCTCCTGTTCGAGGACAAAGAGCCGAATCCCGAGGGGGACCTCGTTGTGCCCGTCTACACGTACGGCCGTGACCTCGGCTGTTCAGTTACGGGTGGTTACGTCTACCGCGGCGACCAGATCCCAGCGATCGGCGGGCGCTACTTCTTCGGGGACTACTGCACCGGAACGGTCTGGAGCCTTCGCGTCGAGGACGGCGAGGCAACGGGCGTTCGCGAGGAGCCTTTCCGTGTCCCATCGCTGTCATCCTTCGGTGAGGATGCCCGGGGCGAGCTCTACCTCGTGTCGCTCGAGGGCTCCGTCTACCGGCTGACCGTCCAGTAGGGCGTCCTCCGAGCGTCGAGAGAGGTTATCCCGTAGCTCGTAGAACTTGAGGTGGCGGTCCTTCCGCCTCGTCCGGTCGCGCGGCGACCGTGGCGAGTGCAGAAGTCGTCGTCGAGACAGGAGGAACCACCATGAAGACCGTAATGCGAGATCAGGTCGGACCGGGGAGCCTCGCCACCTACGAGTACTTCGCCGACCGCGACCCCTTGTCGCGAGGGTGCCCAATCCGGCAGAGGAGTGGATCTCGGCTCGAAATAGCCCCGCCC
>CAYTCZ010000088.1:12214-17182 GCA_964436315.1 uncultured Gaiellales bacterium | reverse complement strand
TTGAGCCGTGTGATCATGAAAGGACTCCTCCTTTGGGCATACGTCGGTGGCTCAGCCCGTGTTATCGGCCTCGAAGGCGCGTGCCGCGGCCCCTCAAAAGAGTGATCTTTCGATGACGCTTGAGCTTTCGATGACGCTTAAGAGAACGCTGGCTTGTGCCGATAGCACCCGGCGGAGGGAGCCATGGATCCAACGACCGGCGTGCGACAGAGCGACTCTTCATACGGGATTGACGACCTGCTCGGCCTGGTCGTCGAGCGAGGCGGTTCAGACCTCCACGTCACGGTCGGATCCGAACCCGTGATCCGGGAGAACGGAAAGCTCGTCCGGCTCGAGGGCCACGAGCGCCTGAACTCGGAGCAGACGCAGCAGATGCTCTACCGGATCATGAACACCGAGCAGCAGAAGATCTTTGAAACGAATCGTCAGCTCGACCTCTCGTACTCGATCCCCGGTGTCGCGCGCTTCCGCGTGAATGTCTACTTCCAACGTGAGAGCGTCGGCGCGGCGTTCCGAACGATCCCGACGGAGTTGAAGTCGCTCGAGGAGCTCGGAATGCCGAAATCGCTCCACGACTTCGCGGCCAAGCCACGCGGGCTCGTCCTCGTCACCGGCCCGACCGGTTCAGGAAAGTCGACGACGCTCGCCGCGATCATCGACGAGATCAACAGCGAACGGTCAGACCACATCATGACGATCGAGGATCCGATCGAGTTTCTCCATCGGCACAAGAGCTGCGTGGTCAACCAGCGTGAGATCGGTCCCGATGCGACCTCCTTCGCCGAGGCGCTCCGTGGGGCACTACGACAAGACCCGACGTGATTCTCCTCGGCGAGATGCGGGATCTCGAGACGATCGCAACTGCCCTCACCGCGGCGGAGACCGGCCACCTCGTCTTCGCGACTTTGCATACCCAGGACGCACCCTCGACTGTTGACCGTCTGATCGACGTCTTCCCCGCCGAGCAGCAGTCCCAGGTCCGCGTGCAGATCGCCGCGACGCTTCAGGGAATCGTCACGCAGACGCTGCTTCCGACTGCTGACGGAAGCGGGCGAGTTGCCGCCTGCGAGATTCTCTTTCCCGACGACGCTACGCGGAACCTCATTCGGCAGGCGAAGGTCGAGCAGATCTACTCGATCATGCAAACCGGCCAGAAGCGTGGGATGCAGACACTCGAGCAGTCGCTCGCAGACCTCGTCGCAAAGGACCGCGTGAAGCGAGACATTGCTCTCTCGCGCTCGAGTCGCCCTGACCAGCTGGTCGGACTTCTCGAACGCGCGGGCGTGGGCAACGGGGACGGGATGCCGCTCGGCGGTCTTCGGGCGGCTGGGAGCTAATCGATGGCGAAACAGGTCGTCGGACTCAAGATTGGCGCTGCACATCTCGCGGCCGCACGCGTGTCGCACAACGGTTCCGTCGAACTCGCCGGGTTGCTCACGATGCGCTGCCGAGCGGCATCGTCCAGGGCGGAGAAGTCCGCGACGTCAACGCTCTCGCCAGTTCGCTCGAGCATTTCTTCAAGAAGTACAAGCTTCCCAAGAAGAACGTGCGGGTTGGTATCGGAAACAACCGCATGGGCGTCCGCATGGTTGACATCGCGGGTGCCACCGAGCCGAAGCAGCTCACGAACGCCGTTCGCTTCCGTGCGCTGGAAGCGCTGCCGATCCCACTCGAGGAGGCGGTCCTCGACTTCCAGGTTCTTTCGGAATCGGTCAACGACGAGGGAGAACCGACGAAGAAAGTCCTGATGGTGGTCGCCTACCGCGATCTCGTCGAAGGGCTTGCCGGCGCGTGCCGACAGGCGGGTCTGAAGGTCGCGGGCATCGATCTCGAGGCCTTCGCCCTCTTGCGCTCCTTGATGCCGGCGAGCAACCAAGGAGACGACGTCGAGCCAGCCGCGACGGTTGTCGTGGGCGTGGGACACGATCGGAGCACGCTTGCCGTCTCCGAAGGTTTTACGTGTGAGTACACGCGCGTTCTCGACTGGGGTGGAGCACAGCTCACGAAGTCGCTCGCCGAGGTGCTCGACTTCGAAGAACCCATGGCGGAGCGTGTAAAGAGACAGCTCGCGCTCGACAACGAGGATGTTCCGGCTGAGCTGACACCTGAACAGGCGGAGCAGGGGCGCGAGGCGCTCAAGATGGGTCTGCAGACCTTCGCGCGCGAACTCGTCTCCTCGCTGCAGTTCTACCAGGGTCAACCCGACTCGCTCGGGATCCGCGAGGTCATCCTCGCAGGCGGGACTGCGAACCTTCCGGGTCTCTCGGAGCAGATGACCCAGCTCGTCGGCGTCAAGGTTCGTGTCGGAGATCCGTCCGCCCGGGTCGGTCTCAAGAAACAAGTTAAGGGCCCCATCAACGACCCATCGCTTGCGGTTCCGATTGGACTTGGAATGGGCCTCTGATGGGCCGACTGCGGAAGAGCATGAGAGTGCGGCTGCCGTTCCGGAAAAAAGACGTCGATCCGGAATTCGAGACCATTGAGCCCGAGGAAGCTGAGGCGGGCATTGAGGACGCTTCAGCTGACCTCGAGGGGTCGGGCGCCAAGCGACGGTTTGCGGTTGGCGCGCTCGTGCCGAGACCCAAGCTTCGACGTGAGAAGAAATCTCAGGATTCGACGGCCGATACCTCAACGACCGAAAGCATGGACTTCGCGTACATGCGTGCGTTCAACCTGCTGCCGGGCGACGAACCCGTAGAGGAGCGGGAGCCCCGAGCAAACACGGCTCAGCTGGTTCTTGCGGTTGTGGCACTCGTCTCGCTCGCCGGTCTCGCGGCCGCGTTCCTGATCATGAACGCGAGCGTCGCGGACAAGGAGGCCGAGCGCGATGACCTCGAGGCGCAGCTAGCCGCCGTCGAGACCATCATTCAGGAGGCTGAAGACCAGGCCGAGCCGATCGACCCGTTGGCGATCTCTGAGACCAACGACCGCACCGATGCGCTCGGAGCAGCTCTGGGGGAACGCATCGCCTGGGATCGCGTCCTTCGCGATGTCTCACTCGTCATGCCCGAGGGTGTCTGGCTCACCGGGATGATTGGGGCTCCAGGAGAAGAGCCCGTCGCTCCGCCTGCCCCGCCGACCGAGGAAGGTGAGGAGCCGCCTCCCGAACCGGCAAGGCCGCTCTCGAGCCTTACCTTGAACGGGTTCTCATTCGGTCACGCGGGGATCGCTGAGTTGATCTCGCGACTGTCGACGATTCCGGAGCTCACACAGGTCACGCTCGTCTCGAGCGTCGCCGTGGATATCGAAGAGGAGGATGTTCTCCAGTTCAGCGTCGTTGCGCGCGTCAAGGCACCAGGAGGCTCGACCACGTGAGCTGGAAGATGTACAAGGTCAAGGGCCCACAGGTTCCAGTCACAATCGTCGTCGCGGTCGCTGTCGGCATCGTGCTGGTAACTGGTCTTCTCGCCTTCGTGAAGCCGAAATGGGACGAGGGCAAGGCGCTCGACGACGAGATTGCGAATCTCGAAGCTGAACTTATCGACGCCGCCCGACCCTCGGACACCCTCAACGATCCGCGCGTAGAGATCCGCTACGCGGATCTGTTTCAGCTCGCCAAGGCGATGCCGGACACCGAGGACATGCCCGGGATCATTCTCGAGCTGGACGCCGTCTCCGAGGCCGCCGGCGTTGAGTTCTTGGCGATGACGCCACTGGAGGCGACCTCCACCGAGGAGTTCCAGCGACGACCGATCGAGCTCTCTTTCGATGGCAACTACTACGACCTCACGGACTTCCTCTACCGCCTTCGGTCGCTCGTCTCAGTCAGAAATGGGGAACTTGCTGCGACCGGCCGCCTCTATGCGCTCGAAGGTCTCGACCTCCACGCGAGCCAGGACGGCTTCCCGCGAATTGAAGCGAGCTTGACTTTGGTGACCTACATCTTTGGCCCAGGCCCGATGACCGACAGCGCGATCCCGGCTGTCGCCGCCCCTGAGCCGACTACTCCGAACGACGCGAGCGAACAGTCCGACGGCGGCTCCGAGACACCCGATGATTCACAGTCGGAGGACTCCGGGTCGGAGTCCCCTGAGGAATCCCCGGATGATCCGGGCGACTCGCCTCCCGAACCCGCGTCGCCAGCAGACGGCGAACCCACGCTGAATGCCTCATCTTCGCCAGGCGGCGAAGCTCTCAGAGGTGACTAACCCATGGCTCCAGTGAAAGATCAAGACGCCGCGCGCAAGCAGAAAGAGGCCAAGCAGAAGAAGGTTCTGGCTGGTCTGATCGTCGTGCTGATCGGCGTCGTCGCGATCATGGGCCCCGGCATGCTCGATCGGGTCCGCGGCGAGGAGCAGCCGGCCGGCGAACCGAGTGCAGAGGGTGCCGATCCCGGCGACGGCGGCGAGCCGACGCCGATCCCAGATCTCGTTAACCCGCTCGATCCTTCCGTGGGAAGTCTGACCGTCTCCGCTGAGCTTCCTAACTCTGACATTCCGCCGCCGCCGGACGAGGGTCAGCTCATCTCGTTCGGTCGATTTACCGCCGCTGATCCATTCGACCAGTTGCTCGAATTCGAGGTCCCGGAGGAGTCTCCGGAGGAGCCTTCCGATCCTGGCGATCCTTCACCACCCCCGCCCGATGACGGCGGCGGCGACAGCGGTCCCAGCGACCCCGTCGACTTCGAGGTGCCTGATATGGCGGTCCTGACCGTGAACGACGTGGAGGAGGCCGTGGGCGTCGGCGGTGCCTTCCCGATCGACGATCCGATCTTCGAACTCGCCTCGATCAGCGGAGAGACTGCGATGATCGGTCTGGTCACCGGTTCGTTCTCAACCGGCATCCCAACGGTCGATCTGAAGGTCGGGGAGACCCTGACGCTCATCAGTCAGCCGGACGGAGTGCGTTACGAGATCAAGCTGATCCGCGTGTACGCCGGCGGCGGGACGACAGAGTTCGAGGAACCTCCAGACGAGTCGCCTGAAGAGTCGCCGGAAGCGCCCGAGGAATAGGGCCCGCTCTCGAACC
>CAYTCZ010000088.1:2596-12114 GCA_964436315.1 uncultured Gaiellales bacterium | reverse complement strand
CCCGCCGGTGGCAATCCGGCTGTCCAGGCCGAAGGCGTTACACGTCGATACGGCGAGGGAGACACCGCAGTCGATGCTCTTCGAGGCGTCTCGCTGGACGTCGCACCCGGACAGCTCACAGCCGTAATGGGCCCGTCGGGGTCCGGAAAATCGACGCTGATGCATATTCTCGCCGGGCTCGACCGCCCGACGACTGGAACGGTCTTTCTCGACGGGACGGAGATCACGTCGCTCAACGATCGTGATCTGACGCTCCTTCGACGGCGTCACATCGGCTTCATCTTTCAGTTCTTCAATCTCCTGCCGATGCTCTCGGCGAAGGAGAACATTCTCCTTCCGCTCGAGCTTGCCGGATCGAAGCCGGACGATGGCTGGTTCGAGGAGCTCGCAGAGAAGGTCGGGCTCGCCGATCGGCTGACACACCGACCCTCCGAGCTCTCGGGTGGACAGCAGCAGCGCGTCGCGATCGCGCGCGCGCTCGCGTCGCAGCCGACGGTCGTCTTCGCCGATGAGCCAACCGGGAACCTTGACTCGACGACCGGCGAAGAAATCCTCAGTCTGCTCCGCGACTCGGTCGACGCGTATGGCCAGACCACCGTGATGGTCACACACGACTCTCGAGCTGCGGCGATCGCCGATCGGATCCTGTTTCTTGCCGACGGAGAGATCGTCAAGGACATGGGGCCCTGCTCCGCGCATGACGTGCTCCTGGCCATGGAGGAGCTGAGCGGCAAGTGACCAAGGTCGCGCTACGCGGCCTTGCCGGACGAAAGCTTCGCGCCCTTCTCACAGCGATCGCGATCGTCCTCGGGGTCGCGATGATCAGCGGGACGTTCATCCTGACCGACACGATCCGGTCGGCGTTCGACAACCTCTTCGACGACGTTTACGAGGGCACCGATGCAGTCGTCAAGGGAAAGACAGCGTTCGAGACCGACTTCAGCCTCCCTCCGCCGATCGATGAAGATCTTCTCGACACCGTGCGCGAGCAGCCCAGCGTGCGAATCGCCGCCGGTTCGATCGAAGACTTTGCCACGCTGACCGACCGCGACGGCGATGCGATCACCACGGGTGGCGCCCCCAACCTTGCGTTCGGAGGGAATCCGGACGACCAGGAGTTCAACCCTTTGGTTCTCGTCGAAGGGGAGTGGGCTTCCGGGCCCGGAGAGATTGTGATCGACGCCGGAACGGCCGATGGAGAGAACTTCGAGATCGGAGACACGATCGGGGTCGCTGCGAAGGGCCCCCTCGAGGAGTTCACGATTGTCGGCATTGCGCGTTTCGGATCGGTTGATTCGATCGGCGGCGCAACCTTCGCGGTCTTTGACGTCCCGACTGCTCAGGAGCTTTTCGACAAGGAGGGCTTACTCGACAGCATCTCGGCGGCCGCTGCACAGGGAGTCACTCCGGAGGAACTGGCCGCCGAACTGAGCCAAGCGCTACCCGACTCCGTCGAGGTTCTGACGGGAGTCGAACAGGCGGAGGAGGACACCCAGGATGTTGATGAGTTCGTGAGCTTCATCCAGTATTTCCTGCTCGCCTTTGGCGGCATCGCCCTGTTCGTTGGTGCGTTCGTCATCTTCAACACCCTCTCGATAACGGTTGCCCAGCGAACCCGTGAGTTCGCTGTGCTTCGGACGATCGGAGCCTCGCGTAGGCAGGTTCTCGGTGGTGTCGTCATCGAGGCGTTCGTCATCGGCTTGCTTGCCTCGGTGGTCGGCCTATTCCTCGGCTTCGGGCTGGCCGCAGGCCTCGATGCCGTGTTTGTTGCGTTGGGAGTCGATCTGCCGTCGACGGACACGGTCTTCGCGACGAGAACGATCATCGTGAGCCTCGTGGCCGGGGTCGTCGTCACACTCGCCGCCGGGCTCTTTCCCGCCGTCCGAGCGACGAAGGTGCCTCCGATCGCGGCTGTTCGTGAGGGAGCGACGCTACCGCCGGGTCGCCTCGCACGGTGGTCCCCCGTCCTCTCTGTCCTCACGACCGTCATCGCGATTGTCGTCCTCGTGTACGGAATGTTCGCGCCGGACGTCGATATCCAGAACCGCCTCATCGCGATCGGCGTCGGATGCATCGTCCTCTTCATCGGCGTCGCCCTGATCTCGTCTCGCGTGGTGCGTCCTCTCGCCTCCGTTCTGGGATGGCCGGCGCGCCGGTTCGCAGGGGCCGCGGGCCGGCTTGCACGAGAGAATTCGATGCGCAACCCTGGGCGGACGGCGAGCACCGCGGCGGCCCTCATGATCGGGCTCGCGCTGATCACGTTCGTCGCGGTCCTGGCGCAGGGACTCCGTTCGTCGGTCTCCGACGCGATCGAGGAGCAGGTGACGGCTGAGTTCGTGGTCGTCTCGGAAGACGGCTTCACGCCCTTTGATCCTTCGCCGGACGACACTCTCGCTCAGATCGATGGAGTCGAGGCGGTCGGGGTTCGCGGTGAGCGCGGCCGTGCCGACGCGTCGGAGCAGAACGTCACCGGAGTCGATCCAGAATCGATAGCGAACGTCTATGCCTTCGACTGGGTCGAGGGTTCCGACGAGTCTCTCGCCGAACTTGCTTCGGACGGTGCGCTCGTAGAGGATGGCTTCGCCGATGACCACGACCTTTCGCTCGGCTCCCGATTTGGCGTCCAATCTCCGGCGGGTCGAACGATCGGCGTCAGGGTGGCCGGCATCTATGCGGCGCCGCCGTTCTGGCAAATGCTCGGCGACGTCACGATCTCACAGGCGGCCTTCGACGAGACCTTCGAGGCCCCAAGGAATCTCTACACGTTCGTGAACGCCGAGGGGGGTGCGACGGCCGAGAACGAGGTCCTCCTGTCCGCGGCTCTCGACGATTTCCCGAACGTCCAGCTCGACACGAAGCAAGGGTTCATCGAGTTCCAGCAGAGCCAGATCGATCCGCTGCTGAACCTGCTCTTCGTGCTGCTCGCACTTTCAGTGATCGTGAGTCTCTTTGGCATCGTCAACACGCTCGTACTCTCGGTCTTCGAACGAACGCGAGAGCTTGGGATGCTCCGTGCGGTGGGAATGACCCGGCGCCAGGTCCGGCGGATGATCCGACAGGAGAGCATCATCACGGCGTTGATCGGCGCGGCCCTCGGCATGGCACTCGGGTTCGCGCTCGCGATCTTGATCACGGTTGCCCTACGCGATGAGGGTCTCGTGTTCGCCGTGCCTATTGGCACCCTGATCGCGTTCGTCGTCGTCGCCATCCTCGCCGGTGTGCTGGCGGCGATCCTTCCGGCACGGCGAGCTTCGAGACTCAACGTCCTCGAGGCACTTCAGTACGAGTAAGGCTGCGGCGACTCGGTTGCGCTGCCCGCTCGCTGCGCGCCGAACTACGTTCCCGTTGACTCGTCGAACGAGGACGAGACCCGGGCGTACGTCGTGTCGGTGCTGTCAGCGTCGCGCACGACGATCGTGACGAGCTTGACGCTCCGACCGCCGCCAACCGACTGCCACGTGATGAACGTGTCGACGCGGTAGTTCTCACCGTCGGCGCCCGTCAGCGTCTGAACCGGCTGGCTGTTGGTACAAGGCGCGGTTCCGCAGGCCGGGAGATCGACGCGGTTCGACTGAGTCGCGTCGTACGCCGGATCGGTGCTGTACGGCGTTGGCGCCGCTAGAACGTCGGTGTCGACGAGTCCGATCATCTCGTACGAGATCGCCCGATAGCCTTCCATCTCGCGATCTGCGAGGGCCGCTGCGGTCGTGACCGTACTCGCACGCTGCAGCGCCAGAATGCCCGACTCGAACATCGAGAAGATTGCGAGCACTCCGACGAGGAGCACCGTCATCGCAATCAGGAGCTCGACGAGCCCGAAACCTTGCTCGCTGCCGCCGAACCGGACACGTTGCCGCAGTCTGGTCAACACGATTCTTTACATCGGCGTTTGCCCCGCTGCGCTCAAGTTCCAAACAGGGGATGCCGATTCAACGTCTGAATGGCGTCCTTCGCGTACAGCGCGATCAATGCGGCCGGCGTCGAGCTGACGGGAGAAATTAGCGCGGCAGACCTTGGCGCGGCTCGCGATGCTCTTCGTGAGAAGGGCCTGATGCCCGTTGAGCTGAACCGGCAGGACGGCGGTCAGGTCGTCGAGGAGAGCGAGGCCGCAGGTGTAAAGAAGGTCAAGGCGAAGTCGCTCCAGGTCTTCTCCCGACAGTTCGCGACGATGATTGAGGCTGGCCTGAACGTCGTGACGTCGCTCGTGATCCTCGAGGAGCAGACCGAGGACCAGAAGCTCCAGGTTGTCATCGCTGATCTACGCGCCGACGTTGAAGGAGGGATGTTGCTGTCCGAGGCGATGGCGCGCCATCCCGGCGTGTTTTCCCGCCTCTACGTGTCCATGGTCGAGGCGGGTGAGGCGGCCGGAATCCTCGACACCGTTCTCGATCGTGTTGCCTACCAGATCGAAAAGGAACAGCAGATCAAGCGTCGCGTCAAGGGCGCGATGATGTACCCGCTCCTCGTCATGGGCTTCGCGTTCTTCGTCTTGATCGGAATGCTCATGTTCCTCGTTCCGGTCTTCGAAGGCATCTTCGAGGACCTCGGCGGCGAGCTCCCGATGCTGACGCAGTTGGTCGTCAAGGCATCCGACATGGTGCGGGGCTACTGGTTCATTCTCTTCCCGCTCATCGGGTCCGCGATCTTTGGATTCTTCCGGTACAAGAAGACCGAGAACGGGCGTCGGGCCTGGGATGGCTTCCGACTCCGGCTTCCGGCCGGCATCGGCAAGGTCGTGCTCAAGATCGGCATGGCCCGCTTCTCGCGAACTCTGTCGACTCTCGTCGGTTCCGGCGTCGACATCATCAAGGCCCTCGAGATTACGGGCTCGACGTCGGGCAACAGTCTGATCGAGGATGCTGTTGACGACGTTCGCGAGCGAGTGCATCAGGGAGTACCGATCGCGATCCCGCTCACGGAGCACCCGGTGTTCCCGCCGATGGTCGCCCACATGGTTCGCGTGGGTGAGGAGACGGGTGAGTTGGAGAAGATGCTGACAAAGATCGCCGACTTCTACGAAGATGAAGTCGACGCCTCGATCTCGACCCTGACCTCGGTCATCGAGCCGCTGATGATGATCGGCGTCGGAATCATGGTCGGCATCATCATCATCTCCATGTACCTCCCCATGTTCAAGCTGCTGACCTTGATCCAGTAGCTCCCTCGCTTCCCTGGCCGGGCGGGCTCTCGCGGGGCGAAGCCCCGCTTCGCCACGCCCTAGCGGCGCTCGCGGCAAGATCCTGCGGCCAGGACGCCTCGCCGTACCTTGAACGTACTGTCTCGCCGTCCCGGCCTTGCCTCTTTTGCGAGCCCGCCTCCAGGAAACCGAGGGCCCCGATTGCCCGAAGCCGGTGGCTCCCGACCCGAATGGTTCAGGGAAACAGCAGTCGAAGCGCGTGAACGAACACCGCTCGAGGGTGGCATGATCGAGCCGTGCCAGCTCCTCTCCTACTTGCCGGTTTTGCACTCGGAGCGATGGCCGGGTTCAGCACACTGGCGCGCCGCTACCGGCGGGACCTCGACGTTGCTCGTGCTCACCTAGACACAGTCGATCGCCGGACGATCACGACCGAGTTCGGCACGCTCGAGTACGCGGAACGCGGTGCCGGCGAAGCGGTGCTGGTGAGTCACGGCATTTTCCACGGCTGCGATGGTGGCCTGTTGTCCACTCGTGATCTAGTTGCCGACAACCGTCGTGTCATTGCGCCATCTCGATTCGGCTACCTCGGATCAACGCTCCCTGAAGGAGCTACCAGTGTTGTTCAAGCCAGCGCATTCGTCGCCCTCCTCGACGAACTCCATCTAGATGCGGTCGACGTGATCGGTATCTCGGCCGGAACCGGGGCTGCCGTGCAACTCGGGCTTTGCCACCCGGACCGTGTAAAGCATCTTGTGATCAGCTCAGGGAACTGGCCCGGCAGCACGACAGCCGAGGCGCCGCCCGAGTGGGCGAAGGTGTTCTATTCGGATCCGGCAATGTGGACACTTAAAGTCTTGACCCCGTCGCTACTCGCCCGACTCATGGGAGTCCCGAGCGGGTTCCCGAAAGGCACCGAAGATGCCCGCTCCGTGCAAGAGATGGTTGACAGCATCTTCCCGCTCGGCCCGCGGGCGGAAGGCGCGGTCTTCGACGCTTTCGTCTCCAACCCGGAGGTCAACGCCTATCCGCTGGAAGACCTCACGGTGCCGACGCTACTCGTTCACGCCAAAGACGATCCGCTGGCCTCTTACAACGCCGCCTTGTGCGCGGCCGAGCGTATCCCCGGGTCGGTCCTCATTAGCCTTGAGTCGGGCGGTCACCTCGCACTGGGGCAGACCCACCGTGTTCGTACGGAGATCGCCTCCTTCCTCACCGCGTCGCAGAGGAGTGAATCAGCCTGCCGGCGCCTGAAAAGAGGTCTCCTGTGACGGTCCGATCACCGGACTGGGTGCCTGCGCGCCGCTCCCTCACCATTCCTCGTCGCGATTGCGCGCATGCTGGAGGGCTGAGTCGAACGTGATCGCCCCGTAGACGATGCCGGCTGCGGGCAGGGTCAATGCCCACGGCCAACGGAGTCGGAAGTACTTGGTGGTGGGGCGGAAGATGGCCGCCATCAGCGCCCACGAGGCGAGGCCGAGGCCGCCGAGAGCGGCGATCCAGGTCCACCCGAGGCTGAGTGCGTCTGCCGCTCGCGCGCCTGCGAGAGCGACTCCGGCCAGGAGGAGGGCCGGCGCAGTGACGAAGAGAAGCGCAAGCCCGAACAGGGTCAGGCCGAGGAGGACCCACGAGTAGTTCAGCTCGTCGAAGGCCGTCCGTCGAACCATGCGCCAGACGGCCGAGATAGAGCCGTACTCGCGCAGGCTCATGACATCGCTCTCGCTCACCGACAGGCGGATAGGGCGCCCCGAGTGTTTGATCCTCTTGGCGAGGTTGACGTCATCGATGATCTCGCCGCGAATCGACTCGAGTCCTCCGATCGCCTCGAGCGCGTCGCGACGGACGAGCATGCAGCCTCCCGCAGCAGCCGCGACACGTGACTTCGGCCTGTTCACCAGTCGCATCGGATAGAGGAGATTGAAGAAGAAGAGGAACGGTGGGATCAGGAACCGCTCGGCGCCGGAGACACAACGGAGGCGGGCCATGCGGCTATTCAGGCCAAGGCTCGCTTCTTCGCTCTCAGCGACGAGCCGGGCGACCGACGTCGGTTGGTGTCGGATGTCGGCATCTGCGAGAAGCAGGTAGACGCTCGTCGGATCCCCACGCTCCGCCCCCTGCGCGAGTGCCCAGACCTTCCCGACCCAGCCCGAGGGTAGATCGCTCCCGCGCACGACCTGGGCGCGGCCGGAGGCGTTGTTCCTCTTTATGAGCTCGTTGGCCACTTCGGCCGTCTCGTCGGAAGACCGATCGTCGACGAGCTTGATTTCAAGCCGGCCCGCGTATCTCTGGCCGAGGAGCTCGGGGAGTGTCGAGGGAATGATCGCCGCCTCGTCGCGTGCCGGCACCACGACCGTCACACCTGGCAAGACTGAGGGATCAGGGGGCGGTAACTGTCGCTCAGCGATCGGACTGAGATCCCAGGGTCGGGGCGGCGCGATGCCAATCGTGAGCCAGACCACGAGACAGAGTCCCCCGGCCACGATCCCCGCAAGTACAGCCTCGGGCGGCACAGCGTCAACCCTACGGTCGTCGTACGAGGCAGGCGGCCTGCTGCGACGATTTCGCGGCTACCGTTGAGAGACCATGCTGCCGCTCCGGGACAACATCCCGACCCGGCGCTTCCCGGTCGTCACGGTCGGGCTCATCGCGGCCAATATCGCCGTCTGGCTCCTCTATCAGCTGCCGGACCTCAACCGGTCTGTCGTCGACTCGGGGTTCTTCCCCTGCGAGGTGGAGGGGACGTGCGAGGCGCCGGGACTCGGCTGGCAGGTCGACTCGATCACCTCGATGTTCATGCACGGAAGCTGGGTCCACCTGATCATGAACATGTTGTTTCTCTGGATCTTCGGGAACAACGTCGAGGACGCGATGGGCCGGGCGGTCTTCCTCGTCTTCTATTTCCTGTCCGGGTTCGCGGCGATCGCACTCCAGACGTTCATGACGCTCCAGCTCGGAACCCCGGAGGATTCGATCGTTCCCACTGTCGGCGCGAGCGGAGCGATCGCCGGTGTCCTCGGTGCCTACCTCGTCCTGTTTCCCCACGCGCGTGTGCTTACGCTGGTGATCTTCTATCTGCTCGTTCCGCTCGAGATCCGGGCGCTCTACTTCCTCGTCTTCTGGTTCGTGTTCCAGCTATGGCAAGCCGGCTTCGACCTGCTTGCGCCGACGGGCATCGGCACGGGAGGTGTTGCGTTCTTCGCTCACATCGGCGGCTTCGTCTTCGGACTCCTCACGGCGCGGATATTCACAGGCCGACCACCACCTCTGCGCCGGAGGCGCGTACGGCAGCCACCCTGGCCCAGGATGGAACGCTGAGTCGCTTCCCTGGACGGCTCCGCGCTCCCGCCGAGCGGAGCCCGGCTCCGCGCGCCGCCGACGCTGGGCGGCGGGATCCTTCGGCTTCACCCGTCGCCCGTACCTAAACGCGGTGTGCTCCGGACTCAGCCTCGCCTCCCTGGCCAGCGCCGCCCCAGGAAACCGACTCCCCTTCCGGTCGTCCGGGACCGAGCTTCGAGCGACGTGCGACGGTCGTTACGCGCACACGTTGTCGACGATCCAGCGATGGACGGTGCCATCGGTTCAAAGCGCTCGGCACACCACGTGACGAAAGCAGCTGAATCGACCTCGGCTGGAAGGTCGGTCTCGAGACCGACGTAGAGGCCGTTGTTAGCCGAAAGAAGAACCCCGGGCACTCACGGCTCCGCCCTTGTCCTTCCCAGAATTGTCGGCGTCCAGGCCGCGGAGGAAGTCGCGTCCACTCGGAGAAAATCCGGCGAAGCTCACGTAGCAGACTCCGGCTCAGTGTCTTGAGAGTGGCGGAAGCGAAACACTTCGAGCATCTTCGCGATGTCTTCGTCGTCGCCGTGGATGGTGACGGATCCCATCGTCGCTGCTTCGCCGAGCGAGATCGCTCCGATGAGCAGAGCGACCATGCTGTCCGGATCCGTCTCCATGACGACGTCGGGATCGTCGGAAGCGCCGTCGCGAAAGTCGGCCCCACCTTCGTCGATGGTCGTGCTGAAAGTGTCGTCGCCGAACCGGAACTCGCACGCCATCGTGAGTTCGGGGGCCTCCTCAGGCTGAAAATTCGCCTTCATGGCGAGCGCAAGCGAGCTTGCGGTGAAGTGCTCCTCCGCGAGGCGGGGGCCCATCGATTTCGCGCCCCAGCGACCAAGGTCGAGGATGATCTCTTCGAGCTCGCGGCCGTAGTCGGTGAGCTCGTAGACCGTGGTCGCCGCGGGCGGCGGAAGCTTGCGGCGCTGAACCACTCCGGCCTGCTCGAGTCCCTTGAGTCTCGCCGTGAGGATGTTGGTACCAATTCCTGGGAGCCCGCGGCATAGATCGGTAAATCGACGCGGGCCGATGAGGAGTTCGCGCACTA
>CAYTCZ010000088.1:0-2496 GCA_964436315.1 uncultured Gaiellales bacterium | reverse complement strand
AGAGAGGAGAACGAATGAGCGCAACGGTCAAGACCGAGGTCGGCCGCTTCATGTGGCATGACCACGTGACGAACGACGTCGACGGAGCCAAGAAGTTCTACACCGAGCTTCTCGGCTGGGGAATCGATACCTGGAAGCCCGGTGAGATGGACTACCAGATGATCATGGCCAACGAGCAGGCGCACGGCGGATTCGTCGATCCCGGACAGGACGTGCCGTCGCATTGGGTGGGCTACGTAATCGTCGAAGACGTTGACAAGACGGTGAAGAAGGCGGAGAAAGCGGGCGCGACGATCCATCGTGAGCCCTTCGACATTCCTGAAGTTGGACGGATTGCAGTCATCGGCGATCCGCAGGGGGCCATCATCGCTCCGATGACCCCCGCCGGAGAGCCGGCGACGTCCGCCGGGACGTTCGTTTGGGACGAACTGATCACCGACGACATCGATGCCGCGAAGAGCTTCTACGAAGACGTCATCGGCTGGAAGACAACCGATGTCGACATGGGTCCGGTGGGGACGTACACGCTCTTCAAGCGTGACGGCGACGCGGATGCAGGCGGTGCGATGAAGCGACCGCCCGGAGCCGAGGGGCCTCCCATGTGGCTCACCTACCTCGCCACGGATGATGTTGATGCGACCGTCAAGAAGGCCGTCAAGCTCGGTGCTAACGCGATCATGGAAGGGATGGATGTCGAAAACGTCGGCCGACTTGCGGTGATTCAGGATCCGACTGGCGCGTTCGTCGGCCTCTTCAAACCGTCTGAGTCGTAGAAGCGCCAGGGAAACGGACACTTGCTCTGAAGGGCCGCGCCCGGAGGCCGCGGCCCTTCTTCGTGGCCGTAGCTTGCTTCCACTCGAGGAAGAAGCAGGAGTTCGACGAGACGGTAGTCTCGGCGCTGCGACACAGGTTCGGTCGGCAGGGCGAGCTAGCGTTGGGAGGCTGATTTGGAACTGGCTACGGCAACCCAGGAATCCAGCGGCGGGCGTGCTCGAGGACGACCCGATCGGCGAATCATCGTCGTCTTCGGTGGAACGGGCGATCTTGCACGGCGCAAGCTCTGGCCCGCCCTCTATCACCTTGCCCGGGAGGGCCTGCTTCCCGACCGCTACCGAATCATCGGGTCGTCGGTCGAGGAGTTCTCGACGTCCGCGTTTCGCGATCTCGTCCGCGGGTCGCTGGACGAGTACTGCAGGTGTGATGTAACCGAAGGACTGTGGTCTGCGTTCGCGGACAGCCTCTCGTACGTCGGCGGGGCCTTCGGCCCGGATTCGCCTGCGGGGCTGCAGGACGCCGTCGAAACCGCCGAGGCTGAGAGCGACGCCGCCGGGCGCCTGTACTACATGGCCGTCCCGCCGGTTGCTGCAGGACCGATCATCGAGGGCCTTGGCGTCGGCGAACTCAACGAACGCTCGCGCGTGATCATGGAAAAGCCGTTCGGAGTCGATCTTGACTCGGCACGCGAGCTCAACGCCTCCGTCCACGAGGTCTTCGACAAGTCGCAGATCTACCGGATCGATCACTTCCTGGGCAAGGAAACGGTGCAGAACATCTTGGCCCTGCGGTTCGCCAACGGATTGTTTGAGCCGGTCTGGAACCGCGAGCATGTCGATCACGTTCAGATCGACGTTCCGGAGACGCTCTCCATCGAGATGCGTGCCGCCTTCTACGAGGCCACCGGAGCCCTTCGCGACATGATCGTTACGCACCTGTTCCAGGTGATGAGCTTCGTCGCGCTGGAACCGCCGACATCCCTCGATGCGAAACCGTTGATCGACGAGAAGGTGAAAGTGTTCCAGGCGATGATGCCGCTTCGAGCCGAGGACGTGGTTCGTGGCCAGTACGAGGGGTACCGCGACGAGCCAGGGGTCGCCCCGACCTCTGAGACGGAGACCTTTGTCGCTGTGCGAGCCGAGGTCGATAACTGGCGCTGGGCCGGCGTCCCGTTCTTCTTGCGCACCGGCAAGCGACTTGCCGAGACGCGTCGCACGATCACGATCACCTTTCGCGAGCCGCCACGACAGATGTTCGCCTTTGCCCGTCCCGATCTTGTGAGCATGGAACCCAACGAGCTCGTCTTCGAGGTCGGTGCACCCGAAGGTATCTCGATGTCATTCCTGTCCAAGACTCCAGGACCGAGAATCGAACTCGGTCCGGCCCGAATGGATTTCCAATACGAGCAGGGGCCGGACTCCCGGTTGCTCGAAGCGTACGAGCGTCTCATTCACGATGCCCTGATCGGCGACCAGACGCTGTTTACGCGTGCGGACGGGGTCGAGCGCCTGTGGGAGGTCGTCACTCCAGTGCTCGAGGATCCTCCGCCACTTCATCCATACGCCCATGGGTCTTGGGGCCCGGATGCTGCAGCCGGACTGATCTCGCCCAGGCGGTGGCATCTCCCTGAGGCTTCGATCTGAACAAATCGACGGTTCGAACCCGAACTCCGACTCGGCGCAACACCCAAGACTCGCTGGGGCCGCCGCTGACCTCCCTCCG
>CAYTCZ010000087.1:0-17247 GCA_964436315.1 uncultured Gaiellales bacterium | reverse complement strand
TTGTCATACCTTCGAAACCATTCGAGGACCAGCGGTCCACCCATTACCGGTCGCGCTGGACCGACAATCGCCGTGAGCAGGGCACACTCGTCAACCGCAGCAGTGGTGAGCCTGGCAACGCTCCGAGGCAAAGGTGGACTACGACTACGACCTGATCGCGATTGGCTTAGGCCCCGCAGGCCAGGAGGCCGCGATTCAGCTGCGAAGTTGCGACACCGAGCGGCGGTGATCGAGCGCGGATCGCAGATGGGTGGCGTCTGCCTCAACACCGGGACATGCCATCGAAGACGATACGAGAGGCGATTCCCTATCTCACCGGCCTGAACCAGCGCGGCATCCACGGCCAGGGATACCGGGGTCAAGGAAAAGGTGACGTTCGAGGACATCCAGCAGCGGACCTTCCAGATGATCCAGTGTGAGCGTGACGTGTTCGCGACCAACTCGCGCGAAACCTGTGACGCGGAGATCACAGAATCCCTCCGCTACCACCTTCGCGACCTCGGTGTGATCTTTCGATTCGGCGAAGCCGTCACGGCTGTCGAACGCGAGAATGGGCAGACGATCACGCACCTCGCCAGCGGCAAGAAGATTAGACAGACGCCATCGCATAGTCTGCGGTGGTTGAGCCGGACCAGCGCTAAGAGCCTGTTCCGGTAGGTACGGTGCCGTCGGGGACGGATGAGACCAAGCAGCTCGGCGGGATCGACCGAAGCGCATATCGACAGAGATATGTGCGAGGGCGATCGCGGCGAGATGCGCCGTGTCTCAGCCGCCAGCCGGGGGTGCTGCACCTACCGGAAGAGGCGCCAAGCCTCATGCTGACTAAAACGTCGCCCATAATTGGTTGACTATGAGCAGTGGCGATAAGCAGCACAAGAAGGTCCGGCGGCCTGCCCTCGACCCGGAGGAAGTCAGGCTCAAGGCCGGCAAGAAGGCCGGGCCGATGGCCGACCGACGCACGAAGCGTCGCCGAACGAGATCCGCCGACAAGGCCGCCGAGATCGACGACGAGCAGTAGCGGCCGGCTGTGGAGGGTCGCGGTACGCCGATGAGCGTCCATCCCGTCGCCTCAAGCTTCGGCGAGGTCGCCGCCGCCTACGAGCGCACACGTCCGAGTTACGCCCAAGACGCAATCGACTTCCTCATTGATCGACTCCAGATCGATGCTACGTCGGCGATCGCCGACCTCGGAGCGGGGACCGGGAAGCTCACGCGCCTTCTCCTCCCGACCGGAGCTCGAATCGTTGCGATTGAGCCCCAGGCGTCGATGCGAGAGGTGCTCCGTGAGACCGCTCCCGACGCCGAGGCTCTCGACGGAACCGCCGAGGCGATACCGCTCGGAGACGAGAGCGTCCACGCAGTGGTCGCCGGTCAGGCATTCCATTGGTTCCGTGGTTCGGAGGCTCTCGCGGAGATCGCTCGGGTGCTCCGGCCTCAGGGTCGCCTCGGCCTCGTGTGGAATCGACGAGAGCCGGATGATCCAGCGCAAACCGCGATCGTGGCATTGATCGATCGGTACCACCGAGATGCCCCATTCCATCCCGACGGCTCGTGGAAGCAAGCCTTTCGCGGCACCGCTTTCAACCTCGACGACCAGATCGAGGTTCGTCAGACTCAGACTCTCCCCAGGGAAGCCCTCGTCGACCTCGTCAGTTCGCTCTCCTCGATTGCAGCTCTGCCGGCCGAAGAACAGCGTGCGGCGTTTGAGGAGGTCCGTGCGCTGCAGTCAGAACTCCCCGTGCGCGTCGGCCTGACGTATGTGACGGAGGTGTACGTCTATCGCCGCCGTTGAGCTCGTAGTCTGCGGATGACAGAGCTCTATTTCTCGGAGCTGACGTACCGTCAGGTGGAAGAGCTGTTGGAGTCGGAGCGGGCCACGGTGCTGCTCTTCCCGGTAGGCGCGACCGAGCCACACGGGCCGCATGCGCCGCTGGCGACGGACTTGATCATCTCGATCGGTATCTGCGAGCGCGTGGCCTCCGAACTCGTCACCGATCCCGAGTTGCGTGCCCTCATCCTCCCGACGCTCTCTTTCGGGGTCACGCGATATGCCGGGGGCTTCGGCGGTGCGGTCCACGTGGGCGAGGAGGCCCTCCGATCGATGATCGTCGACGCATGTGCATCCCTCCTCGATCAGGGCTTCCGCTACATCGTGCTCGTCAACAACCACTTCGAGCCGGAGCACCTGCAGACGCTGCACCGGGCAATGGACTCATTGGAGGAGAGCCATGCGACAGTGGTCGGCTACGTCGACCTGACGCGACGGGCACGCGCAGAACGGCTCACTGACGCATTTCAGAGGGGCGAATCGCACGCCGACCGCTACGAGACGTCGCTCGTACTCGCCGAACGTCCAGAGCTCGTCGAGGTCGAGCTGATGCGCTCTCTCCCGTATGTCCCGGTCAACCTCGCGAAAGAGATTGCCGCCGGAAAGAAGGACTTCCGCGAGATGGGTCTCACCCAGGCTTACGCAGGCGCACCCGCCGAAGCGTCGCGCGAAGAAGGTGAGCAGATCTTCGCAGCGCTCGTCGAGATGACGATGGAGCTGATCCGAGACCTCGTCGCCGGCCGCGGGGGACGAGATCCGTCCGGCTTGTTCGGACGAGTCTGAGGTGGCCGCGGAGCGACGGCCACGACCATACGGGTTGCGTCCGGCAGCCCAGACGTGAGGAAATGAGCAGGATGACACCGGCGGTCGACCCGTTCACGTTCGAGATCATTCGGCACAAGCTGCTGAACGTGATGGACGAGGCGATCATCGCGCTCGAGAACGTCTCGGGCTCGCCGATCACGAACGAGGGCCACGACCTGATGGTGTCTCTCTACAAGGCGAATGGCGAGTTGATGGTCGGAGGCGTCGGCTTCCTCCACCATCTGACGAGTGCCGCGCAGGCCGTCAAGCACGTGATCGCGAACTTCTCCGACGATCCGGGCATCGACGAGGACGACGTCTACTTCTTCAACGACTCGTACACGGCCGCGCTCCACCCGCCCGACGTCTACCTGATCTCTCCGATCCACTACGACGGCGAGCTCACCGGCTTCGTGGCCAACTTCGTCCATGTGACGGACATCGGTGCGATCGACCCGGGCGGGTTCTCGCCGAACGCGCGCGATAACTACCAGGAGGGATTTCAGACCCAGGGCCTCAAGATCGTCGAGCGCGGACGGGTCCGGAAGGACGTCCTCTCGACGTTCCTAAACCTGGTGCGCGATCCGGGCATGACGGCCCTCGATTTGAAATCCCAGCTGGCGGCCAACCACGTCGCCAAGGAGCGCATGCGCCGTCTCTACGACGACTACGGCGTCGAAACCGTCGACGCCGTCTCGAGCGAGCTCATCTTCCAATCCGAGGCGCTCGTTCGGGAACGTCTCAGCGAGCTCCCGAACGGACGTTGGCGAGCGCGCGAGTACATCGATATGCCCGATGCAAGCTGCACGGTCGAGCTCGCGGCGACCAAGGAAGACGACACGCTCACCTACGACTTCACGGGCTCCAGTCCGCAAGTGGATCTCGGGATCAACTGCTGTTACTGGGCCACGTGGGGAGGCATGTTCGCACCGATCTTTCCCCTGCTCGCCTGGGATCTCACGTGGAACGAGGGCGTCACGCGCCCGATCTCCCTCATCGCACCGGAGGGCACCGTTGTGAATTGCGTCCGCCCGGCGCCGATCTCGATCGCGACTGTCGGGACGATCCAAATCGTCAACAACCTCTCGACGATCGTGCTCTCCAAGATCTTCGGCGCCAGCGACAAGTACAAGGACCGAGCAACGGCAGTCTGGCACGGGAGCCACGCCCATCTCGAGACGCACGGTCTCGACGAGAATGGAGAGTTCTTCGTCGCGCCCCTGACCGATACCTTCGGCGGTGCTGCCGGTGCGCGCGCCGGGGCAGACGGTGTCGACCTCGGCGGTGAAATCCCGAACGTTGTGTCTCGCTGGGCCAACGTCGAAAGCCAGGAGCTAAACACGCCGCTCGTCTACCTGTATCGGCGAGCCGTCCCAGACTCCGGCGGTCCAGGCAAGTTCCGTGGCGGCGTGTGCCACGAGTACGCCTTCACTCCAAGCAGCCACTTGAACCATCCGATGGGGGTTGTCCTGTTCGGCAAGGGGACTCGGGCGCCGATGAGCCTTGGCCTCTTCGGCGGCTACCCAGGCTGTAACGTCGGCTACTCGACTTTTCGAGACGCGAACGTGCGCGAAGCTCCCGTCGACCTCAGCTCGACCAGAGGAGACACGCGCGAGGATCAGTTCTGGGGTTCGCTCGAACTCGACGGAGGAGACGTCCAATACGTTCGCTTCATGGGAGGCGGCGGCTACGGCGACCCGATAGAGCGTGAACCGGAGCGCGTCCTCGCAGACGTGAGCGCAAGGTTGGTCAGTGTGGAAGCGGCTCGGGAGATCTACGGCGTGGTCCTAAACTCCGACCGGGAAGCGGTGGATCTCGATGCAACTCACGAAGCGCGACTCGCGATCCGCCAAGAGCGGGCCGGCAGAGACGTCGACGAAGCGTTGGTCTCTCGCCGCGACGTCGTGCCGTCAGGCCGCCGGCTCGGCGAGTACCTCCAGCTTTCGAGGAACGGTGCGACACAGTGCACGTGGTGTGGCGAACTCGTTGCCCCGGCTGGGGAGGCCTGGAAGGAGCACGCAGTGCTCCGGCGCCTCCCGGTCGAGCGGGCAGGCCCGTGGCGAACGGCTTCCGGCGAATTCTTCCTCCTGGAAGCGATCTGCCCGAGCTGTGGAACGACGCTCGACACCGACCTCGTGCGCGGCCATGACTCTCCGCTTCATGACGAGGTCGTAGCGCATCCGGCACTCAGCTGATCGCCGATGGACGCGTCTGGGCCATTCAATGTCACGACCTATTTCCTCGATCGGAACCTGGAAGAAGGGCGCGGCCAGAACGTCGCTCTGATCGTCGGTGACCGCAGAGTCACCTACGACGAACTCGCACACCTGACGAACCGGGTCGGGAACGCGCTTCGCGGACTCGGAGTCCGTCGAGAAGAGCGGGTGCTTCTGGCCCTCTCCGACGGCGTCGAGTTCGTCGCGACGTGGTACGCAGCGCTCAAGATCGGCGCCGTTGTCGCCGAGGCGTACACGTTCCTCCAGCCGAAGGATTACGAGTACTTCCTTAATTACTCGGGCGCGGGCGTGGTTGTCGCCGATGCGCAGACGCTCGAGAAGATCCGGTCAGTGCGCCCGCAGTGCCCCCATCTCCGTCAGATCCTCGTCGTCGGCGTCGCTGAACTGAACGAAGGAGAGACCTCCTTTGAGCTGAGCGTCGAAGCGGCCCCGCAGGAACTCGAGCCGGTGCCGACGACGGGCGACGACATCGGAATCTGGAAGTTCACGACGGGAAGCACCGGCGCCCCCAAGGCGGCCGTACACACTCACGCACACCCGCTTGTCTGCTTCGAGCAATACGCGCTCCAGGTCATCGGCTACCGGGAAGAGGATCGGGTCTTGCCGGTCCCGAAGCTCTTCTTCGGCTATGCGCGCGATGCCGCGACGCTCTTCACGTTTGGAGTCGGGGCGACAGGAGTGATCTTCCCAGGGCGCTCAACGCCCGGCCTGCTGTTCGACCTGATTGAGAAGCATAGCCCGACGGTCGTGGTGCAGGTTCCGACGATGATGGCGCAGATGCTCGCGGAGCCCGACGCCGAGGAGCGAGATCTCAGCTCGCTACGCCTTTGCATCTCGTCGGGAGAGACGCTCCCGGGCGAGCTCCACCGGCGTTGGCTCGAGACCTTCGGCGTCGAAGTCATCGAGGGTGTTGGCTCCTCAGAGCTCTACTACATCTACCTCTCGAACCGACCGGGGAGCGCCCGAATGGGGAGCGCGGGTCACGTCGTGCCCGGATATCGAGCTCGGCTGATCGACGAGAGGGGAGCGGACGTACCCGACAACGAGACCGGCGAGCTCTGGATCTCGGGAGCCAGCAGCGCCCTGATGTACTGGGGAGACCCTGAGCGATCGCAGCGGACATTCGTGGACGGGTGGGTGCGAACCGGCGACCTGTTTGCCCGCAAGCCGGACGGGACATTCTGGTACCGGGGTCGGGCCGACGACCTGCTTAAGGTCGGCGGCATCTGGGTGGCTCCGATCGAGATCGAGAACTGCCTGCTCGAGCATCCCGGCGTGATCGAGTGCGCGGTCGTGGGCTACGAGGACGCCGGGCTCGTCCTGCCTCGGGCCTATGTCGTTACCCGCGGGGCTTCCGACGCCGATCTCGCCGGCGAACTCGTCGAGTTCACGCGCGCCAGGCTCGCGCCTCATAAGGCACCCCGTGATGTCCGATTCGTTTCCGCGCTGCCGAAGACCGCCTCCGGAAAGGTCGACCGCAGACGGCTCTCCGCCGAGGGACTCGAGCTCATCCAGTGAGCTATCTCATCGGCATCGATATCGGCGGCACCTGCACCGATTGTGTGGTTGTCGACGACCAGGGCGCCGTCACACTCGCGAAAGCGTTCTCGACCCCGCCGAACTACTCGCGAGGGATCTTCGAGGCGCTGGAGCTGGCGGCGGCAGAGCTTACGACGACTCTGCCCGACCTTCTTGGCGAGACCCAGCTCTTCCTGCACTCGACGACTGTCGCCGAGAACGCGGTGGTCGACGGCACGTTGGCGAAAGCGGGGCTGATTACCACTCGGGGGTTCGAGGACACGCTGTTTGCTACCCGAGGTGGGTACGGCCGCTGGTCGGGGCTCACCGAGGACGAAAAGAGAAACCCGATCGAGACCGACAAGTTGCCGCCGCTCGTTCCAAGCAGCCTCATCGAGGGGATCCGAGAACGAACCGACGTCCGCGGCGAAGTTCTCGTACAACGCGACGATACCGAGATCGAGGCGGCAGTTCGCAGGTTGCTGGCTCAGGAGGTCGAGGCACTCGGGGTCTGTCTGCTCTGGTCGCTTGCAAACCCGGGCGCTGAGCTGGCGGTCGCTGAAGTTGTGCGGCGTATCGCACCCGATGTTTTTCTAACGCTCTCGCACGACACCGCGCCCGTGGTCGGCGAGTACGAGCGCACGTCGACGGTGGCGCTCAACGCGCGACTGGGACCCATCGCCGGTCGCTACCTCGGAAGCCTCAGCGACGAGCTCGAGAAGAGCGG
The DNA here is from genome assembly GCA_964436315.1 of uncultured Gaiellales bacterium. Taxonomy (GTDB): domain Bacteria; phylum Actinomycetota; class Thermoleophilia; order Gaiellales; family Gaiellaceae; genus CAYTCZ01. Next base: position 10,133 of record CAYTCZ010000087.1, on the reverse strand, counting down.
ATTCAGCGGCGCGCTCCTCATCATGCAGGCACACGGCGGCCTGCTCCCACTCGCCGACGCGGCCACCAGGCCGGTGGGCATGATCGAGTCCGGACCCGTGAGCGCGCTCGTCGGCTCTCGCGAGCTCGGGCAACTCATCGAAGTGGGCGACATCATCGCGGCCGACATGGGTGGCACCACGTTCAAGGTCGGCGTGGTTCGGGATGGACACATCGAGTATCAGCGGGAGTCCATGGTCCTTCGACACCACTACGCGCTGCCAAAGCTCGACGTTCTATCGCTCGGGCTCGCCGGAGGGAGCATCGTCTCGGTCGACCCGCGAACAGGCAATCCCCGGATCGGCCCCAGGAGCGCCGGCTCGTACCCAGGACCTGTCGCCTACGGCCACGGCGGCGAGGAACCAACCCTGACGGACGTCGACGCGATTCTCGGCTACCTCGATCCGGCGTTCTTCCTCGGCGGCCGCGGAACCCTGGACATCCAGCGCGCCCAGGAGGTCTTCACTGAGAAGGTTGCCGAGCCGCTTGGTCAGCCGACGCTCGAGGCCGCCGCCGCGATGTATCGCCTGGCGAACAGCCTCATTCACGATCTCCTCCACAAGGCGACGGTTCAGCGCGGCCTCGATCCAAGGCGCTTCTCCCTCTTCTCCTTTGGTGGCACCGCCGGAATGCACGTTGCCGCCTACGGCGCCGAGCTCGGTGTGGAGAAGATCGTCATCCCCCACTCGGCCTCCGTCCATGGCGCCTTCGGCCTCGTCATATCCGACGTCGCCCACGTCGATCAGGTCACGAGTCCTCTGAGGGCGCCGGCCGACGCCGCTGAAGTCGAGGCGATCTTCGCGGAGCTCCGCGAGCGGATGGTCGCGAGGCTCGAAGAGGACGGGTTCTCACGAGATCAAATGGACTTCGAGCTCGCAATCGATATGCGATATCGCCGACAGGTCCACATCGTCAGCGCGCCCGTACAGACGGATGGACCAATACATGGCGATGTTCTCGAACAAACAATCGAGCACTTTGAGCGTCGATATGAAGAGCGCTACGGTGAGGAGTCTGCGTACCGTGAAGCAGGGATCGAGCTCGTTACCTTCAGACTTCGCGGGGCTGGACGAGTACAGCGACCCGCCATCGGCCGGGCGACCGAAGCCGGATCTCGGGATCCTTCTCCTGCACTCGTCCGCCGAACCGAGGCCTGGGTCGACGAGGCGGGCGAGGTGCAGGAAGCGCCTGGCTACGACTTCGAGCGACTGCTTCCCGGCAACGTCGTCGAGGGGCCCGCCATCATCTGGACGCCGATCACCACGCTCGTCGTCGCCCCGAGCCAGACGGCCGAGCTCGACAGTTACAAGAACATCATCGTTTCTGAGGCCCAGCGACGTTGTCAAATTAGACAATAGAAACCGGTGTAGGCGAGCGATACCATGCGACAAGGTGAAAACCGCTCGCGTGGGTGAGAGCAGGTCGGTGGTTAGGCCTAGCCGGGCGTGGTTGGCTGCGCTCGTGGCGGTCGTGTTTCTTGGCCTTGCCCAAGGCGCAATCGCTCAGCAGCAGATCGAAGTCGACAGAGATCTCGGGAGGCCGCGTCCCGGGCCGGAAGTTGTCGACCTGCTGGAACCGACGAAAAACGTCCTCTCCGGGCGATCGTGGCTGCTCGTCGAGGGAATCGATCCGGGCCTCACACAGCGGCCGGGCTGGGACCCGCTCACCCGGCTGGCATGGGACGACCTCAACCTCACCCTCACCCAACCCGGCACCCCTCTCTACACCTCGCCCAGCGCGCGCCTCCAGGCGGCAGGCGGAGCGACCCTCGTTCCGTTCCGCGACCCAGCTCCCGCTTTCAGCCGCGACCTCCTGGTCACCCGCGACCTGAGCCGCATTCCGTTCCAGACGGAGCCCCATCTCGCTGTCAACCCCGACGATCCTGACCACCTGGTCCTCGGGGTCATCGACTTCAACTTTCCCACCATCTCGTCCTACGTGAGCATCGATGGCGGCGCAACCTGGGAGGGCCCGCGCCAGGTCCCCTTCCTTCTCGATGACCGGGTCTCCGGAGGCGATCCCGTGGTGGGCTTCGACCGCGCGGGGAACGTCTACTTCGCAGGCATCTCCATCGGCATCGAGGAGTTCAGCTTCGGTCCGGTCGTCGCGTTTACCCAGGTGTCGAGCATCGTCGTGACGGGGTCAGAGGATGGTGGCTTCACCTGGCAAGACACCGTTTCAACGGCCAGAAGCGGGGTGGATACCCGAGATCTTCGCCTCGACCCGTTGGGCAGGCTTCGGGGGACGATTAGCCTCTCCTTCCTCGACAAGCCATGGATGAAGGTCGGTCCCCACCATGAGGATCCTGATCGCGATGTCGTCTACCTCACCTACACCGACTTCGAGGTGCTCCACGAGATCCTGTGGATAGGCGAGGTGCCGACGTTCCTCCCCAAAAGCGTCGAGACGACCATTCGCCTGGTGAAGTCGGAAGACGGCGGGAAAACCTGGACCGACCCAGTCGCCGTCAGCCCGACGGTGGCCAGAACGTTCGGCGAGGTCCAGCAGCCGGAGGGACTTCCTACCGGCGCAGCGACCACGAAGCGGACGGTACAGGGATCCCAGCCGGTGATCGGGCCCGACGGCACCGTGTACGTGGCGTGGCTGGACAGTACCGACGACGGGAGTATGGAGGGGCAGGCGCAGATCTCCATGGCCAGCTCGACCGACGGCGGTAGGAGCTTCTCTTCGCCGGTGGTCGCTGCGAGCTTCGAGGAGATCGGCTTCCGCCCGCGGAACGCCTTCTTCCGCTACTGGGGAGGCTCCTTTCCGCAGGTGGCGGCGGGGCCTGAAGGCGATCTCTACATCGCCTACACAGCACGTCCCGGCGACCCGAGTGGAGACGACGGCGACATCTACCTCGTGCGTTCATCGGACGGCGGGCGAAGCTGGGCTGAGCCGGCTCGGCTCAACGACGACGACGGCAACGCCCTCCAGTTCTTCCCGGCGATCGACGTGGGCCCGGACGGCGCGGTTCATGTGATGTGGGGCGACATGCGGGACGATTCGTCCGCGAGTCGGTACCACATCTACTACACCCGCTCGGACGATCAGGGGGAGAGCTGGGGGTTCGAGCTCGAGGAGCTAGACCTGGAGGTTGGTGACGCCCGCGTCACCGACTTCGCCTCCAACCCCAACTTCGGGTTTCCCAACGGCCTCTTCATCGGAGACTACTTCTCTCTGAAAGCCACCGAGGAGGATGTCTACATGACGTGGGCCGACACCCGGCTGGGCGAGTTCGGTCCCATCAACCAGAAGATCGGCTTCACGCGCCAGCGACCGATCCGGTCACCGGAGATCTTCATCTCGCCGGCGGCCGGGCCGGGCGGTCAAGGCATCACTGTTCAAGGGTTCGACTACCAGCCCGACTTGAACGTCTTCATCCAACTCGAGGACGCCACCATCGCAACGGCGCGGACCGATGAGAACGGCTTCTTCGAGACCCGCATGTTTGTGCCGGTTGCGGGCGAAGGCGATCAGAGCCTGCGCGTCGTGGACGACTCGGGGAACGCGGCCACCACCAGCTTCTTCACCGAGTTCGGCTTCGGCGACATCCAGGACGTCGTCGGGATCGGCGAGATCCTCAGCGACAACCCACGGGCTGACGAGCTATTCCAGGAACTGTCGGACGTACAGGCGGCACTCCAGGATTCAGATCCGGAGGGCTCGTCCGTCCCGGATGTCGTCTGGCTCGTGGTCGGGATGTTGCTGATGGCCGTCCTGGGCGGCGGGGCCTTCTTGCTGCTGCAGCACCGCAAGACGAGGGCCGCACCCGCTGCGGAGTCCCTCAGCTCTGAGAACCCCGGAAGCAAGTCTGCGAGCCACTCGGGTGAGGAGTCCGGAGGCGACCGACCGGATGCTCCCGAGCGCGCGACAGACGGGGACGGTGGGGCTAGCTGACACGTAGGCGGAGAGGCAGACGCGTCGTGCGCGCGCAGAGGCCGGGCCGGCTCTTCCCCCTGGCCTTGCTTGCCCTGACCCTTGCCATCGGACTCAGCGCCTGCTTCGGCGGAGGGGATTCGGCCGAGCCGGAGCCCATCACCGAGGATGCTCCGTCCGGCGTCGAGCTGGAAGGAGTGGCCGCACAACCGTACGAGCCGGCGCATGACAAGCCCGGTCCCGCGGCCGAGCGCGTGTTCTTCCAGGCCTTCGACGTCGATCGGGCTCCGAGGGACCTTGAGGCCGGGAATATGGACCTGTACATGTTCAGCCTGAAGACCGCCGCCGCCGAAGAGCTCGCGGATGACGAGCGCTTCAACCTCTACCAGGCGCCGGCAACGACGCTCTCGCTCGTCCTCAATCCGGCGCCTGCTCCCGAGGGCCGGCTCAATCCCTTCTCCATCAAGGAGATCCGCCAGGCCATGCAGTACCTGGTGGACCGGGACTTCATTACGCGGGACATCTTCCGCGGCCTGGCATGGCCGATGGTTGGCCATGTCAGCCCCCTCGACTTCGACTTCCTGACCGTCTACGACGTGGTCCGGGGCTCCGGTATCACGTATGACCCGGAGTTCGCGCGCGAACAGATCGAACAGGCGATGAACGAGGCGGGAGCCGAGCTCGTGGACGGCGTCTGGCACTTCGAGGGGCGACCCGTCAGGCTCACGCTGGTCGGCCGGGTGGAGGACGAGCGGCGCGATCTCGCCGACCTCGTCCGCGCGGAGCTCGAGCAGGCGGGCTTCCAGGTAGCCGTCTCGTACCAGCCGTTTGCCCCGGCCGTCCTTCGCGTCTACTCGTCAGACCCACAGGTTCTGGAGTGGCACATCTACACGGAGGGCTGGGGTCGATCTGCCCCGACCCGCTACGACTTCGCCACCGTCAACTCGATGAACGCCCCCTGGCTCGGGAACATGCCGGGCTGGCAGGAGGTCGGATTCTGGCAGTACGAGCACGAGGAGCTCGACGAGCTGGGCCAGCGCCTGTTCCGCGGTGAGTTCGAGAGCCTCGAGGAGCGCAACGAGATCTACAGGACGATGACCGAGCTGGGCCTGGATGAGTCGGTCCGGATCTGGCTGGCCACCGCCGTGAGCCACTTCCCGTCCCGCGGGGATCTCGTCGGCGTCACCCGCGACCCAGTGGCAGGGGTCCGTGGTCCATGGACCGTTCGGGAGGCCTACGTCCCCGGCGAGGAGGAGCTCACGGTGGGGAACCTGTGGGTATGGACCGAGCGGACGACCTGGAACCCGGTCGGAGGATTCGGCGACGTCTACAGCGTCGACGTCTGGCGCAACCTCAACGACCCGCCGATCTGGAACCATCCGTTCACGGGCATCCCGGAGCCGCTTCGCGTTGATTTCGAGATCGAGACGGCTGGGCCGGGCGGAAGCCTTGACGTGCCCCCCGACGCCGTGACCTGGGACGCGAGCGCGGACGCCTGGCGCCAGGTAGAGGCGGGGACATCGGCGGTCAGCAAGGTCACCTTCGACTACTCCCGCTACACGGGCTCCCGCTGGCACCACGGACAGTCCATCACCATGGCCGACGTCGTCTACGACATCGCTCAGGCCTACGAGCTTGCTTTCGACGAGGACAAGGCACGGATCGAGACGGCCCTGGGCGTTACCGCTCGCCCCTACCTCGACACCTTCCGCGGCTACCGAGTTCTCGACGACACACGAATCGAGGTGTACGTCGACTACTGGCACTTCGACCGGAACAGCATCGCCTCCTATGCCAGTCCCGCCTCCCTGGGTATGCCCTGGGAGATCCTGGCCGCCATGGACTCGCTCGTTTTCGAGGAACGCCGGGCCGCTTACAGCGATACAGCCGCCGCCCGCTTCAACGTTCCGTGGCTGAGCCTCGTGCTGGAGCGGGACGCCCGCCTGGTGCAGCGAACCCTGCGGGACTTCCAGGGTTCCGGCTTCGTACCCGAGGACGTCTTCAGTCTCGGTGGCGATCCCCTCGTCGGGGCCGAGGAAGCGCGGGAGCGGTACTCGGCCGCGTTGGAGTGGTTCGATCAGCGCGGGCACCTGGTCATCAGCAACGGCCCCTTCTCCCTCGCCCGGTACGATCCTCCGGCCCAGTTCGCCGAGCTCGAGGCCTTTCGCGACGAGACGTACCCCTTCAAGCCGGGGGACTGGTACTTCGGGGAGCCGCCCACGATTCGGATCGAGCAGGTCGATGCCCCACCGGTCGCCGCGGGCGAGACCGCGACGGTGACCGTTGCTATCGAGGGCCCTGGCACGCTTGGGCTGCGGTATCTCCTGTTGGATCCGACCAGCCGGGAGGTGCTCGAGTCCGGGGACGTCGAGGTAGGTCCTGAAAGCGAGGTGACGGTTACGCTCGACAGCACCGCCGACCTCGAATCAGGCTTCTACCGCCTCTTCCTGGCCGCTCACAGCGACGCCGTGGCGCTGATCACCGAACGCGCGGTGGACCTCGAGTTGACACCCTAGCGATGCCTGAGCGGGGCGGCGTGCTCGCGCCGACCGAGAGCGAGTGGGGCGGGCTGAGCGCCTCCGCTAGGAGCTCGCTCCCAGCCGGCAGGGGCTGCCCGTTGGGAGCGGGCAGGGGCTGAGAAGCGGGAAAGGAGGGCGCAGACGAGTATGTCGCTCCTCTGGCCCATCGTGGTTCGCATCCTGAGCATGGTCGGCGTCCTCGTTGCCGTCCTGGTGCTGCTCGTGGTGACCCTAGGAGCCACGGGCTTTTCCGACCGGATTCTCGAGGCCGTGGTGGGTGAGGAGATGCGGGCCATCCGTCCCGCCCTCGCCGAGACGATCCGGGACCCGGATGAACTCGAGGAGGCACTCCGAGCCCAGCGAGCCGAGCTCGAGAACTCGTACGGCCTGGATGACCCCTGGTACGAGCGGCTTCCCGCGACGGTGGGCCGCGTGATCACCTTCGACCTGGGCGAGGCGCGCAATCTGCGGAGTTTCGACGGCAGTAGCCGGGTAGCGGACATTGTGTTCGAGCGACTCCCCAATACCCTCCTGCTGCTATTTACGTCGCTCGCCCTCGTGGCCGCCATCGGCCTCTTCACGGGAGTACGGATGGCCACGCGACCCGGAACTGCCCTCGACCGAATCGTCTCCTCCCTCTCGGCCGTTTCCTACGCGTTGCCCGCGTGGTGGGTCGGGATCCTCTTGATCCTCATCTTCGCCTTCCAGTTCCAGCTCCTGCCCTCAGGCGGTATGTACAGCTCGCCGCCGCCCGAGGACGGACTCGACCGCTTCGTCGACCTGCTGAAGCATGCCGTGCTTCCCGTGCTCACCCTCGTGCTGGCGGGGGTCGGTCCCTACATCTACGTCGTGCGCACGATGACCCTCAATACCGCCCAGGAGGATCACGTGACCGTGGCTCGAGCCAAGGGCCTCCCCGAGCGGCTGGTCATGCGGCGACACATCTTGCGGGTGGCCGCGCCTCCCATCGTCACCGGACTCATCCTCGGCCTGGCTGCCGCCGTCGGAGGCTCCATCCTGGTCGAGACGGTCTTCAACTGGCGAGGGATGGGCCGACTCTACTTCGACGCGATTGCCGGCACGCCCGACGAGGCTGTGATCGTCGCCCTCACCTTCATGTACACGCTGCTCTACGTCATCGCCAGGATCGTGCTCGAGGTTCTCTACGTCGTGCTGGACCCACGGGTCCGATACGAGGAGACGAGATAGTCGATGGAGCGACGTAGCCTGCTCCGGGAGCTCCTGGCCACGTGGGTGGGAAGGGTGGGAGTGGCTCTCTTCGCACTGCTGGCCCTGACCTCGCTCTACGTCGTCAGCACCTATCCGGCGGACTACGGATCGTCACGCTGGAGCAACCCCGCCCGGTGGGCCGACAATCCGAAGAGTGTCCCTCCGGCCTGGTCCGACGTCTTCGACTCCACCCGTCACGCCCCGCACATCGTCCTCGAGTCCGAGGCTCCCGACCAGACGGTGCCGGCTGACGAAGCCCGGGTCCGGGTCCACCAGATGCCTTTCAGCTTCGAGGCTGACGAGCCGCCGACCTTCCTCTCCTTCTCGGTAGGGGACGTTACGTTCCACGACCGCCCCCCAGACGTCGTGCTCACGCTGGTCCGTCCGGATGGCGCCGAGGCCGTACTCACGCGGCAGGCGATCGCGGGCCCTCGCGACGGGGAAACTCCCCCGTTCCGACGACATGTCACCACGCCGCTTCGGGTGGTCGCGAGCGAAGAGCCCGGGCTTGTCGACGAGGCGACGAGCCTCCTGGAGCGGGAATACGGCATCACCGTGGCCCGCGAGCGAGTGGCCGACCAACTGATTGCCGCTCTCTTCGGCCAGCCTGACGCCGATGGCCGGCTCGAGGTCCTCGAGGGGGACTACCGCTTCGACGTGCGGGTGACCACCCACGACGAGTCCGACTCGGTTGGCGTCGTCCGCGCCGTGGCCGCTGGGTCGGTGTTCGGCGCGATGGGCACCGACGCCCTCGGTCGTGACTTGGCGGAGGGCCTTCTGTTCGGACTGCCTGTGGCCCTCATCATCGGGCTGGCCGCCGCCGCGCTCACCACCGTAATCGGAGCGACGCTGGGGCTGATCAGCGGGTACGCGGGTGGACGGATCGACACGGCGATCCAGCGGCTGGCGGACATCGTGGCTAACGTCCCCGTGCTTCCCCTGCTCATCTTCATGGTCTTCGTCTTGGGATCCGAGCTCTGGCTGATCCTTCTGATCCTCGTCCTCTTCGGCTGGCCGGGACTCACTATCGTCGTCCGCTCCATGGTGCTACAGCTCCGCTCGGGGCAACAGGTGGAAGCCGCCCGCGCCCTTGGCGCCACACGCACACGAGTCTTGGCCCGTCACATCTTCCCCGCCCTCGCCCCGTTCATATTCGCCCAGCTGATCTTCTTCGCCCCGTCGGCGATCCTGGCCGAGGCAGGCCTTAGTTTCCTCGGTCTGGGGGATCCCTCCATTCCAACCTGGGGTCAGATCCTGGAATCGGGCTTCCGCACCGGGGCCGTGTTCCTCGGCTACTGGTGGTGGCTGGTGCCGCCGGGGCTGCTCATCGTGCTCACCGCCGTCACCTTCATGCTGCTCGCCCTGGCGATGGAGCCCGTGGTCAACCCGCGGCTGCGGCGCGCAGGCGGCGGACTCCTTCGCGGGGGACTGCTCCGGGCCCGGGCAGCGCGCCCGACGAGAGCCGAGTAATGGCACTGCTCGAGGTCGAAGACCTCCACCTCCACTACGCGACGACGCGGGGAGCGATCCGCGCCGTCGACGGCATCTCGTTTAGCCTCGAGGGACCCGGAGAGGCACTCGGGATCATCGGCGAGTCCGGGAGCGGGAAGACGAGCATGGCGCTGGCTCTCATGCGCATCCTTCCCCAGAACGTCGACCGCTACGAGGGCCGTGTTCAGTTTCAGGACATCGACCTGATGGAGCTCTCCGACGAGGAGTTCCGTACGCGCATCCGGTGGCGGGCCGTTTCGATGGTGTTTCAGGGAGCGATGAACTCCCTCAACCCGGTACTCCGGGTCGGCCGGCAAGTGGCCGAGCCCATGCTGCTCAACAAGGTGTCCAAGCAGGAGGCCGACCGCGAGGCAGAGCGCCTTCTCGACCTCGTGGGCCTTCCCGCGGGGACGGCCCGCCGCTATCCACACGAGCTGAGCGGCGGCATGAAGCAGCGTGTGGTGATCGCCATGGCTCTCGTCCTGAAACCGCAGCTCGTGATCCTCGACGAGCCAACCTCCGCCCTCGACGCGAGTGTGCAGGCCCAGATCATGAACCTGCTCAAGGAGCTCAAGTGGGAGCTCGGCGTGTCCATGCTCTTCATCACTCACGACATTGCGCTGGCCAGCGACCTCTCCGACCGGATCGCCGTCGTCCACGGCGGGGAAATGCGGGAGTACGGGACGGCGGAGGGCGTCCTGGCGGATCCCCTCGACCCGTACACACGGGGTCTTCTGGCCAGCATCCCTCGGCTCCGATCGGCGGACGTGCCCAAGTTTCTCCCTGGCGAGCCGCCGGACCTCGCCGCGCCGCCCTCCGGGTGTCGCTTCCATCCTCGGTGCTCGGCCGCGTTCGAGCCGTGCCCGGCCCGGCACCCGCCGCTCCTGGAGGTCAGGCCCGAGCACCTCGCCCGCTGCTGGCTGTACGACGACTTAGAACTCGTTTCACAATGAACCCTGTGTCTCCAGGCCGCGCT
>CAYTCZ010000086.1:0-17272 GCA_964436315.1 uncultured Gaiellales bacterium | reverse complement strand
ACGGGGCAGCCCGCCCTTCCCCCAGGAGCCACGGTTGAGCCTGTGCCGGTCATGACGGGACAGCCCATGCTCCCGCCCGGAGCGACGGTTGAGCCGATCGCGACGTCGACGGAGCAGCCCGTTTCCCCCGCCGGAGCGACGGTTGAGCCGATCGCGGTGGTGACGGGGCAGCCGGCCCTTCCCCAAGGAGCCACGACTGAGCCGTTCGCGACGCCGACGGAGCAGCCCGGCAGCGTCCAAGTCGCCCCCGTGTTGTCCAGCCCAGTGGCGGACTTCCAGGGCGGACTCGACTGGGGCGATGCGGGTATCGGAGCTGGAATCGCGTTCGGAGGCATTCTGCTCCTTGGCGGCGCTCTGCTCGTAGTTCGGCGCTCAGCGCAGCGCCACCGGCTGGCAGCGCACTGAGGGTCCCCTGTTCGTGACGGTCGAGCGGGTCTGCGGCTCACTGGCTATCAAGCCGCCTCCTTCCTCCTTACGATCAGGCGGGTCCCTACGACGAAGCCGTGCAAGGCGGACACGGTCGGCGGCGGTGTGTGGGAGAGGATTCCCACGAACGGCCTTGGCTCAGGCTCCCCCGTCTACTTCGCCTGCCACGACTTCGATCGAGCTCCGTTCAGATCGCAGATCACCACGTCGGAAAGCCGCACAGACCCAACTCTGCCCCTCCCAACGCGGCGTCGGCTCTCAGCCGGCGCCGCAGTCTTTGGGAGCTCTCAGCGAAGCTCGGCGGGCAACCTGAAGTACACGTCCTCGCGAGTCAGCTCGACTTCTTCGCGATCGTCGTAGCCGAGCTCCGAGAGCCGATCAGCCACCCGATCGACGAGGAGGTCGGGTGAGGACGCGCCGGCAGTCAGACCAACGACCTCGTGGCCGTCAAGCCAAGCCGGGTTGAGGTCAGTTTCGTCATCGATCAGGTATGCCTCGGAGCCGTGTTCGCGTGCGACCTCGACGAGTCGGTTTGCATTCGAGCTTGTCTGTGAACCGACGACGAAAACGATCGAAGCAGACTCGCAGACCTTCTTGACCGCATCCTGACGGTTCTGAGTCGCGTAACAGATGTCGGCCGATGGCGGTCCCACGAGATCGGGGAAGCGATCGCGCAAGACGTCGATCACCTTGGACGTGTCGTCGACCGAGAGCGTCGTCTGGGTGAGGTACGCGAGCTGTGTTCCGTCCTCGAGTTCGAGGTTCCTTGCGTCCTCCTCCGTCTCGACAAGCACTATCGAGTCGGGGGCCTCACCCATTGTTCCCTCGACCTCGACATGGCCCGCGTGGCCGATGAGCGCAATCTTGTGCCCGCGGTCCGCGTAGCGGCGCGCCTCAGCATGAACCTTGGAGACGAGAGGGCAGACGGCGTCGATCACTCGTAGTTTCCGGTCCTCGCACTTCCGATAGACCTCCGGCGCCACCCCATGCGCTGATAGAACAACGAGCTCGCCCTCGGGAACCTCATCTTCGCTATCGACGAAAATGGCGCCCCGAGACTCGAGGTCCTTGACGACGTGCACGTTGTGGACGATCTGGTGACGAACGTAGACAGGAGGTCCGTGGGTGTCGAGGAGCCGCTCGACGATGTCGATCGAGCGGACGACTCCTGCGCAGAAACTTCGCGGCGCCGCGATGAGAACGCGCTTGTTCACGCTGCCTCCTTGGCCAGTGCCGTCGCGGCGCGCTCCAGCGCAGCGAGCGCTCTTCTCGACGCTCGCGCGGCTCGGACTGTCGCAACCGGATGGGTCAGAAATGACTTGAGAACGGGTCGCCAGGAGACGGACCCGTCCGGGGCCGCTGCGCGTGCGAGCTCGCCCAAAGGACGCTCGGGCCCGTCGGCGATCGCGCGGACGGAGCCTGCAAATCGACCCGTTGCCGCGAGGGAGCCGCTTTCCATCTCGACGGCAATCGCGCCGGTGCGCTCCGCGAGGGCCCGTCTCTCGTTCGGGTCGTCAACGACGTGATCGGACGCGCAAAGGGTCGCTGGCCTTGCGCCGGGGACCGAGAGGGGCGTACCACTCCACACCACGTGTCCATCCTCAGCGACGATGGTTCGAGCAGTCAAGAGAGTCCCCGGTTCGAGCCCAGCTCTGAGTGCACCAGCGACTCCGAAGGCCGCGAGACGGCCCTCTGGAAGGGGTTGTCGGGCCCCGACGCCGACACGGGCAACTCGTGCCCCTCCCTTACGCGCGGCTCGTTCCTCGGCTTCGAGCGCGCAAGCGAGCGTCAGCGGAGAGTCCAGGCGAGGCTCCTAACGGTCTCCCTGACACTCGAGGTGGCGGCGATTGTCGCCGCGGGCTCGAATCCGGAGTGGATCCCGCAGTGCTCGCAGCGGTGATCGTTCCCTGGCCCGTACCGATCCCATTCGATTCCGTCGAGCAGAGCTTGGTAGGTCGGGAAGATCCCGTCCGTGAGCAGGTAGCACGGCCCCTTCCATCCATACGGGTTGCGGGTCACCGAGCCCCATGGGGCACACGGAAGCTTGCGGTCGCCGGTCAGGAAGTCCTGATAAACCGGTGACGCAAGCCAGCGGTAGCCGTTCTGCTTGGCCGCCGAGCGGATGACGCGGAACTTCTCCTCGTGCTCATCGCGCGTCATCGTCAGGTTGTGGTCGATCTGCGAGTACTGGTAGCCCGGCGCAACGAGCATCCCGTCGATGCCGACGCTGTTGGTCAGGTAGTCCATCATCCGAACGACATCGTCGACCTCGGTCTCTTTGAAGATGGTCGTGTTGCTCGTCACACGGAAGCCGGCTGCACGCGCTGTCTTGATGGCGTCGATAGCGATGTCCCACAGGCCGGGGTAGTCACAGATGTAGTCGTGTATCTCGCGCATGCCGTCGAGATGAACGACGAAGGTCAGGCGCGGGTTGGGCTCGAACAGATCGAGCATCTCCTCCAGCCGAAGCGCGTTCGTGCAGAGCTGGATGTCCCGTTTCATCTCGTGGAACCCGGCGACGACATCCTCAATGCCCTTGAAGATCAGAGGCTCTCCGCCGCAGATCGAAATCACGGGAGCGGGACATTCGACCGCTGCCTGTAGGCACTCGTCGACCGTTAGGCGCGCCTTGTTGGACTCGTACTCACGGATCTTTCCGCACCCGATGCAGGCGATGTTGCACCCGAGCGTCGGCTCGAGCATGATCACGAGCGGATAGCGCTCTTCGCCCTTTTGCGAGGCGACGTAGCGCCCGATCTGCACCGTACTGCGAAGCGGGAACTTCATTCTCCTGCCTTTCCATCTTTGCCCAACGCCTCCTGCACAGCCCGTGCCAGCGCTGGTTCGACCGGGCCAGAACGATAGCCAAGCAGATTCTGCGCTTTTTCCGACGAGAAGTACATAGGCATCCGCGCGAGGCGTACCTCGTCTCGGTTCGCGAGCCCTGCCCTTGCCGCCGCCACGGCTAGAGCATACGGCACGCGTAGGTTAGGACGCCGCCTCCCGGCGAGCGTCGAAATCGCAGCGAATAGGTCTCGGAGAGAGAGATTGCACCCACCAAGGAGGTAGCGCTCTCCCTGCTGCCCATGCTCGAGCGCCAGCAGATGGCCCCGCGCGACGGCACGGACGTCAACGATGTTTAGTCCCGTCGTCGCCACATAGCCTCGAATGCGTCCCCGGGCAACTCCGGCAATCATCGCTCCGGTCGGTGTCGGTCTGCGATCCCCATCTCCCACCGGGGTCGTGGGGTTTACGACGATGGCGCCGGCAGCTAGCGCGAGACGCTCGGCTTCGAGTTTCGTGCGTTTGTACGGGACGACGAGTTCCCAGTCGGGTGGCCTGTCGACTTCAGTGGCGCACCTACCGCGAACCGGTCCGCACGTTCCTGCTGTGCTCGTGAAGACGATGCGCCCGACTCCGGCAGCCGCGCATGCCTCGAGCACATTCCGGGTTCCTTCGACGTTCACAAGCTCGTGGCACTCGGCGGATGCCGAGTAGCTGTAGAGAGCGGCAACATGCACGACGGCATCGCATCCGCTGATCGCCCGTTTCAGACCGGGAAAGTCGAGAAGATCGACCCGCTGGTCTCGAACGTCGACCGACTGTGCTCGGAACTCCCGCGCCACGTGAGCTCCGACGAACCCGGTCGCGCCGGTCACGTAAACCTTCACTGATTCGTTAGGACCCGTTCAGGGCTTGTCTGTAGCGGCCTAGCGCCCACATCGGCCAGACGATTCGGTAGAGGTGGTATCTGATCAGGAAGTCGCGAGGGAAGCCGGTGCCGGTGAAGTACTCCTCGTTCCAATCGCCGTTGTCCTGTTGCGACTCGCATAGCCATTCCGCAGCCCGCCGCGCGCAGCTTGAGTGAGCAGCGCCCGCTGCAACAAGTCCGAGCAGAGCCCAGGCAGTTTGGGACGCGGTCGAGACGCCGCGCCCACGCCACGATCGGCCTTCGGCGCCGAGGTTGTATGAGCGGCAATCCTCACCAAAGCCGCCATCTTCGTTCTGGACTCGTTCGAGCCATTGAACAGCACGCTGCATTGCCGGGTGTTCCGGTCGAAACCCGACCTCCTTGAGTGCGGGCAGCGCCGCCCCAGTCCCGTAGATGTAGTTGACGCCCCAGCGCCCGAACCAACTGCCGTCCGATTCCTGTTCGCGAAGCAGGTATTCAACCCCTCGCTCGACGGCACGTTCGAACCCCGCTCTGGATGCGAGGAGTTCCACAACGTGTGCGGTGACATCGACGCTCGGCGGATCAACGACGGCTCCGAAGTCACAGAACGGAAGCGAGTAGAGCCACTCGGCGTCGTTGTCGATGTCGAAGGCTCCCCAACCACCGTTTGACGACTGCATGCCCTCGAGCCACACGCAAGCACGATCGACCGCGCGCTGTCCGACACCGAGCTTGTCGAGTGCGAGTCCTACGATCGCGACGTCGTCGACATCGGGATAGTTGTCGTTGTCGTACTCGAACGCCCACCCGGCTGGCTCGACACCAGGCGCCCGGACAGACCAGTCGCCCCTCGCTCGTACCTCTTCGCGAAGGATCCAGTTGGCGGCATGTCGCACGTCGCCGCGCTCAGTCGAGACACCCGCCGCTTCCAGCCCCAGCAATGCGAGCGCCGTATCCCAGACCGGCGACTGGCAAGCCTCGGGACGGAGCCGATCCCCCTCTTCGACCATAAATCGCTTCCAGCCCTCGAGGCCCCGCCGCAGATAGGGAGACTCAGGGCCGTGGCCTCGCAGAACGAGCGCGATCAACGACCATACCCAGGGGGGTTGAATCCCTCCCCAAGACCCGTCGAGCTCTTGGCGGTCGAGAATCCATTGCTCCATCGAAGCGACCGCTTTCGCCCCGCCTGGACGATGCGGATGGGACAAGTACCAGGCGGCGAGCTTGTTGGCTGTGCTCCAGCCACGGTCGCTCAAAGTCGCGGGCACCACGGGCCCGAGGTTGAGTTCGTGGATCGCCCGCTCGGGGGGAAGCTCGTGGACGGGCCTGTAGTGCATGACGACCGTGAGGGCGGCGACGGTCTGGCGCGCCCAGCAAGCGAAGGTGTACAGGGAGACGGGGAGCCGCGGCGAGAGAAAGATGAACTCAGGGAGGAGCTGTGGGACCTGCTCCCACGGCCAAACGCCGAACAGCGCCAGCCACATCCGGGTGAAGACCCGAGTGCCTCCGATCCCTCCGTGTTCGAGGCAGAACTCGCGCGCTGGTTCGAGTCGTCGGTCGTCCCGTGAGAATCCGGCAAGACGAAGAGCCGCATACGACTCGATCGTCGCGTGCAGGTCGGGCTCGCCGCCCCAGTAGATCGACCAGAGACCATCCGGGCGCTGCCGGGCGAGGAGTTCCTCGACGATCCCCCAGGTCATGTTCTCGGTCCGCAGCCGCATGAATTCCTGGAAGAGCAGGTGCTGGGCCGTGATCGTCACGTTGGATTCGAGCTCGCCGACCCACCAGTGCCCCGGCTTCTGGAGCTGAAGGAGCCGGGCCGTTCCCGCCTGGAGCGTCCGGTCCAGCTTCGTCTGCGCAGCCACGCTCATCAACAGGACCTCCGCCCTTGAATTGGCCGGTTCTCGTCACAGTCCGTGACCGATGCGCGATTGTTGGCGACATACGCTGTTCCCCCACCCATGGGTGGGGGGAGGGATCGTGGGTCTAAAGCCGCCCTGGCCCTCTTCACGCCCGCGCTCGCTCCTGCGCTCGGGACATGAGTGTGCGCGCGGCCCGTCGGCCACTTCGAATCGCGCCTTCCATCGTGGCCGGCCAACCGGTCGCGGTCCACGCTCCGGCACGGGTGACGTTCGAAAAACGTGTATCCACACCGAGCCTCTGATTCGCAGTCCCTGGACGGACCGCGAAGGTCGCGCCGGGCTCTCTGCTAACGCGTGACCATAGGAGCTCCGCCCAGCCGAGTCGGCCATTCAATTCCCGGGTCATCAGCGCCACGAGTTCGCGACCGCGAATCTCGAGAAGATCGGGAACGCCACTCGACACGACTGTGAGGTATTGACCTCGCTTGGGTGGCTGGCCGGTGAGCCAGCCGCGGTCGAAGATCCAGTGGGCCGGACTGCCAAGGAGCGCCGCCATTGGCTCACGGAGGATACGCCGGTCGAAGAGAAGATGGGTGCTGACGATCGGCGAATCCTCGAGCGCCGGCGCCGGATCGCCGAGGATCCGAGCGCTCTCCGCCGGAGGAACGGCCACGACGACAGCGTCGGCGTCTCGATGATCACCGTCTGCGGTCACAACTCGACCCTCCTCGACCCGTTCGACGCGGATTCTCGTTTCGATTCGAGCGCCTTTCGCCTCGAGTTCGCGCTGGGCCGCACCACCGTGCATCGGGCCAAGAGGAGCGACGGGCAAGAGTAAATCGCTCGCTTCTCGAGGGCCGAGGAGTGCCGTTTTTACCGTGAAGATGCCGGCCTGGGCGCTCGCTTCCGCGCTGGAGAGATTGAGCGCCGGACGGATGAAGACCTCCCAGAACCGGTCGATTGCCTCCTGGCGTTGTCCAAATCGGGTGAGTAGCTCGGCGAACGTCTCGTCGTCATGGGAATCCGGATCGAGCCGCCCGATGCGCTGGGCGATCGTGGCGATCCGCAACCGCTCTCGGAGCGAGACATGGCGGTAGCGCAGGAGATCCGTGGCGCCGGTGCCGAGCCGTGCGACGGTGCCATCCTCTGAGATCACTGGGAGCGTGAGTCGTTCTCGCCGGATTGCGTGCGACTGCCCAATCTGTTCGAGGAACTCCAAGTATTCGGTGCAGCAGCCAAGCGCGATGTGCTGTCCGTTGTCAGGCGGTGGAGTCGGATCGCCCTCCCGCTCCGGGAGCGTGTGCACGGCGCCGCCGAGCGACGGACGAGCCTCGAGCAGAGTGACGTCGTGATCCGCATCGACGAGCTCGAGAGCCGCTGCGAGACCGGCGAGTCCTCCCCCAACGATTACCGCTCTCACAAGTCGGTCACCACCCGTAGCTTGGCCGCCGACGAGAGCTTTGGGCGACGACTGAAGACGTCGAAGTTCCGCTCCTCCATTTGCGTGAGGAGACCGGCATAGATCCCCGCGAACGCCTGCACGCAGAGAGCGCTTCGACGGTCGAGGAGCGTCAGCAGGCCGAGTCCTTGTCGGAGGAGAGCGTGCGCTCGGGCAGCTTGATGCGTCATGAGTTGTCGCCAGGCGTCGGTGAGTTGCTCGTCTGCGATGTCTGCCTCGGAGACACCGAAACGAGTGAGCTCGTCTTGTGGAAGGTAGACGCGGCCCATGCTCCAGTCTTCCGCCACGTCCCGCATGATGTTGATTTGCTGGAGCGCTAGGCCCAGGGTCACGGCCAGATGCGGTGCCCGTGCCGGGTCACTCGGCCCGTAGACCGCGCAACAGGCGAGACCGACTGCACCCGCCACCCGGCGACAGTAGTCCTTCAGCTCGGCCCAGGTCGCGTAACGGGACTGCTCGACATCCATGAGGCCGCCGGAGACCAAGTCGAGGAGCGCGCTTCGCGGGATGGGGTAGCGCACCATCGTGTCGCCGAGCGCAAGGAGCACGGGGTCGGCGTCGGAGCTCCACGGTAGCGACTCGACCTGCCCAGCACATTCCTCGAGCCTCGCGCGCTTCTCGATCGGATCGAGGTCACCGTCGGCGATGTCGTCCACGCGACGAGCGAAGGCGTAGAGCGCACCGAGAGCCTCTCGCTTCGGCCGGGGCAGAAGCATGATCCCCCATGCGAAGTTCCGCGCCTCGCGACGCGTGATTTGCATCGTCTCTGCGTACGCCTCGCGGACTGTCAACGTCGAAAGAGCTCGCGGATGGTCAGCCGTCCGAACGTCCAGGCCGTCGGCGCCGGACGGCCTCCGAACACATCCCAACCGGCGCGTTCAAGGGCATCGAGGGCGGCCATGCCCCCCCGAGCGAAGAGGGCGACCGATCGTCCGATCCGACGTCCGAGCGCGCGCGAAAGCGGCAGCCCGCTACTGAGCAGAACCCGAGCACGGTCTGCCTCAAAACGGAAGAGTGCGATGAGGCGCTCGTTGAGCGGGCCTTCCATTTCGTGATCGACGACCGCAAACCGACGCAGGTCCTCTTGCGGCAGGTAGACACGGCCCAACGCATAGTCCCGGGGCGGATCCTGGAGGAAGTTCACGAGCTGGAGACCGGTGCACACATCGTCGCTCCACGCAAGCAGCTCGTCGTCCTGGTCCCGACCATAAACGCCCAGAACGAGCCGCCCTACCGGGTCGGCTGAGTACGTGCAGTACTCCCTTACGTCGCTCCAGGTGTCGTAGCGTGATTTGCGTTGGTCGATGCGGTTCGCCTCGATCAGACGGGCGAAGGGCTCGCGTGACAGCCCGCATGCCTGGATCGTCTCGTGAAGCCGTTGCATGACCTCCGTCTGCGGTGGTCCGTCGAGTTCCCGCTCGAGCTCCGCAAGGAGTGCGAGCCGGTCGCCCTCCGCCTCGTCGCCGAGGTTGTCGACGAGACGGGCGAAGCCGTAGATCGCACGGAGATGCGGACGTGCTTCCCTGGGGGCAAGTAGCGAGGCAACTGGAAAGTTCTCTCCCGAGGCGCGAGCGTCAATCCGGGCTGCCGCCAGCTCAGGCCGGTCAAGCAGACTGGTGGCCGCCATAGAACCTCAACGTATACCACCTCACCTCTCAGGCCGAGCTTCGGGCGCCCTCGATCCCCCGAATCTCCTCGGGAGACAGACCGACCTCGCGGAGCACTTCTTCCGTGTGCTCCCCAAGATCGGGAACCGGGCCGAGCTCCGGTCGATCGCCGCCGACGAAGAACGGGCTGCCGACTGTGGGAATCGTGCCGACAGGCGAGCCGATGTGGGTGACGAGTTGTCCGTGTTCGAGTTGCGGATGCCCCATTACCTCAGGAAGCTCGTTGACGAGACCGCACGGGATGCCGACGCCCTCGAGTCGTTCAACCCATTCGGACGCTTCCCGCGCGGCGAACATCTCCCGAAGTCGGTTCTCGAGAACCTCGCGATCCTGCACCCGACCTTCCATGGTTCGGTAACGCTCCTCCGCGTAGAGGGCTGACTCCTCGATGACCTCCAGGCAGAACCTCTGCCAGTGTTCAGGAGAGAGGACCGCCAGATTGAAGAGTCGGCCGCCCTTGGCCGGATAGGGCCCGTACGGACAGAAGAGCGGATGCCGAACGCCCATCCGCGGTGGCTTCTGACCTTGGTGCCACCAGAAGTGCGGGTAGTAGCCGAGCCAGTCGACCATCACGTCGAACATCGAGACGGAAACTCGCGTGCCGGTGCCTGACTCGGCGCGTTGCACGAGCGCCGCGAGAGTTCCGAGCGCTGCGTAACTCCCCGCGCCGATATCGCAGACAGGGATCGCGATCCGTGCCGGCTCCTCCTCGCTCCCGTTCATCGCGATAAGGCCCGCTTCTCCCTGCATAACGAGGTCGTAGGCGTTCCTGTGCGCGTAGGGCCCATCGAGGCCGTAGCCGGAGATATCGGTGTAGACGATGTCTGGTCGGTGTATTCGAACCGCTTGCTCGTCGAGCCCGAGGCGCTCCGCTGACCCTGGCGTCAGGTTCTGCATGAACACGTCACTTCTCGCAAGGAGGCGTTCGATCGCCGGGCGCGTGGCCGGATTCTTGAGATCGAGCGTGATGCTCCGCTTCCCGCGGTTCATCCACACGAAGCCGCTCGACAGGCCGGCCGCACCAGAATCCCATTCTCGGGTGACGTCGCCGCTCCCGGGCCGCTCGATCTTCGTGACCTCGGCGCCGAAGTCCGCGAGCAGCCGGGAACACAGCGGGCCTGCAAGACCGTTTTCTAATGCGAGAATTCGCGTTCCCTCGAGGAGCATCTACGGAACCCTAGTCGGAGGAGATCCTATGATCGAGTTGACCGAAGCGGCGCAGGAACTCTTGGACGGCCCAAACACGGCGTACGTCGCAACCGTCATGGCGGACGGGTCACCGCAGGTCTCGCCGATGTGGGTAGACAGAGACGATGGCTACATTCTTCTCAACACCGTCATCGGTCGGGTCAAGGAGAAGAACCTCCGTCGCGATCCTCGGATCGCCCTCACGGTCCCGGAAGACGGAAACCCACTCCGCAAAATCGAAATTCGCGGTCGCGTGGTCGAGTTCACCGAAGGTCAAGCGGCCGACGATCACATCGACAGGCTCTCGCTGAAGTTCACGGGCGAACCCGAGTACCAATGGGCTGAGCCGGGCCAGCAACGTGTCATGCTGCGGGTCGAGCCGGAGCAACTCGCGGAGCAGGTTTGAAACAGCTCCACTATCTCACCCGAGAGGAGGTCGTTGGTCTCCTCCCCGGGATATCCGAGCAACTCGACATCGTCGAACGCACGTATGTGGACGCTGCCGCGGGCAACGTCGAGCTTCCACCAAAACCGGGCATCCACCCGCGAAGCGACTCGTTCATTCACGCAATGCCGGCCTACCTGCGAAGCGACGACATCGCGGTGTTGAAATGGGTCTCGGGGTACCCGGAAAACAAGCAGCGCGGCCTCCCGTACATCTCGGGCCTGATCGTCTTGAATGATCCCGAAACCGGGCTCCCGCTCACGATCATGGACGCTGGAGAGATAACTGCCGCCCGAACGGCGGCCGCGAGCGGCGTCTGCATCCGGCGTTTCGCGCCCGCTGGCTGGAATCGAGCGGCGATCCTCGGCTGCGGTGAACAAGGCCGATATCACGCGCGCGTTCTGAACGCGCTCAACCCGGATGTCGAGATCGGCGCCTACGATCCGCATCCGGAGCGAATCGAGCAACTCGAGGGCCTCGTGGAGGCGATGGACTCCGCCCGAGCGGCGGTGGAGAACGCTGACCTCGTCATCTCGGCAGGACCGATCGTGGAGGCGCCGCCGTCACCGCTTACGCCTGACTGGCTCGGTCCCAGGTGGCTCGCACTCCCGATCGATTTCGACTTCTACTTCTCGCGCGAGGCGATCGCGGTCGCCGATCTGATGCTCTCCGACGATCTCGAGCAGTTCGAGTACTACCGCGCACAAGGCCACTTCCAGAACTGGCCGAAGCCGCATGGGACCGTCGGCGAATCGCTGTCCGGGACGGACCGTCCCGATCGTGTCGTCTGCGTCAACCTCGGGATCGGGGCACTGGATGGTGCCTTCGCTTCAGTCGTCGATTCGCGCGCGCGTAAAAAGGGAGTCGGGACGCCCCTCGCCCGATAGGGGCAATTTCACGCACGAATCACTCGAACGTGGGAAGACCCAAAAGAGGGAGGTGAGAACGTACGAGCGGCCGATAACCAACAGGGTGAACTGCCCCTACGCGCGGCAGTAGACCAAGGAACCCGCCAATGACGGCCCTGACGGCACACGATCCGGAGCATCCAAAGCCTAAAAACCTCAATTGGAGCGGTACTCGGGCGAGCACAAATGCCCGTAACCAGATCCTGACGGCCGCGCTTGACGGGGCGCTTTCAACACTCGGGAAGGCAAAGAAAGCCCGGGCCGGCTTGGCGCTCGGATCGGAAGAGAAGATGACGTTCGTCGCCGCCGTCGGCGCCGACGGCGAGGATCTCGAGGGTCAGGAGATGGACGTTCGCCGGCTTGAAACCGAGGTTCAGGCGGGGCTCAGAGAGGGACGGTCGATGTCCATCGAGTTGCGAAACGACGACCCGGTTGTGCCAGCCCGCCGGCAAGGGTTCCTGGGGCGAAAGAACCGAACAGTGTTCCTCGTCCCATTGATCATGCTGGGCGAGCTTCGCGGCGTTCTCATGGTCGAGAACAGCGGCTCAATTGGCAACGGTAGCGCCGAAGGGCTCGAAACCGTCGCTGCGCTTACGGCTCCTGCACTCGAAGCCGTTCGGATCAACGAAGACCTCCACCTGCACCAGAGCCAAGAGCGATTCCGCTCGATCGTGCAGAACTCGTCAGACCTCGTCACGCTCATCGATCCCGACGCGACCATCTGCTACCAGACGCCTTCCGTCGAGAGCGTTCTCGGCTACGCACCCGCTGAACTCGTGGGCGTCAAACTGACCGAACTTCTCCACCCGGACGATGCGACCCGCGCGATTGCGTTCTTCACTGAGGCGATGCGCCAGCCGGGCATCACGAGCACGGTCGAGTGGCGAATGCAGCACCGTGATGGTTCGTGGCTCCATATCGAGACGGTCGGCAACAACCTCATCGACGATCCGAACGTCGGCCAGATGATCTTGAACAGCCGCGACATCACAGAGCGAAAGACGCTTGAAGAGCAACTTGCTCACCAGGCTTTTCACGATCCCCTGACCGACCTGGCGAACCGGGCACTCTTCAAAGACCGGGTCGAGCGCGCCCTCCGCGAACGGAAGCGATCTGAAGAACCGTTCGCGATCCTGTTCTGCGACCTCGACAACTTCAAAAACGTGAACGACAGCCTTGGGCACCAAGTCGGTGACGAATTGCTGATCGGTGTTGCCGAGCGTCTCCGCGCGTGCGTCCGGCCAGCCGACACAGTCTCACGGCTTGGCGGCGATGAGTTCGCAATCTTGCTCGACGACGCGACCACGGTCTCGAACGCAGTTGTCGTCGCCGACCGGATTATCGACTCCCTCCAGGAGCCATTTACGCTGCAGGGGAAGCACGCCTTTATCGACACGAGCATCGGAATCGCGATGAGCGATCCCAGCGAAGGCGCGGACGAGCTCCTCAGGAACGCCGACATCGCCATGTACATGGCGAAGGGTGGAGGCCGAGGTCGCTACGCAATCTTCGAATCGACTATGCACGCTGATGCACTCAAGCGGCTCGAACTCGAGTCGGACATGCGGCGCGCTCTCGAGCGCGACGAACTCGAGGTTCACTATCAGCCCATTGTCGAGCTCAAGAGCGGCCGAATCGAAGCGGTCGAGGCACTCCTCCGCTGGCGCCATCCGAAGCTCGGTCTACTCCCCCCCAGTGACTTCATCGGACTTGCCGAGGAGAGCGGCATGATCAACGCAATGGGACGCTGGGTGCTCGAAGAAGCAACCAGCCAGGTCCGTGAATGGCAACTCGAGAACGAGGACGACGAGCCACTCCAGCTCAGCGTCAACATCTCCGGTCGTCAGCTCGACGAGTCAACCTTGATCGCTGATGTGGAAACTGCGATCAAGAAATCGGGACTCGACGCGAAGACGTTGATCCTCGAGATCACCGAGAGCGTGATGATGCATGACACCGACGCGACGGTTGATCGTCTCCTCGAGCTGAAGGCGCTGGGCCTGAAGCTCTCCGTCGATGACTTCGGGACCGGCTACTCATCGCTCCGGTATCTCCACCTGTTCCCAATCGACATTCTCAAGATCGCGAAAGGCTTCATCGACGGCCTGTGGGGCGACTCGCAAGAGGCGGCATTTGTGCGGACGATTATCGAGCTCTGCCGGACTCTCGACCTCGAGACGATCGCCGAGGGCGTCGAGTCGGCAGAGCAGGCATATGAGCTCCGCAAGCTCGGTTCAGAGCTCGGCCAGGGCGACTATCTCGCCAAGCCGCTGACCGAAGAGGAGATGACGGTTCTCCTACGCCACGGTCGGGAGCTCAGCCGGTACGCACGGGAGGTTCGAAGCACGCGTGAACGCCGTGAGGCCGACTGGTGGAAGCGCGCGCTCGGCGGCGAAGCGTCCGCGGCACCAGCCGCGTAGCTTTCCGGCTGTCTCAGGGTTCGAGCGCGATCAGGGCAGCGGTCGCGATGGCTGAAGGCGAGATCTCGTATTCCTCGTAGATCTCTGGCTGGCTTCCTGCCTGCCCAAAGCGATCGATCCCGAGGGGAACCGCGCGGGCGCCAAGACACGATCCGAGAAATGCCAGTGAATGCGAGGCACCGTCGACGACGCTGACGATCGGGACACCCCGCTCGGGACGAGGAACGAGTCGCTCGAGCTGTGACCGCTCACGGGAGGCGCTGAGGTCACGGAGGTGAGCCAGTCGGGACTCTCGCCAGCCTCGGTAGAGCCGGTCAGGAGAAGAGACACAGATGACGCCCGCCTCAACCCCTTCCTCCTCGGCGAGGACCTCGGCGGCAGCGAGGGTCTCGGGGACGACCGCCCCGCAGGTGAACAGGAGGACCTGGTCGTCGGCGGGCCGTGTCTCGCGAAGTCGAAAGCCCCCTGCGAGGACGTCGGCCCGCACGGCGTCCTCACCATGCTCCTCGATGAGCTCGGTGAACGGACTCTGATCCACCGGCTTCGTCGAGAGGCGGAGATAGACGGCTTCCCCATCGGAATCGTGGAGGCGCTGTAATCCGTCGAGCAGCAGCCATTCCATCTCGCTTGCGTAACACGGTTCGGCATACGCGAGACCGGGAAGCTCAATCCCGATCCCGGGCGTGATCGTCGACTGATGAGCTCCGCCCTCCCGCGAGAGAGAGACCCCCGAGGGAGTGCCGGCGAAGACGAAGCGCGAACCCGAGTACACCGAGTAGATGAGGCCCTCGAGGCCGCGACAGACGAAGGGGTCGTAGACGGTGCCGATCGGGAAGAGCGGCGCGCCTTGGAAGTCCGAGGCCAGACCGAGCTGGCCCAGAAGCAGGAAGAGATTCATCTCGGAGATTCCGAGTTCGACGTGCTGTCCTTCTGGCGACACAGTCCAGTTGAGCGGGGAGTCCCGAACGACGTCCATCTCCGGCTCAGGTTCGAGCCCCCAGATCCCCGATTTGTTGATCCAGCCGCCGAGGTTCGTCGACACCGAGACGTCGGGCGACAGCGTCACGATGCGTTCGGCGACGCCTTCGAGCCGGGACAGCCCGAGCAGAGCCTGGCCGAAGGCCGCCTGTGTCGAGATCTTGGCCGGGCAGCCGGATCCGAGCGAACGAGGCACCTCGAAACGATGTGGCTCCGGCGGCTCTTTTCGTTCCAGACGCTGCGTCGCGGCGCTCACGAGCTCCGCCTCGGGCGTCCCAACGGCGAATCGGCTCCACTCGCTCTCATCGGTGAGACCGACTTCGGCCCGAAGCTCGTCGATCTGCTCGCCGGTCAGCAGCGCCGAGTGGTTTAGAGGTCGCCCGGCGATCGGTAGGCCCCAACCCTTGATCGTGTAGGCGAAGATAACGCTGGGACTTGACTGGTGGGCTCGTGCCTGGTCGAAGGCACCGATCAGGTCGCCAATGTCGTGACCACCGAGGTCGCGAATGAGCTCCGCGAGTTCGCCCTCGTACTCGTTCAGGAGCGGAATGAGCCGCTGCTGCTCCGCCTCCGAGAAACCCGCGAGCAGCGACTCGAAAGCGACCTCCTCGCTCGCGCCGAAGAGGCCTTGGTACACCTGGTTCGGCATCTCATCGATCGCTCGCCGGAGAAGGTCGCCTCCCTCCTTCCTGAACGCCGCTCGGAGTCGACGGCCGTACTTGAGCTCGATGACGTTCCATCCAGAGGCTTCGAATTGGCGCTCGAGCTCGCCCGCCTTGATGATCGGCACGACTCGATCAAGACTCTGGCGATTCAGGTCGACCACCCATAACGCATTGTCGAGCGAGCGCGTCGCAGGTTCGATCACCGCCTCCCAGAGATTCCCCTCGTCGAGCTCGGCATCACCGAGGAGCGAGATAAACCGGCCTCCCGTCGAACGTCCGAAGTGAGACTGGACGTACCGGTCGGCCAGCGCTCCAAAGAGAGGGGCCGCCGCGCCGAGGCCGACTGACCCCGTCGAGTAGTCGACTGGGAACGGGTCCTTCGTGCGACTGGGATAGGACTGAAGGCCGCCATAGGCGCGGAGCGTCGTCAGATATCGCTCGGGAAGCCGGCCAAGCAAGTATTCGATCGCGTGAAGAACCGGAGACGCGTGCGGCTTTACCGATACTCGATCCTCGGCGCGCAGATCGTGGAGGTAGAGCGCCGTCATGATGGAGACCATCGAGGCCGATGAGGCCTGATGGCCGCCTACCTTGAGATCGTCCCCTTTCGGGCGCTCGCGATTCGCATAATCGACGATCCGTACCGCGAGCCAGAGAACTCGTCGCTGGATCGACTCGAGCGTGCGAAGCGTCTCGGAATCGGCGCTCGGGGCCCGCGAGCGCCCTCGGTCCGCCGCGATGTCAGACATTGGCCAAGTCTAGCCCGCTACGGAGCCATTGTGGTTGCTGGCCACAGCGCCTTCGGAGAGAAGATCGACGAGGCGAGAGATCCATAGACTTCGGCGGGAAGACCGCAGCGTATGACCTCGGGCAGAAGTGCGCTGCAACTCTGTCCACTATTCGTCGGAGGGCGATGCGACCCGTCATCGGGATCAGCGGCTACGAAGAAGAGGCCTCGTGGGGAGCCTGGACTCTCCCGGCTGCCCTCGTCCCATGGTCCTACATTCGCTCGATCGATGAAGCAGGCGGGCTGCCGATCGTCATCCCTCCCACCGAGAACGGAGCGGTGGAATTGCTGGAGAAACTCGATGGCCTCGTTCTCACCGGTGGCTCCGACATCGATCCCTCCGTCTACGACGCGAGCTCGCACGACGAGACGATCGGAATCAGGCCGACTCGAGACCGCGCGGAACTCGCGCTCCTTACGGCTGCTGTCGAACGAGACATGCCGGTCCTCGGGATCTGCCGTGGGCTCCAAGTCGTGAACGTCGCGCGTGGTGGCGATCTCGTCCAGCATCTGCCCGACGTTGTGGGCCATGAGCGGCACCGGCAGACGCTCGGGGTGTTCTCGGAACACGAAGTCTCGATCGCCGAACGGAGCCGGCTCGACAAGATACTCAACGGGCCAGTGCGAGTGAAGTCACACCACCACCAGGGTCCTGGTCGCATCGGCGACGGGTTGCAGGAGGTGGCGTGGGCCGAAGACGGTACCGTCGAAGGTCTCGAGGATCCAGACCGCGAGTTTCTCGTGAGCGTGCTGTGGCACCCCGAGG
Source organism: uncultured Gaiellales bacterium (assembly GCA_964436315.1). Taxonomy (GTDB): domain Bacteria; phylum Actinomycetota; class Thermoleophilia; order Gaiellales; family Gaiellaceae; genus CAYTCZ01. The sequence goes on along the minus strand of CAYTCZ010000086.1, from coordinate 28 downwards.
AAGACGAGAACAGAGCCCTCTTCCAGGC